>PXSM01000169.1 GCA_003023465.1 Halobacteriales archaeon SW_6_65_15 | reverse complement strand
CACGTGGACGAGATCGCGTCCGAGGTGGACGACACCGAGTACGCGAGCTACTTCGAACAGGCTCACAACGGCGTGCCGGTGCGGATGGCACTACTCGACCTCATGCTGGAGGGAGACCGATGAGCGACCCGCAACTCCGCGTCAGCAAGATTCCGGAGGGAACCGTCATCGACCACATCCGGGCCGGGCAGGCGCTCAACGTCCTCGCCATCCTCGGCATCGACGGCGCGTCGGGCGAGACGGTCAGCGTCGGCATGAACGTCCCGAGCGACCAGATGAGTCGCAAGGACATCGTGAAGGTCGAGGACCGCGAGTTGAGTCAGGACGAAGTGGACGTGCTGTCGCTCATCGCGCCCGAGGCGACCATCAACATCATCCGCGAGTACGAGGTCGTCGAGAAGCAGTACCTCGAACGCCCCGACCGCGTGGTGGGCGTCCTCTCGTGTCCGAACCACAACTGCATCACCAACGCCGACGAGCCGGTTGAGACCGGGTTCAAGGTGCTGGACGACGGCGTTCGGTGCGACTACTGCGAGACCATCGTTCGCGAGGACTTCGCGGCTCACATCAGCGTCGAGTAGGACCTCCCGCAGTCGGGCGTCGCCCATTTCGGTCGAGAATCGGCCGCTCGCAGCTAAAACCGAATAAGCGGGCGCTAACCCCCTCGAAACGTTCCGTTACGCCGGAAAACTATCAGAACGGTCGTTTTCGTTTATCCGAAGTCTCGGCGTACGCTACGGGGAGATGAACCCGCGAGTAATTTTCGCAGTGTCACTTTCGATGCTGCTCCTGGTGGGTGGCTTCGGTCCGGCCGTAGGCGTCGAATCGAACGCGTCGCTCGACCGCACCGAAGCGGTGCACCCGTCCGGGGACGCCGCACAGTACGAGGTCTCGCTGGACAACGTGACCGTCCAGACGTGGTTGCTTCGGGACTCCACGGTCCGGAACGCGACGGTCCAGGAGGTCGTCATCGAGAACGTCACCACGGAGGACGGAGCCAGAGAGAACGTCACGGTGGAGGACGTGACCGTCGGTCGGTTCGTTATCAACCGGGGTCGCCTCCTGAACGTGACCGCGACGACGCTCATCGTGCGCAACAAGTCGGTGCTCGACGTTCCGGGCGGCGACTTCTTCGACCCCGACGTGGAAGGGCGGACCATCGAGCGCCAGTGGACCCGGAACGCCACCGTCTCCGGAGTCGTCATCGACCAACTGCGCATCGACGCGGCGTACGTCTGCGGAAACACCTCGCTCGGCGAGGAGGCCGACGACGGAGACGCGTTCGATCCCCGATCCGACGACGAGGACCCCGCCATCACCGTCGAGAACGGGTCCGCGGAGGAAGCGCTGATAATCCGCGGTGCGGCGTCCAACTGGTCGGTCGGGTCGGTGGACGAACCCGAAGCCCAGAACGCGAGCCTACCTCAGGGTTGCCAACGGGGTATCGCCGAGGAAGGTGACGACGGCGGAGAGGGCGACGGACAAGACGGCGGCCAAGGCGACGATCAAGGTGATGGAGACGGAGACGGCAACGGTCAGGACGGCGGCCAAGGTGACGGTGATGGATAATCGGCGCGCGGAGCGGCTCTAAGCCATCTGCGCCCTGAATCGCTCGTTCCCGCCTTCGGACCCCACCGCGAGAGCGAACGACTTACCCCGCGCGCTCGCCAACGGGGCGGTATGTACGGCGTCGTCACGCGCAACGAGGAAGAGCTGGGGTGGTCGGAGTTCGACGTGGGCTTCTACGAGGTCAAGGACGTGACCGGCCGGTCGGCAGAGCCGCTGGCCGAGGGGGTCAACATGGTGTCGTGTTTCGGCGACAACGCGGCCGTCGAGGCCAATCCCGACCTCGCGCCGGTCAGCGACGAGGGCGAACCTGCCACCCGCGAGCGGCCTTACTTCGACTGGGCCTACGTCTGTCCGACCCGCGAGGACTACCGCGAGGGCGTCCTAGAAATCGTCGCCGACTGCGCCGAGGTCAACCCCGACGTGCGCCTCGACGACGTCGGCTTCCCCCGGGCGGAGTACTGCCACTGCGACAGGTGCACCCGACAATTCGAGGAGAGCACGTTCGAGGACCGCTTCGCGTGGCGCGCGAGCGTCGTGACCGAGTTCGTCGCCGAGGCGGCCGACCGGATTCCGGGGAAGACGTACTTCACGCTCTATCCCGACCCGTATCCCGGTCACCTCTACGAGCGCGCCGGACTCGACCTCGACGCCCTCGCCGAGTACGTGGACGAGTTCGTCGTCCCGCTGTACGACATGGCCTACACCACGACCTACTGGCTGGAGGCCATCGCCAGCGGGTTCGAGGACGCGCTCGACGCTCCGTTCAGCGTCGAACTCTACGCGGTGGACGTGGACGTGGACAACCTGATCCACGCCGCAGAGGTCGCCGACGCTTACGCCGAGGACGTGCTGTTCGGCTACGACGCGAGCAACGCGCGGGCCGCCCTCCGACGGATGAAAGCCGAGGCGCGCGAAGGCGTCTCGCACGGCTCCGACGGCGTTTCACAGGGTTGACGTAGGAGATATCCGAAAATTTGCGAGAAGGCCGCGTCTCACTCCGACGGGTGAATCTCTATCACTCCGGTGGCGTCCACGACCACTCGGTAGTCGTGGAACGAGAACTCGACGCGCCCCGACTCGCGGGTGAGTCCGCCGCGCGTCCGGGCGAACAGGTCGTCGAGTGCGTCGGGGTCTATCGACTCGCGGAGCGGTCGGAGCTCCAGCGGGTCGGTCTCGGCCACCGCCGCGACGGCACCCACGACGGCGACGCTGATGGACTGTTCGGTCTCGTCGAGTCGAAGCCGGTAGGACTCGTCGGCGTCGTCGTATTCGAGTTCGGTTCCCGTCGAGAGCAACGTGGCGTCGTCCCACGGTTCGCCGGTCAACTGCTCGCTCGTCGCTTCTCCCCTCGTCGGCCGTTCGTTCGTCGGTTGCTCGCCTATCATCGTTCGACTACCAGTTCGTAAAGTGACATTCTGTTCTCCTCGATACCGATCTCTTCGATTACGGCCCCTCCCCCAACTCCGAGACGCGGTACGGGCCGCACTCGGGTATCTGGGCTGAACGGACGCACGCAATGCCAATAAACTTCGGCTCTCAAAATTAACGGCAACTCGCTCCGGTTCAACGCCGATATACTCCAGTTTAACGCCGTCTTCGCTCGATTTATCGGTGACTCACTCCAGAGCGAACTCGCGCCACGCCAGCAGGTCCTCGCGGTCGCGAGTGTTCTCGGGGAGGTCGTCGAACCACCGGGCGTCGGTGATCTCGCCGTCGGGGTCGTCGGTGGTCGGGGTCACGGTCGGCTCGGCTCCGGCCTCGAACAGCGGGAGGAGACCCCACGTCGCGTGGTCGTCGCAGCGGAGTTCCACGCGGACCGACATCGCCAGCCCGTCGTAGGTCACCTCCGCGCCGGGTTCGACCCCGGCTTCCTCGGCGAGTTCGCGCGCCGCGGCCTCCCGGAACGACTCGCCGGAGTCGGGTTCGCCGCCGGGGACGACCCACATGTCCACGCCCGCGTGCCAGACCAGCAGTAGCTCGCCCGAGGGTCGATAGACGACCGAGTGCGCGCCGTAGGGTGCCCCGGTCTCGCAGATTCGCTCGGCGAGGGTCCGGAACCGCGAGCGCGAGACGCGCCGGGAGTGGGTCCGTTCGAGGAACTCCTCGTGGGCGTCGGTCAGTCGGTGGTGGACCTGCTCGGCCTGCTGCTCGGCCTGCGTGGCGAGGTACCACAGGTCGTCAACGGTCGTCATCGCGGCGACGAGGAGACGGCGATGCTGGCGGCGAACGCGGCCAGAGACCGGACGTACGGGACGTAGTCATACTCCGAGGGTTGTGCGGCCGACCGAATAAGCCTTCGGACGGACTCTGCCTCCGATTCGAGGAAACGATTTCGATACCCCCGCGACGCTCCAAAGAAATATATACACCTTCTAAAGACACGTTATAGAATCTCAAAGAATTATATACCGTTCTCTGAACGTTGGCGATGCGGCGGTATCGGAAACGGCGTTTCTCACTCGCTCGCTTCAGCGTTCGATAGATCGCGTGAGCGTGAACACGAACAGGGCAACGAGGAAGACGCCGACGAACCCCTCGACTTCGGCGACCAGTCGGAGCCACCACGGGTTCCGGACCTCGGCGGCACCACCGAGTACGAGCGTGACGAACGACTCGAGGCTCAAGAGCAGGAAACCGGCCGAGTGGCCGTACGGCGGCGTTCCGCTCCAGAGGACCGCGAAGAGTGCGGCGAACGCCAGCACGACGGTGATGGACAGGCCGACGACGCGAGACGGACGCTCGCCGTGTCCGGCGGCCAGACCGAACAGACCGTTGGCTGCCCACCGTCCTGCGGCCTTCGTCCTCGTCCACCAGTTATCCGCCGTCAGTGCGCGACGGCCGTGCGCTCGGCGACGATGTATCATCTGCCGGCGGAAGAACTCCGCCGCCGCTTTGTCGTAGCCCACCCGTTTCGCGCCGTTCTTCGCTTTCAGGTAGGTGACTTCGAGCCCGCTCGCGTCCGACCGTTCCGGGTCGGCGTCACTTCGGACGCCCTCATCGGCGTCCGTCACGATCTCGTGAATCGCCCAGTCAGACGCTTCGAGGCTCTCGCGGTGCTCCCGGCGACCGAAGTCGAATCCGTCGAACGTCGTGTCGAACACGTCGAGATGTGCGAGCGGTTCTGCGTCGGCGTTTACGGCGACGTCGCCGAGAGTCGCTTTCTCGACGTCGTAGATCGTTCGGAGGCCGTCGCTCTGGTCCATTGACCCCTCCACGATGTCGGACTCTTTTAGATCGATTAGTAGTGTCCCGTCCCCCTCGCCCGTCGGTCGAATACTGACGTCCTCGAACGTTGCCTCGTGGAACCGCGCCTCGTCTCCGAACGTCACGTTCCGGAACCGAGCCAGACCCTCGACGACCACGCCTTTGAACCACGCTTTCCCCTCGAACGCCGTCCCACTGAGGAAGTGTGCGTCGGCCTCGAACGTCGCTCCGTCGAACCATCCGTAGCCTCGGAACTCGGTATTACGGAAGATGCCGTTGCCTCCGAACGTCGCGGTCGTAAACTTGGCGTTCTCGCGAAACGTCGCCCCGTCGAATCGAACGCCATCACGGAACGTCGTCTGTCGAAACAGGCTCTGGCCGCCGAACGTGGCGTCCGCGAAGACGGTCTCCGCCGCGAAGGTCGCTCCGCTGAACGCCGCCTCGCGGGCGAAGACGGCGTGGTGCAACCCGACCCCGTCCTCGAACGTCGCGTTTCGGCATCCGGTTTCGCCCTCTACGACCAGTCCGGCCGCGTTCACCGGATTCTGAATTCGAGCGGCGGTCGCCCGAACGTCCCCGGTCACTCTGGCGTACCGCAGATCGATGGGTCGCCTGTCCCCACTGTCCAAGATCACGTGTTCGAGTTCGAGCGTCCCGAACGTCGCGCCGACGAACTGCTTGGCGTTCTTCGAGTCCTCCGCGGTCGGTCGCTCTCCCGCGACGACCCGGCGAAACGCTTCGGTCACGTGGTCGTCGTCCACTTCGCTCGGTCGCTCGTGGAACGGACAGAACCGGTCGTCCGCGCGGCGTTCGTGCGGACATCGCCAGACCCCGTCGTCCAAATCGTCGTCGGTGAGCAGTCCCAGTTCGTCGCGCTCGTCGGGATCGAGGACGTACTCGCAACGGAACTGGAGGTCCTGGTCGCCCATCTACGTCTCGACCGGCCGGACGGCGAACCTATAACCTTTCCTGAGTCGTCGTGACTGGGACGAAATCAGTCTCTTTTTCACATCCGACCGAGTAGTGCCGAACATGGCATTCGAGAAGGAGGACCGAGTCGTTCTCCACGACGAACACAGCGACTACGACGGAGAGGAGGGTGAAGTGACGCAGGTGATGGACACGATGTTCGGCGACAGCCCCTACACCGTCAGCTTCGAGGACGGGCAGGAGACCGGCGTGCCCGAGGACTCGCTCGAAGCCGGCGAGGGCGAGGCGGACGAAGAGTAACGATTCTGCGCATCTGCGTTTCGCATCGATTCGTTCTTCGATAGTTAGATTTGGGGAGTGTCCGACACGGAAGTCGCACCAGTGCGCGCCGGGGCGATTAGTCACGGTAGCGCGAACCGGGGGAAGCACCGTGTCCCTTCGAGACGGTGGGTGTCCAGAGTCGGCCGAGACGCGGTGAGTCGAACGAAACGCCTTTTTCAGTTCGGGGGTCGTAGCTACCGCCAATGGCCGAAGTTCCGTTTCACTACATCGACCTGCGGGCGTTCTGCTACGCGACCGAGGACGACAAGCGCGTCGAGCAGGCCCTACGGGCCTACCTCCCCGAGGAGTTCGAGATCGAGCGCGCGACGAGCGAGGGCCACCACGGCGACCGCATCCTCGTCCTGTCGGCGCGGGTCGAGAACGCCGACGAGCTGCGCCACGTCCTCTCGAAGGTGGCCGAGATTCCCGACGCCGACCGACTGCTCGACGAACTGGACGACCGGGTGGACGAGAACTGCTCGCTGTTCCTCCGACTCGACAAGCAGGCCGCCTACCGCGGCGTGACGGAACTCGGCGAGGGCATCACCCTGCGCGCGAAGGTCGAAGCCTACCCCGCGAAGAAGGAGAAGGCCGTCGAGAGCGCCCGCGAGGCGCTGTCGGCGCTCTGAAGTTGGCTTCGAAGGTCCGACCGGCCGCGCCCCCTTTGATCCACCGGAGGACAAACCGCGTCCTCCGAGCCCGCGTTCGCTTCGCTCACGCAGACACCCAGACCGGTGGATTGGTCGGTCTGCCGTCATCTGATCGGACGGTGGTTCGGGCGCGATGCTGTACGCAATCGAGGTTCGTCCGGGGAAAAGAGGGCGATTATCGCGTCAGTGCGCCGTGAAGCCGTCTATCGTACCGTCGCAGTCCGGACAGGATACGAGTTCCGAGCCGGTGGACTTGCCGCCGAGCGGGTCGCCGTTTCGGAGCGTCTGAGAACTGGTTCGCCGATTCAGGTCCGAACCGCAGTGTGGACATTCTATCATACGTCTCACCAGAACCACTGTGGGAACAGGTACCAGTACCCGCACTACACGGATATACTTTGTGTTCTATAGTATAATTTCCCACATTTTTACGTAGGGCGAGAATCGACGGCTCAGGACCCGGGCAGGATGTCCCCGAGCGCGGCCCCGATGGCCATCGCGGAGAACGTCACGCTCGTCTGGCAGATCGCCAGCCACGGGTCGGCCCAATCGACGCGTCCCCAGACGGTCATCATGAAGAACGCCGTGAAGTACGACACGCCGACGACGCCGACGAGTCGCCGCGGGACGAACCCGAACAGCGGCCGGTGAATCTCGACTCGCTGAATCTCGGCCACGTAGAGGAGGCCGACGACGATGGCGACGGTTCCGGCGAGGGTGACCAACAGCGCGCCGAACACCACGCTCCCGACCACCGCCTCCGCGACATCGTGGCGGTCGAAACCCCGGACGACTCGGTCGAAGGTGGCGGGTCGGCGTCCGGCGAGCGATCCGCATCGTCCGCCGGACCCGTTCCTGCTCCTCGGGATGATCGACGGTGTCTTCGAATTCCTCTAGCTCGTCCAGCAGGTCCTCGAGGTCCGGGTTAGGTGACGGGTCGGCGTCCGCCGGGTCGGTGCCGGGGTCCGCCGAACCGGGACCGGGGTCGTCTCCGGAATCGGGGATACCTCGGAGGTGACGCCCGCTGGACAAAAGTCCCAAGGTCACGGGGTCCGGTCGTTGGGGTATGCCAGCAGCACTCGTCACCGGTTCGTCCCGGGGCATCGGGCGGGCCATCGCCGAGCGATTCGCGCGCGACGGGTACGACGTCGCGGTCAACTACGTCCAGAGCGCCCAGCGCGCGCGGGCCGTCACGGACGCCATCGAACAGGAAACGGACGCCGAGGCGGTCGCGGTCCGAGCAGACGTCGGCGACTCCGAGGAGGCCGCTGATCTCGTGGCCGCGACCGTCGAGGCGTTCGGACGGCTAGACCACGTCGTGAACAACGCGGGCGTCGATCAGCACGTCTACACCGAGGACCTCTCGCCGGCGGACTTCGACCGGGTGATGGACACCAACGTCAACGGCGCGTTCAACGTGACGAAGGCCGCACTGCCGTACCTCCGGAAGTCGGCGGAAGACGACGCCGAATCGGCGGAGGACTCCGACCCCGCACCCACGCCGTCGATCACGAACGTCTCCTCGATTCTGGGCCACACGGGCGCGCCGGTCGAGTGTCACTACGCCGCCTCGAAGGCGGGGCTGCTCGGCCTGACCAAGAGCCACGCCGGGGACTTCGCGCCCGAGATTCGGGTCAACGCCGTCGCGCCGGGCCACGTCGAGACCGACATGACGGCCGACAGGACCGAGGAGGAGAAGGCCGCGGAACTGGAGTCGATTCCGGTCGGCCAGTACGGCCAGCCCACGGACATCGCGGAGGCGGTCGCCTACCTCCGGGACGCCGGATTCGTCACGGGAGAGACCCTGAACGTCAACGGGGGCGAGTTGATGCGGTAACGAGTCGAGGGAAAAGCGAACGGAGAGAAGTGGAGAGAGGGAAAAACGGATGGAGGGCCGAAGCTACTGAGATGGTATGGGTCTAACAGTTTTCTCTCGATGGTCGTACTCGACGAGTCCGTAATCGTCCAATTTCGGCAGGTGACCGTGATGGAGTTGGATGACGACGCGCTCGGTGTAATCGATGCCGGTCGGGCCAGCGTCGCGTGGCTGAGTCGGGATGATTGCCCCGCTTCGAACGTCGGGGCTTGCCAAGCGCTCGGCGAGCTCCGAGAGCGCGACCGGTCCTTCCTCCGGGTCGAGGTCGTGAAGCACTTGCCGGCGTACCGGGTCTTCGAGTACGTCGACCGCTTGCTGTCGGGTCAAGTCTTCGAGCGCGCGAAGGAGGAGCGTCGAGTCGGGCGGCGCTTCCTCGTCTCGGTTTCCGTTCATATATGCGGAGGCCCTGCACTATCTCGAAAGTTCTAGATCCGTTTGACTGTAATTGGTCGGATAGGATTCGACCGGGAAAGACCGTCCGAGCACTTCGAACTGATCCGAGGTACTCGGACGCGTCTCGAGCTTCGAAGCACGATTAAGGGGCAAGGAATAGGGTACTCGCCTCACAAATAGGTGAATACCGCTTCGGCCTTCCACAGGTGGACGCACATGGGTGACGAGAGCGACCTCCACGGCACGATTCGGACGGTGATGAAACGAGCAGAGATGCTGGACCGTCTCGCGCGGGAACCGACGAGCAAGCGCGACCTGCGCGACGACCTCGACGTCTCGCGCTCGACCGTCTACAAGGCGGTGCGCGAACTCGAAGAGTACGAGTTGGTCGCACAGGACGGCAACGAGGTCCGCCTGTCGCTATTCGGGGAGTTGGTCTTCGAGAACTACCGGTCGTTCGTCGAGACGACGGACGACGTGGACCGCCAGCAGGCGCTCCTCTCGGACCTGCCGGCCGGCGCGCCGGTAACGACCGACCTGCTCGTCGGCGCCGACTGCGTCCGCGCCGAACCGTTCGCTCCCGACAGACCGCTCAACTACATCGAAGACCGCATCCGGGAGGCCGAGTACGTCGGCGGGTTCGCACCCATCGCGGTTCGCAGGTACGTCGAACTGTTCCACGAACAACTGACCGACGGCGGCCTGACCGCCGAGGTCGTGTTCGAGGAGTCGGTGGTGAACCACCTCTGGACCGACTACGGCGAGCGCTTTCGGCAGTCGGTCGAGACCGACCGATACTCGCTCTGGACGACCGACCGGTCGCTCCCGTTCGGACTCGTCCTCGCCGAGGGCGACCGCGAGGAGGTCGTCGTCGTGGTGTACGACGAGGGGAAGCCGGTGGGCGCAATCGCCAACGACACGCCCGGGGCGCTCGACTGGGGACGAGCAGTGTTCGAGCAGTACAAGGAGGAAGCGACGCAGGTAGACGGTGACGCGTCTTGATTACTTGCCCTGCCACTCGGGCTCGCGGTCCTCGAAGAAGGCGTCGATGCCCTCGTTCTTGTCCTCGGAGGCGAACAACTGGGCGAACAGTTCGGCCTCGTATTCGATGCCTTGTTCGAGGTCCATCCGGCTGGACGCCTTCACGGCCTTCTTGGCGAACTCCAGCGCGAGCGGACTCTTCTCGGCCATCCGGCCCGTCCGGTCGAACAGCGACCGGTTCAGAGCCGCATGGCCTGTCCCTCGCCGACGAGTCGGGGGAGTCGCTGGGTGCCACCCCCGCCGGGCATGATGCCGAGGTTGATCTCGGGCTGGCCCAGCTTGGCGTCCTCGCGGGCGATGCGGGTGTCGCAGGCCTGCGCGAGTTCGCAGCCGCCCCCGAGCGCGTGGCCGTTGATGGCTCCGACGACGGGCTGTTCGAGGTCGTCCACGTACTCGTACACGCGGGGGCGCTTGCTGGCCTCGCGCTGTTCGATGGGGCCGCGCTCGCGGAGTTCGTTCACGTCGGCTCCGGCGACGAACGCGCCCGATTCATCTGAGCCGGTGAGAACGACCACGCGCACGTCGCTGGCCTCTATCGCGTCGAGCACGTCCTTCAACTCGGCGCGCATCTGGGCGTTCAGGGCGTTCCGTGAGTCGGGCCGCGAGAGGGTAACGGTCGCCACGCCCTCGACTCGGTCGCCGACCGACACCGCCACGGTTTCGCACTCGGCGGCGACCGATTCGGGGCTTCCAATCTCGGTCTCGTCCTCGCTCATTCTTCGTCACCCCAGTCGCCGGACGTGCCCACGATTTCACCATTTTTCCAGACGTAGAATCCCTCGCCGGTCTTCTTGCCGAGCTTCCCGGCGCGGACCTTCCGGCGGAGTATCTGCGGGGGTCGGAACCGCTCGCCCAACTCCTCGCGGAGGTGTTCGAGGATTTCGAGGCGCACGTCCAGCCCGACCACGTCGCCCAACTCGATGGGACCCATCGGGTGGTTGTAACCGAGTTCCATCGCGGCGTCGATGTCCCGGGGGCTGGCGACGCCCTCCTGGACCATCCGCATGGCCTCGACGCCGAGTGCGACCCCGAGCCGCGAGGAGGCGAAGCCGGGGGCGTCCTGCACCGTCACGGCCGTCTTGTCCACGTCCTCGACGAACTCCTCGGCGAACGCGGCGGTCTCCTCGTCGGTCTGCTCGCCCACGACGACCTCGACCAACTGCATGATGTGGACCGGGTTGAAGAAGTGCAGGCCGATGCCCCGGCCGGGATCGTCCAGCGCGGAGACGATCTCGGTGACCGAGAGCGACGAGGTGTTCGAAGCGATGACGGCGTCCTCGGACGCGTGCGCCTCGACCTCCTCGAACGTCTGCTTCTTGAGGTCCATCTCCTCGGGGACCGCCTCGACCACGAGGTCGGCGTCCGAGACGGCCTCGGAGAGGTCGGTCGTGCCCGAGATGCGGTCGAGGGTGGCCGCCTTCTCCTCCTCCGTGACCTTGTCGCGCTCGACGCCTCCCTGCAGGTTCGCCTCGATGGAGTCGATTCCGTCTTCGACCAGTTCCTCCTCGATGTCCCGAATCGTGACCCTGTTGCCCGCCATCGCCGACACCTGCGCGATGCCGTGGCCCATGGTTCCAGCCCCGAGTACGGCGATTCTCATGTCGTTCATGTCGGATTGGGCGTTCGGAGAGCGGTTAAGCGTTTATCTCTTGGGTACGCGTCACGTCTCGCAACTGGGACTATCCGCTCACGCGCCACCGCCACCGGAGGAGGCCGAGTCCGACGACGAACGCCACTACCCGGTAGAACATCGCCTCGAAGGTGTCCGGGTCGGCGCTCCACCGTCCGGTCTCGTGGACGAGGTAGTACGTGCCATCTGCCCGCACGACCTCGCCCGCGTGGTGGAGCGGCCGACCGTAGGTCTCGACCGTCTCGCCGTCGAGGGTCGGGCGGGCCTTCGGCGAGAGTTCGCTCTCGTTCACCGCGACGTCCGCGAGGACGGTCTCCGCGCCGACCGCCTCCAGCGAGTACGTGACGTTGCGGTCGTTGTACTCGACCACCCGGCGGTAGAAGGGCTTGCGGGACCCGCTGTCGCTGACGGCGACGTACTTCGCGCCGAGGTCGTAGCGGCGGAACTCGGAGGTGTTCACGGTCACCGGCCCGTGCTGAGCGACGTAAGCGGCGAACAGGCAGCCAGGGCCTTCCCGGGAGCGGAAGTAACAGTCGAGTCGTTCGACGTCCCCCGGAGCCCGGATGTACCCGCGGACGCCTTCCTGATATTCGATCTCCTCGGCCTCGTAGGCGTGGACCGTCTCGCCTCTGCTAGGGTTCGTCCCCGCGTCGGTGAGGAGCCAGAACGGACTCGTCACGAGGACCAACCCCACCGCGAGGACGACGAGCGAGGACCAATCGCGTTCCATACCCGAAACGCTGTGAATCGGACGGTAAGTGCTTTTCAGTTCGGAAGTTGGCGACTACCGCACCGCGTCGGCGAACCGGGCGAGTTGATCAGAGCAACGAAGGGATACTAAAACCAATCTAAAAACATGAATAAAATTGTTAAACGCGTATTTATATTTCTCCTATCGGTAAAATTGGAACGCCATCCGGCGATGGCCGGGTGAAACTCACGTCTCCTCGGCGGATTGAAAGGGCGAGCGCGCGAGGGCTTTCTAGGACTCGTTCTCCGGATCGTCACCGACACTCGGAAAACCGAATCCGCAGAGACCTACGCTTTCGGTCTGACTTTGAACCCGTACCGCGTCACGCCCTCTTGCGTGTAGATGCGCCGCATCGTCGTCTCCACGCGGTCGCCAATCTCCACGTCGCCGGGGTCTGCGTCCACGACCTGCGCGGGGATGCTCGCACTTCTCCCGTCTGGGCCATCCAACGCAACAACCACAACTCCAAAATCCCCCGACTGGGCCTGCTGCTCGGCGAACTCCGGAGGCGCGCCGCCCTGCGAGATGACCGTCGCAGCCTCCACGGTACCCTCGCCGGTCAACTTCACTTCCTCGTACTCTTCGACCAGCGACTTGCACGAGTTGCACGCGCCCTCCGGCGGGAAGTCGAGCGACCCGCACTCGGGACACCGACCTGCGAGCAGGCGGTGGCGCTGGTCGAGGGTCCGTTTCCACGACGGGACGCTGACGTAGGCTCCGCCGCCCTCGGGTGGTCCCGACGTGAGTTCCCCGCGCTTGCGGAGGTACTCGGCGTAGCTCACCGACCGACCTTCGTCAAGCGCAAGCGACGACCGAACTCCGCGGTTCTCGACCAGCAGGGCGTCCGCGCCCGCGCCGCTTCCGAACGACGCCGCGAGGACCCTGTCGTCCCCACGGGCGAGGGCCGCCGCGAGTCCGAGCGGGACGCTCGCCGCGGCGGTGTCGCCCAACTCGTGGACCGTCACGCCCTGCTGGATGGTCTCGGTCTCGACGCCGAGCACCCTCGCCGCGCGGTAGGGGAGTTTGCCGTCGGGAGCCTGCACCGCGGCGGCGTCCACCTCGCCCGCGTCCAACTGATCGGCGGCCCCCGCCAGCGTCTCGGTGAAGGCCTCGCGCTCGTAGCCCGTCGCGCCAAGCCCCTCGACGGTCTCCGACCCGGTCCGGCGGAACCGGGTGCCGGGGTACTCGTCGGCGTACTCCGCGCGCGAGACCACGGTCGTCTCGCCCGCGTCCGAGAGGAGGAACGCGGCCGCCCCGGCTCCCGCGGCGTGATCCTCCGGACTGTCGGGTTCACCTCGCGGGCAATCAGAAGCGACCACGAGACCAACAGAGTCGCCCCACGGTCCGGCCGAGAGCGCGGCGTCGAGAGCCCGGGTTCCGGCGCGCGTGCTCCCGGTGAAGACGTGGCGGGCCGCCTCGCCCGGAACTCCGAGCATCCCGCCGAGTCGGGCGGTCAGGTCCTCCTCGGCGAGCGGAGGAGTCGTGGTGGCGAACGCGAGGAACGACACGTCCGCGCCCACCCGGTCGGCCGCGTCGAGCGCCCGCGAGGCGGCCTCGTAGGCCATCGTCACCGCGTCTTCGTCGGCGTCGGGGACGGCCTTCGAGTTGACGCCCGAAGCGTGGAACTTGCCCCACGCCCGTTCGAACTCCTCGGCTGAGATTCGGAATCGAGGCGCGTACGCGCCGACGGCCTCGATTCCGGGGTTCGATTCGGCGTCGGTTCCTCGGTCGCTCATGCGTCCACCTCCTGCTCGCGCTCGAAGACGTCCAGCCTCGCCCGAGAGTTGCTTGAAGGCCTCGACGACCTGTCCCGCGCCGGTCGCGCCGATGGGGTGGCCCTTCGACTTCAGACCGCCGGAGGTGTTGACCGGCAGGTCGCCGTCGAGGGCGGTTCTGCCCGATTCCGCGAGTTGACCGCCTTCCCCGCGCTCGCAGAAGCCCAAATCCTCGTAGGCCAGTATCTCCGCGATGGAGAAGCAGTCGTGGACCTCCGCGAAGTCCACGTCGTCGGGGCCGATTTCGGCGCGCTCGTACGCCTGCTCGGCGGCGCGCTGGGAGGCCTCGATGCCGGTGTAGCTATCGCGCTGGAAGAGGCCGACCGCGTCGCTGGCCGCGCCGACGCCCGCGATTCGGATGGGGTCGTCGGTGTACTCCTCCACCACGTCCTCGCTGACGACGACCGCACATGCGGCCCCGTCGGTGGTCGGACAACAGTGGTAGAGCGTCAGGGGGTCGGCGACCGTCGGCGCGCTCTCGGCGTCCTCCAGCGAGCACTCGAAGCCCAGTTGGGCGTGGGGGTTCTTCGCGCCGTTGCGGTGGTTCTTGACCGCGACGTGCGAGAACTGCTCGCTGGTAGTACCGTACTCGGCCATGTGGGCGTCGGCCATCTGGGCGTAGACGCCCGCGAAGGTCGTGCCCGAGAGGCGCTCCCACTCGGTTTCGCCCGAGACGCCGAGCCAGTACTTCGTGGCGTCGCCGGACATGTCGGTCATGATCTCGACCCCGCCGGCCAGCACCACGTCGGCCATCCCGGACCTGACGGCCTGCACGGCCTGCCGGACGGCGTACCCGGAGGCGGCGCAGGCGTTCTCGACCCGCGTGGTCGGGATGCCGTGGAGCCCGACGTGTTCAGTCGTCGCGGGCCCCGACAGACCCAACTGGCGGCCGCCCACGCCGAGAGTGCCGACGACCG
>PXSM01000168.1 GCA_003023465.1 Halobacteriales archaeon SW_6_65_15 | reverse complement strand
CTACCTCGGCAGTCGGAGCGACTACACGACGGGTATCGTACTCGAAAAGGGGAAGGGAAAGTGGAGCGTCGGCCACCCGGGGGGGTCGCCCGACGTCCCGGCCGTCGTCGGTTCGGTCGTCGTCTCCGGTTCGCGGGGCGGCGACCTGAACGCGACCGAGGCTTACACCTATCCGGACATCCCAGCGGAGTTCACGCCCACGCCGACCGGGGATCAGGGAACGACCGTTCACGTCGACCCCGCGCCGGAGAAGGAGGTCTGGACGACCTCGCTCGACGTCGGGGTCCGGTCGAGCGTTTCGTACGCGGACGGGACCGCGGTCGTCGGAACGGACGACGGACTCGCCGCCGTAGCGCTCGATTCCGGTCGGGTCCGGTGGCGCGCCCCGCGCGACGGCCCGGTCGAGAGCACGCCGGCAATCGCCGACGGGGTCGCGGTCGCGGGAGCCAAAGACGGGTCCGTCGCCGCCCACGCCCTCGCCGACGGGACCGAGCAGTGGACGACCGCGACCGGCGACCGAGTGGTCTCCAGCCCGGCCGTCCGCGACGGGGCGGCCTACGTGGGCTCCGACGACGGGAGCCTCTACGCATTCGAACTCGCGGACGGGACGACCCGCTGGGAGTTCGAGACTGGCGGCCCAGTGGTGTCGAGTCCCGCCGCCACCCCCGCGGTCGTAGTCGTCGGGTCGGCGGACGGAACCGTGTACGCGGTCGATTCAGCGACGGGCGAGCGACGGTGGTCCTTCGAGACCGACGGACCGGTGTACAGCAGTCCTGCCGTCGCCGACGAAACGGTGTACGTGGGGAGCCGAGACGGCCACCTGTACGCGCTCGGGCTCACCGACGGCCGGGAGCGCTGGCGCTTCGCGGCGCGGAACTGGGTCGATTCCTCGCCCGCGGTGGGGTTCGGCACCGTGTTCGTCACCGACCAGGGCGGGAACCTCTACGCGCTCGTCGATTGAGCGGCGGCGACCCTCGGAACGCGGGACTGCGGTACGTGCTACGAAAAAGAGCTAGGGAGCGATAGCGTCCTCTTTCGCTTCGAGGAGTTCGTGGTACCGATTGCGGATAGTGACTTCGCTGATGTCCGAGACCTCGCTGACCTCGCTCTGGGTCACCTTCTCGTTGCTGAGCAGGGCGGCGGCGTAGACGGCGGCGGCCGCGAGGCCGACCGGCGACTTGCCGCTGTGGATGCCCTTCTCGGTCGCGGTGTCGAGCAGGTCGCGGGCGCGGCGCTCTACCTCCTCGCTCACGCCGAGGTCCGAGACGAACCGCGGGACGTAGCTCTTCGGGTCGGCGGGCTGGATTTCGAGGTTCAGTTCGCGGACGACGTACCGGTAGGTCCGGGCGATCTCGTCCTTCTCGACCCGCGAGACGTTGGTGATCTCGTCCAGACTCCGGGGCGTCCCGGCCTTCCGGGCCGCGGCGTAGAGCGCGCTGGTCGCCACCCCTTCGATGGAGCGGCCCGGCAGGAGGTCCTCGTCGAGCGCCCGGCGGTAGATGACCGACGCGGTCTCCCGGACGTTGTCCGGAAGCCCCAGTGCGGAGGCCATGCGGTCGATCTCGCCGAGGGCCTGCTTGAGGTTGCGCTCCTTGCTGTCACGGGTGCGGAAGCGCTCGTTCCACTTTCGCAGCCGCTGCATCTTCTGGCGCTGACGCGAGCCCAGCGAGTTGCCGTAGGCGTCCTTGTCCTGCCAGCCGATGTTGGTCGAGAGGCCCTTGTCGTGCATCGTCTGCGTGGTGGGCGCGCCGACGCGGGACTTCTCGTCCTTTTCGTTCGAGTCGAACGCTCGCCACTCCGGGCCGGGGTCGATCTGGTCTTCGTCCACGACGAGGCCGCACTCCTCGCAGACGGTCTCGCCGCGTTCGTCGTCGGTGACGAGCCGACCGCTACACTCCGGACAGCGGTTCTGCTCGCGTTCCTTTTCCGGTTCCTCGGAGGTTCGCTCGTCGGTTCTGTTTCGGGTGCGTGTTTCGGTCATGATGGAGTTCTGAGCGGGATAGCCCTCGGTAGACGGGTAACCTCGTGGCAGTCAGAAGACGTACTCTACTAGCGGCCGAGCCTACTTAAAGACTGTGGCAAATCGGATCCAAGAGTTGCCGGCTTTTTCGGCAATTGCCGTTCTCCTCCGGCCAGAATCGCCGGTATCGGCTTCTCACTACGACCCCGCGATTCGACAATCTTTAATATAGCTTCCAGAGGGGTCGGTATCGAAACCCTTACCGCCGGCCCACGGGACTCTACGTGTATGAGCGACACGTCATCCGGACCCGAGGAGACCGCGCCCGGCCCCGAGGAGGTGCGCCACGTCGCCGACCTCGCGCGCGTCGGACTGGACGACGAGGAGGTCGAGCGGTTCACCGACCAGTTCGCGGACATCCTCGACTACTTCGAGACGCTGGACGAGGTGCCCGAAGTCGAGCGCGAGGCCGACCTCGTGAACGTGATGCGCCCCGACGAGGAGCGCGAGAGTCTGAGTCAGGAGGAGGCGCTGGCGAACGCGCCCGAGACCGAGGACGGCTACTTCAAGGGACCGAACGTCTCGTGAGAATCGACCACCAGCGAACCACCACTACCCAACCATGAGCACGGACCACAACATCTTCGTCACCGAGGAGACCATCGAGGGCGCGTCGGACGGACCGCTCGCCGGGACGACCGTCGCGGTCAAGGACAACATCAGCACCGAGGGGGTCCGCACGACCTGCGGCTCGGAGATGCTCGAAGACTACGTTCCCCCGTACGACGCCACGGTGGTCGAGAAGCTGAAGGAGGCTGGCGCGACCATCGTGGGCAAGGTCAACATGGACGAGTTCGGCATGGGCTCGACCACCGAGACCTCGGCGTTCGGCCCGACCGAGAACCCCGCCGCCCCGGGCCGCGTCCCCGGCGGCTCGTCGGGCGGGAGTGCGGCCGCAGTCGCTGCAGGCGAGGCCGACCTCGCGCTCGGGACCGACACCGGCGGCTCCGTCCGGAACCCCGCCGCCTTCTGTGGCGTGGTGGGCATCAAGCCGACCTACGGCCTCGTCTCGCGCTACGGCCTCGTCGCCTACGCGAACAGCCTCGAACAGATCGGTCCGCTCGCACCCACGGTCGAGGAGGCCGCCCGACTCCTCGACGTGATCAGCGGCCCGGACGCCAACGACGCGACGACCCGCGAGGTTAGCGAGGCGCGACGCGCCTCGGAAAGTCGAGCGGGCGACGCCCGCGAGACGGGCGCGGATAGCGACTACGCGAGCGCGGCCGACGGCGACGTCGAGGGAACGACCGTCGGCGTCCCGACGGAACTCGTCGAGGGCGCGGACGAGGGCGTCCGCGAGCGCTTCGAGGCGACCCTCGACGACCTCGAATCGCAGGGCGCGACCGTCGAGGAGGTCTCGCTCCCCTCGGTCGAACACGCCGTGGAGGCCTACTACGTCATCGCCATGTCCGAAGCCTCCTCGAACCTCGCGCGCTACGACGGGGTGCGATACGGGACCTCCGCGAGCGAAGCGAACGGAGGCTCGTCGGACTCGTCCGACGGTGAGTCGGGCGGCTTCGAGGGCAACTGGAACGAGGCGTTCAGCAACTCCCGCGAAGCCTTCGGCGAGGAGGTCAAGCGCCGCATCCTGCTGGGTACCTACGCCCTCTCGGCAGGGTACCACGACAAGTACTACAAGCAGGCCCAGGACGCCCGGGCGTGGGTCAAGCAGGACTTCGACGAGACCTTCCAGCGGGTAGACGTGGTCGCCAGTCCCACGATGCCGACCCCGCCGTTCGAGCAGGGCGAGAGTCTGGACGACCCGCTCCAGATGTACCTCGCGGACGCCAACACGGTGCCGGTGAACCTCGCCGACCTGCCGGCCATCTCGGTGCCCGCGGGCGAGGTGAACGGCGGCCCAGTGGGCGTCCAGTTCGTCGGCCCGGCGTTCGGCGAGGAGGAGATCGTTCGCGTGGGCAGTGCGGTGGAAAACTGAATCTACTGGTCAGCAACTTCGAGGATCGCGACGTAGTCTCGCTTCTCTTCGGCGGACCGTAACTTCCCGCCGAGTGCGAACGCGTACTCCTCGTACTCGGTCCCGGAGAGTCGTATCGAATCACAGTCTCCGTACTCGTACTGCGTCTGCGAACTATCCGCGTCGATCTTGAGACTCCACGTTTGGAGTTCGCCGGAAGGCAGGAGTTTCTGTCCCTGATAGACGGTTCCTGAAAGAAGTTCTTCCCAGTCGTCTTCTCCGCGTCCGTACACGCGGAGGTCGTCGTAATTGAAGGGCTGTTGGCTCTCGTTTTCGAGAACGAGGTCAACCATTGCCGCGTTCTTCTCTACGAGATCTCGTTCTGGATAGAACAGGATATCGCTGTTTGAATCGGACTTCGGTTCGCAGACAATCGGGTTTTCGCCAAGACGAGGGCAATCTTCGGCATCGCTTTCGTTCTCGCTACCAAATGCTACGCATCCAGGGAGGGCAAGAGAGATTGCAGCTACACTGAGGACCTGTCTTCTACGCATTCGGAACAGCAGTTGATTAGTGATTCATAAGTATATTTCGGATAGAATAATTATATATAAAAATATTAGAAAAAAAAACATTTTACGGGGTAGAAACGGACCGATTCAGGGACCCGACGAGCCGCCCGCACCACTCGCGAGGGCCGGTCTACGTTTACCAGCAGAAGGGCGGCGGTGAACAGTGCGCCGAGCAGTCGGAGGTGAGTGCGGAGGGTCTTGCGGAGTGTCTTTCGGGCATCACAGTCAAATATCCGTCACTAATGTTGATAAATATTGGGACCGCAACAGGTCGTGCTTACCGAAAACGTACAGCAAAGGGCCTCTTACAGGTATTGGAGGGTCAAGAACCAGGTAGAAGAGAAACGGGTTACTCGCTGTACGCTAGATTCATGATCCACTGCGAGAAGGCGTCGCTCTCGGCGTCGACCTCCTCCTCGCCGATGAACGGCGAGAGCATGTCGCCCGCCATCAGCAACGAGAAGTCGAGGTCCCGGGCGGCGGGCGTGATGAGGTAGGTGTTGTGTCCGTCGTAGACAGTCTCCTCGCGCTGGACCAGCCCCTTGTCGTCGAGCGAATCCACGATGCGGCTTCCCTTCCGCGAATCGACGTCGAGTTCCTTCCAGAAGTCGCTCTGGTGGATGCCGCCGGTCTCCCGGACGAGTTCGAGGCCCGCGCGCTCCTCCTCGCTGAGGTCCTCCTCGGATACTGCCATACCCGGAACACGGACCGGGAGGCGTTTAAATCTGACCGTCCGCTTCGCCGACCGCGACCGCCTCATAGCCGGTCTCGCACGGCTTGCCGTCCGCGAACCAGTACCGTCCCTCGCCCGCGGTGTCGATGGCGATCAGCGACGACGACCGGGTTCCGAACCCTTCTCCGTGGACGCACGCGCCGAGGTCGTGGTCGCGCAGTACCTCCTTCGCGCGGTCGAACCACGCTTCGACTTCCGCGTTCGCGGCCGCCTCGGAGGACGCCGAGTACGAATCCAGCGAGGGTCGTATCGCCTCGCGGATGCGGTTGGCTTTCGGCGCGGCCCGGTCGTGGCCCTCGTTGACGACGACGTGGGCGCCGGGGTCGAAGTGGGTCGTCCGGAGGACGCCGTCCCACTCCAGCAGGTGGGCCTCCGTCGCGTCCGCGATCACGAGGTTGAACCCTGCGTACTCGCGGTCGGCCAACTCCGTCCGGACGAGCGCGAGGGCGTCACTGGCGGACTCACAGCCCAGCGCGTCCCGGACGAGCAGGCCCCGCGAACGCTCACCCTCGCGGTCTGACCGGCGGTTCGTTATCGCCACGAACAGGCCCGCGTCGTTGTAGCCGATCCACGTCCCGCCAGCCTCCTCGTCTTGCGGAGCGACGACGCGGGGGTCGTCGTCGATGACGCCCGGCGGTCGGGAGGAGCGGTCGAGCGCCTCGTCGCGATTCGCCGCCGCGGCTATCGGCGTCCCGTCGAACACCTTCCACGCGAGTACGAGCGTGCACACGACCGCCGGTACGGCGTCCCGCGCCTAAAAGTTCGCGGGGGAAATCCCCCGTGTCGCTGACCACCGGCCGAACTCATCGCCCCCCTAGCCGTCGCGTAATCTCCGAATACTGCAACAACCGTTATTGAGGGGGCCGTCGTCCCCCTGCTATGGTCGAGCGCTATACCCGACGGCGGTTCCTCGCGGCAGGGATAGCGGCAGGTGCGACGGGGATGTCCGGGTGTGCGTCGCTGAACTTGAACCAGACGAACGGGCAGACCGGAACGGCGAACGGCGACGGAACGACCGACGACGGGACGACCCCGCCGACGCAGACCGAGGAGTACGACCCGTCCGAAGCCGACTACGGCACCGTGGACGTCCGCGGCGCGATCTACCTGCCGGCCCGGGCGTTCAACTTCTACCAGCAGTGGGCCAACTACGACCACGAGGTGATAGAGCGCGACCTCGGCTACGCGACCGACGTGAACCTGAACGCCATCCGAACGTGGGCGTGCTACGAGTACTGGGAGGAGGACCCCGAAGCCCACGGCGAGCGACTCGACCACTTCCTCCAGACGGCCGACGACCGCGATCTGACGGTCCTCCTCAGTCTCTTCGACTTCGCGGGACGGGAGCCAACCGAGAAGCGCCTACACGACACGGACCCCCGGACCGCCACGGGCACGCAGTCGCCTCCGACCTCGATCATGAAGCGCGAATCCCGGTGGGACGGTCCGAGGGAGTACGTCCGCTGGATCATGGACCGATACCGGGACGACGACCGACTGCTGGCGCTGGAGGTCATGAACGAACCCGGCTGGCAACCCCACTCCCGGAAGTTCGCCCGCGGCATGTTCCGGACGATGGCCGACGAGCGCGGGTCGGTCCCGCTGACGGTCGGTTCGACCAGCATGGCGAACAACGCCGACTACCTCGACTGGGGGTCGGACGCGTTCCAGTTCCACTACAACTTCGCCGAGAATCAGGCGACCTACCGCGACATGCTCCAGTCGAATCGCGCCGTCGCCGACGAACTCGACGGTCTCGTCTGGCTGTCGGAGTGGCAGCGCGTCCGCGACTCGACCGGCTTCGCCGCGGAACCGCCCGAGGACCAGAAGGGTCCCGACTACGCCTCGCTCGCGCCCGTCATCCACGAGGCAGGGTTCGGCAACTTCTTCTGGTCGCTGATGGTCCAGCCCGCGTTCACCCCCGCCCAGCGAAAGCACGGGGTCATCAACGGGCTGTTCCACGAGGACGGAGCCGTGTGGAATCTGGACGACGCGAAGGCCATCAAGGCGATGTCCGGCGACGCCAGCGTGAACCTCGAACAGCGACAGGAGTGGCCCGAGTGGGCCTCGGAGGTCGCGAACGGGACGTGAGACGAGACGTTCAGTCTTCGAGACGCTCCCGGACCGCCTCTCGCTCGACGGTCCCCGAGGCAGTTCTCGGGAGTTCCTCGGCGAATCCGACGGTTCTGGGTCGCTTGTAACCTGCCAGCCTGCCCTCACAGTGCGCTTCCACGTCCTCGACCGAGAGGGCGGCGTCCGATTCCGGAACGACCAGCGCCGCGACGCGCTCGCCCCACTCGTCGTCGTCGAGGCCGACGACCGCGGCGTCCCGGACCTTCTCGCCCGGGTGGACGTTCTCGCCGCCCGTCACGATGCGGTCCTCCCGGCGGTTGAGAACCCAGACGCGCCCGGCCTCGTCCCGGTAGCCCACGTCGCCGGTGTGGAGGCCGTACTCCCCGAAGGCGTCCTCGGTAGCCTCGGGGTCCCCGTAGTAGCCTCGCATCACGGTCGGCCCGGAGACGACGAGTTCGCCGACTTCGCCTGCGGGCACCGGGGTACCGTCCTCGCCGACGACCGTCACCTCAGTCCAGAGAAGGGGTCGGCCCACTGTTCCCCGATGCTCGAACGCCTCGGCGGGTCGGGCCGTGGCGATCTGAGAGGCGGTCTCGGTCATGCCGTAGGTCGGGTGGACCGGCGCGTCGAGGGCCTCGCACCGGTCGATCAGCTCCTCGGAGGCGGGCGCGCCCCCGAGCAGGACGAACCGCAGAGAGTCCGCCAGTTCCCCCGCCGAATCGAGCATCCGGCAGAGCATCGTCGGGACGAGCGAGACGCCCGTGACTCCGTACTCCTCGATGGCGGCGGCGGTCCCTTCGGCGTCGAACCCGCCTCCGGTCTCCTGCAGGACCGCGGTCGTCCCGTAGAGCGCCGACCGGAGTGCAATCGCCAGTCCGCCCATGTGGTACATCGACAGGCAGAGGAGCCACCGATCCTCGGGCGAAACGCCCAGCCGGAACGTCGAGGCGGTCGCGCTCGCCCGGAAGTTCCCCGTCGTCAACTCGACGGCTTTGGGTTCGCCCGTGGTCCCCGAGGTGAACAGCATCGCCTGCGGGTCCTCGGGGGACCACTCGGCGGGATGGAAGTCCGCGGCGTCTCGAGCGTCGAGGCGTGCGACGGACTCGGCTTCGGACGGATCGACCGATACGACGGGGGCCTCTTCGACTACCAGTCCGTCCTCCGCGACGGCCACCGCACCGTCCTCGGTCTCGCGCTCGCAGACGAGCAGGTTCAGGTCGGCAGTTGCGGCCTGTCGGGACAGCTCTGGCTTGGCGAGTCGCGCGTTCAGCGGAACCAGCACCGCGCCGAGGCGCATCGCGGCGTGGACCAGCCGAACGAACGCGACCCGGGTCTCCATCAGCACGCCGAGGTGATCGCCCTCGCCGACGCCCAACCCGGCGAGTCGGCCCGCCGTCTCCTCGACAGCCGAGTCCAGCTCGGCGTAGCTCCACTCCGACCCGTCCGCGGCCTCCACGAGGGCGGTCGCCTCCGGTGAGACCCGCGCCTGGTGGGCCAGCCAGTCGCGGCCGCCCGTCGGGCCGAAGTCGTTGGGGGGCTCGGAAGTCGGCGCGCGCTCAGTCATGGTACCCCCACGTGTCCGCGGTGCCGTTGCCGTCGCCCTGCGGGACCACGGCCCGGCCGTCGGCGACCGGTGCGATGTCCGGCCCGAGGTCGGATTCGAGCATGGTGGCGGTGGCGAGTCCGCAGGCCGCGTGCTCGGGAATCGCGGCAGCGACGTGGACCGCGGCGGTCCGGGCCACCGCGCCGTCTACCGTGGTCGTCACGACCGGGAGCACGTCGGCCTCGCGGGCCTGCTCGGCCAACTCGACCGCCTTCCGGGGACCGCCGAGCGCCATCGGTTTCAGGACGACCGCGTGCGGGTCGGCGTCGAGAGCGTCCTCCAGCGCGACCGCGGCCAGCGTCTCGTCCAGCGCGACCGGGCCGGAGAGCGCCGCGAGGGAGGCGAGGTCGGTCGCGGGCACGGGCTGTTCGACGTACGAGAGTTTGTCACCCATCGCGTCGAGGAACTGCTGGGCCTGCGTGCGAGTCCACGCGCCGTTGGCGTCGGCCCGGAGTTCGATTCCGGGGAGCGCGTCGCTCACGGCTTCGATTCGCTCGACGTCGGCCGAGACGGGGCGCGCGCCGACCTTGACCTTCAGGCACTCGAAACCCGCGTTCGCGGCCCGTTTCGCTTCTTCGAGGGTCTCCTCGGCCCCGGCGTCGCCGACCGTCGCGTTGACCGGGACGGTCTCGACTCGGTTGGACGCACCGAGATGCCGATAGAGGGGAACGCCCTCGCGGGAGGCCCGCAAGTCGGCGAGCGCGAGGTCGAGCGCGTGGCGCGCGGCGGGGGTCTCGCCGAGGTCCGCGAGGGGAGCGTCGGCGTCAGGCTCGGAGTCTGCTTCCCGGTTGATCGTCTCGGCGGCGTTCCGGAGCGCGGCCTCGCACTCGTCGTGGTGCTCGGTCCAGCCCGGAAGGGGCGTGGCCTCGCCGACGCCGACGGAGGCGTCCGGTCGGTCGCCGTCTGCCGGGTCGCCGCTATCGGCTTCCAACCGGAGCAGAAAGCCGTCCCGGCGCTCGATGGTTCCTCTGGCGGTTTCGAAGGGGTCCGACAGCGGGAGCGAGAAGGGACGGAGGTCGGCGTTCATGCTATCAGTCCGAGTGCGAACAGCGCGGAGTAGCCCGCGAGCAGTTTGCCGGTGCGCTCCAGCGCGGGATTGAGGGCGTCCCCGGAGCTATCCGTGAGGACGGTTCGCGCGATGGAGGCGGCGTAGGGCACCGTCACGAGGGGCAGGAGAACCGCGAGGGAGAAGCCCGCCTCCAGCCAGAACCAGAACGGGACGGCGTAGGCCAGGGCGAGCAGGCCGACGAATTCGGCTCTGCTGGCGCGGTAGCCGATCAGGACCGCGAGGGTCTTCTTTCCGGCTTCGCGGTCGGTTTCGAGGTCCCGGACGTTGTTCACGACGAGGATGTTCGTGGAGATGGCCGCGACCGGGAGACTGGCCACGAGCGCCGCGAGGGTGACTGTCCCCTCGGGGATTCCCGTGGGGAAGGGTGCGGAGAGGACGCTGGCTGCCTGCACGTAGAAGGTACCCATCACCGCGACGACGCCGAAGAAGACGAAGACGAACAGGTCGCCCAACCCGTGCGAGCCGAGGGGATACGGGCCGCCCGCGTAGGCGAATCCGGAGATCACGCTGGCGAGGCCGATGACGAGGATGGGGAGGCCACCCACGTAGACGAGGTAGACGCCGACCAGTATCGCCAGCGCGAACGTGGCGTAGGTCGCGCGCTTGACCGACTTCGGAGCGATGAGCCCCGACTGGGTGACTCGCGTGAACCCCTCGCGGTCGTCGGTGTCCACGCCCTTCACGGCGTCGTAGTAGTCGTTGGCGAGGTTCGTGCCGATCTGGATGAGGGCCGCCCCGACGAAGGCCGCGAGCGCGGGGAGGGGCGCGAACAGCCCCTCGTGGACCGCGAGGCCGGTGCCGACGATGACCGGCGCGGCCGCCGCGGGCAGGGTGTGAGGCCGTGCGGCCATCAGCCACGCCTCCCGCCGGGAGTGTTCGGTCGTCGTTTCGCTCATTGCTCGACAGTTACGGTAACCGAGCAATAGCATCTGTGGTTTCGGCGGAACTGGTAGCTCTGGAGTCGGAGCCGGAGCTATCGAACAAAAGCACCTCGCAGAACCGTTCTCCGCTCGTATCTACTCCTTGTCGCCAGAATCAGTTAAAGGAAAATCGGGGAGAAGCGATTGGCGGGTCAGTAGGTCTCGACCGGGACGCCCAATTTCTCGAAGTCGGTGACGTTGGCGGTGAGAACCGACTGGCCGAGGAGTTCGGCCGTCGCAGCGATGTAGGCGTCACTTAGTCCGACTCCGGCGTTTCCACCTGCGCGGTCGTCAGCCTTGGCAAGTAACTGACCTGCCGAGCGCGCTATCTCCTCGTTCACGTCGATACGAGGGTATCCGAGGAGTCGATTCCGAATCTCTTCCTCGGTAGTGTCGCTCCGTTCCGTCGTTTCGCCGTAGTAGGTCTCCGCGATTACGGGAGTCGGTACCCACTGGATTTCTCCGCACTCGGATATTTCGACGCGCCTCTCGAACGCGTTTGAATCGTGGCTCGTGAGGTCGAAGAGGTACGAGGCGTCCAGTATCATTCGTCCTCCGAGAACGCCTCTCGAACTCGTTCGAGACGCGACCGATCTCGGGAGCGAAGTTCTTCAACGGCCTCCTTCATCCGCTCGGTTTCCTCGGGCGTGAACAACCCGGCAACCTCGCCCGGATGTGGACCGCCAGCCTCGTGCCGGACCGCCTCCTCCAGCGATTCGCCCTCCTCCTCTTGTCGAGCTTTCACTCGCTCGTAGAACTCCTCGGAGACGCGAATGGTCTGCCCGGAGATGCGGATGGTCCGGTCCATGTCGCTCGATTGACGACAGGCGCGTATCAATGTTCGCCTCGCGGGGATGCCGATTGGAAGCATCACCGCGAGGAACGCGATTACGAATGCCAAACTGGACCGAGTGAACCTGCGAATCCAACGTCCGAGTGCGTGAAGCATGGCCCGAATTCGTCCCGGTATTTAAACATTCAGACGGTTAGGCACCGCCGACGGCCTCGACACCCAGTGAACGAGGAGATGACGAGTACAAGCATACGGCGCGCGGAGCGCGCCGTTTCACCGCGAGCGACCGGAGGAGCGAGCGGTCTTTTTTGGTCCCGTGCCGGAGGCTAAAAAGGTGGTTTCAGAAGTGCCAGTCGAACTCGTCGAACTCGGGCTCTCGCCCCTCGACGAAGGCGTCCCGGCCCTCCTTGGCCTCGTCGGTCATGTAGGCGAGGCGGGTGGCCTCCCCGGCGAAGACCTGCTGGCCGACCATGCCGTCGTCGGTCATGTTGAAGGCGTACTTGAGCATCCGCATGGCGGTGGGGCTCTTGGAGTTGATCTCCGCGGCCCAGTCGAGGGCGACGTCCTCCAGCTCCTCGTGGGACACCACCTCGTTGACCATGCCCATGTCGGCGGCCTCCTCGGCGTCGTAGTTCTTGCCGAGGAAGAATATCTCGCGGGCCTTCTTCTGGCCGACCTGCTTGGCGAGATAGGCCGACCCGAAGCCCCCGTCGAAGGAGGCCACGTCGGGGTCGGTCTGCTTGAACAGGGCGTGCTCCTCGCTGGCGATGGTCATGTCGCAGACGACGTGCAGGCTGTGGCCGCCGCCGACTGCCCATCCCGGTACGACGCAGACGACTGGCTTGGGAATGTGGCGGATGAGTCGTTGGACTTCGAGGATGTGGAGACGGCCGCCCTTGGCGGCTTGGTCCGTTTTCCCATCTTCTCCCCGGTACTCGTAGCCTTCGTCGCCGCGGACGGTCTGGTCGCCGCCAGCACAGAACGCCCAGCCGCCGTCCTTCGGCGAGGGGCCGTTGCCCGTCAGCAGGACGCATCCCACGTCGGTCTGGCGCTTGGCGTGGTCGAGCGCGTCGTAGAGTTCGTCCACGGTCTTCGGTCGGAAGGCGTTCCGGACCTCGGGCCGGTCGAACGCGATTCGGACCGTGCCGGAGTCGGTCGCCCGGTGGTACGTGATGTCGTCGAAGTCGCACTCCTCGACCGGCTCCCACGCCTCGGGGTCGAAGATCTCGGATACCATGTCTCGGGGTCGGGGCGGCGCGCGCAAAAAGATTCCCGAACCGAGTGAGGGGCGGTGTCGGGAGAAAACTAGCAGGGGAACGCGTATGAGACGGGAACGCTGCACGCGCCGAAGATGAAGCGTCAAGATTAGAAACGCTCTACCTATCTACGTATTGTCTTAGAATATATAAATATTTTCTAAGAACATGAAAACCCGCCTCCGGTCCGACCTCCATCACCTCCACCCCATCGCGATTTCCGATGGACGAACTTACTTCACGCCGCGTTCCGTGACGTAGTCCATGACCGACGCCAGCCAGCAGACCGCACCCCGACTCGCCGGGCGGGTCGGGAACCTCGAACGCTCGAAGATTCGCGTGATGTTCGACCTCGCGGAGGAGTACGACGGCGACCCGATTCGGCTCCACGTCGGCGTGCCGGACTTCAACACCCCCGAGCACGTCATCGACGCGGCGGCGGCGGCCGCGCGGGACGGCGAAACCCAGTACACGGTGAACCGGGGCATCCCGGAACTCCGCGAGGCCATCGCGGACACCATGGCCTGCGAGAACGGGGTGGAGTACGCGCCCGAGCAGGTGACCGTCAAGACCGGCGCGATGGAGGCGCTGTCGCTGGCGGTGCTCGCAGTCGCGGGTCCGGGCGACGAGGTCGTCGTCCCCACGCCCGCGTGGCCGAACTACGTCAACCACGCCCAGATCGCCGGGGCGACCCCCGTCGAGGTACCCTTGCACGCCGACGACGGCTTCGACCTTGACCCCGAGTTGGTCGGCGACGCGATCACCGACGATACCGCGGCGGTCGTCCTGACCAGTCCATCCAACCCGACCGGGCGGGTCTACGACGAGGACGCGGCCCGCGAGGTCGTCGAGGTCGCGGCGGCCCACGACGCCTACGTCATCGCCGACGAGGTGTACGGGCGGCTCACCTACGACCGGGAGTTCCGCGGGATGGCCTCGTACGTCGAGCATCCCGACCACGTGCTAACCATCGACTCCTGTTCGAAGACCTACGCCATGACCGGGTGGCGACTGGGGTGGCTCGCCGGGCCTCGACCAGTGGTCGATGCGGTGTCCGGCCTCGGCGAGAGCACGACCGCCTGCCCGTCGAGCGTAAGCCAGCAGGCCGCGCTGGCCGCCCTGACCGGCCCGCAGGACCCCGTCGCCGAGATGAAGGCCGCCTTCGAGGAGCGCCGGGACTTCGTGGTCGAGCGAGTCGCCGAGATGCCCGTCGTCTCCTGTCCCCGGCCGGAGGGGGCGTTCTACGCCTTCCTCGACGTGAGCGAACTGTCCGGAACCAGCTTCGAGATCGCCAAGCGACTGCTCTCGGAGTACGGCGTCGTAACGGCACCCGGCGACGGCTTCGGGGACGCGGGCGAGGGCTACCTCCGACTCAGTTTCGCCAACAGTCTGGACCGCATCGAAACGGGACTGGACCGAATCGACTCTTCTCGTCGTGGGGAAGGTGCATCTCCACCGCGTCCTCGAAGCACCTGACGGTGACGTTCATCGACCCGTGGGCGTAGAGACTCTCCTGATGGGGTTTCTCGACGGCTTCGAGACGCACGTCGTGGACGACCTCTTCGACGTCTTCGTCGGTGTACTGCTCGGCGACGTCGTCGCGGACGTACACGATGTCAGCCCCCGCTTCGTCGTAGTACATGACGCTCCGTAGGTGGTCGCCGACGTAGTCCTTCAGAAACTCGGTCAGGGCTTCGGAGGGCGTCTCTGACATGGTAGTAGTCGGGTACTGCTCGCTCTGAAGGCTTAATATTGTCGGGCAAGCTTACGTATTCTTCGTGACGTTCAGCGCGCTACGACCGATGCTGCTCTCGGCAATAGCCACCCCGCAGACCCCACGAGGAGGGCGGCGACTACGGCCGGTCCGACCAAGGGGTCCGTCGTCCACGCTACCCCGACTACCGACTCGGTTACGAATGCCAGCCCGACGGCGACGGCTCCGGCGAGCACCACGTTGTAGTACCCCAGTCGGAACGCCACGAGCCGGGCAGTCATCGGCGGCCAGCCTGCGTCGTCCGCGGAGTCACCGTCGCTCCTCCGAGCGCGGGCATCCCCCCGAGCGCGGACCACCCCGCCGACCAGACAGAGTGCCGCGAGGGCGGCGACCACGACGAAGGTGACTGCTACGTCCCCGAACAGCGTCGTCCAGACCAGCGTCGGCAGCCCGAAGAAGAACGCCTCCGCGGAGACCCAGAAGGTCGCTTCGAGCAGTCGCCCGGTGGCGTCCTGCCCCTCGTCGTCGGACCCCCGGAGGCGTCGTCGCTCGGTCGCGGGGTCGGTACCGCGCTGGGACACGAATCTCACCACGACGGCCTCGCGGATAAAACGTCGGGCGCGGATCTCAGGGCCGATTGGAGAAGAGCGCGAGGTGCCGGACGACGGTGCGGCTCTCCAACCCGCCGGCGAGCGACCCGGTCAGCACGCCCACGGTGCTGACGAACGCCGAGGTGTGCAACAGGTCCGCGAATCCGACCGACGGGTCTTCGAGCGTCGGCCAGTTGGTGATGAGGTCCTGCGGAAAGATGAACAGCTCGATGCTCAACATCAGCAGTCCGACCATCACGAAGAGCCCGATTACCGCGGCTAGCACCGTCAGGAACACCGCGACGTTCACCACCGCCATGTGCTCGGTGAGTATCCGCTTCTCCTTCCGGGGGAAGAAGAGCCGCTGGATCAGCGTGAGGTACACCGTGGCCGCGAGTATACTAACGAGCGCGAACCCCCCGGCGACGCCACTGGTCATGTGAACCCCCACGTCCCACGTCTCCGCGCTGAAGATCAGCACGAGCGTCGGCGTGACCGCTGCAGTGGCGAGTTTCGGGAGCGACAGGGGCAACAGCGGCGCGCGATTCCGGGCGAGTGGCAACAGCACCTGCCGAGGATGGCCGAGCGCGGCCCGGACGTGGAACGCGAACCGCTTGACGGCTCCGCAGACCACCTCCTCCTGTCCGGGCAGTCGATTCGCTCGTCGTCGCAAGCGCGCGGCCGTCTGCTCGCCGAACGACGGGACCTCTCGGCGCGACTCGTCGAACCGGAACGGAGCCATCACCCCGTCGGCGTGGTCCACACCGAGGACGTGGCCCAGCAGGTGGACGACGAGCGTGGCCGCGTTCCACCGGACGGCCTCGTCTGACAGGTCGCGCGGCGGTCGGCCCCGCGAGGTCCGCGTGAGTCGCCGGGCCGAGACGACCGCGATGCGACTCACCTCCGAGGCGAGACCCGGAACCGCCTTCCTGCGTCGGGAGGTGAGCGCGGCGTTCGTGACGACCACCACGAGGTCGTACGGCCCCTCGACCATCCGGAGGCTCGCCTCGTCGAGGAAGTCGGAGGGCCGTCGCGTCTCGTCGTTCGAGAGCCGAAACGGCGCTTCGACGTGGAACTGCCACGGCACCCCCGTCGCCGCCTCCAGTTCGGTCTCGGCGTCCTCGACGGCACGGTGGGCGAACCGCCGAAGTGGCTCCGTTTCGGTTCCCGGCGTGTAGGCGACGACGACGCCCACGTTGATGGCTGGTCCGACATTGTCGGGGGTCGTCGCGTCGCCAGCAACGTCGGTCCGCCGACCGGCACTTGCGGCACCGTCGGTCATGCAATCGTCTCCAGTGACGGCGCGCTGACGGGTAAGTCTGGAGGCCGTCGCTGGCCGCGTTCGGGTGCCGGTCTCCGGTCGGAGTCTTCGGTCGCAATCACATCGGAGTCACGACGTGACTGTCGGCCTTGAGCACAGCAAACCGAATAGAAAATAGAAGTGTTTCTTAAACATATCCAAGTATTGTTCTTGAAAAGGAGAATACACCTCTGCCGGGCTCGAAACGTGCCGTCTACGCGTCTCGAAGTTCGTCAGCCACCCGATCTGCCAGTTCCTCCCTGAAGCGGTGGCTCGCCTCGGCGTCGGTGACGACTTCGAGCACCTGCGTCCCCTCGCTCGCGACCGACTCCCGGAAGGAGTCCCGGAACGAGTCGAGGTCCCGGACTCGCTCGAAGTCGAGGCCGTAGAGGTCGCCGGTCGGCTCGAAGTCGAGGCCGTGGGGCGTCCGGAACTGCTCGGTGAACGGCGGGTCGAACTCCTCGATGGGGAGCATGTGGAAGATGCCGCCGCCGTCGTTGTTTATCTCCACGATAGTCGCGTCCACCCCGCAACGTTCGACCGCCAGCAGGCCGTTCATGTCGTGATAGTAGGCGAGGTCGCCCGTCACGAGGACGAGCGGGTCGTCGGTCGCGCTTCCCGCACCCAGAGCCGTACTCGTGATGCCGTCGATGCCGCTCGCGCCCCGGTTGCCGAGGACCGTGAGGTCGGCTCCGCGGGGTTCCCCGAAGCGGTCGAGGTCCCGGACCGGCATGCTGTTCGAGACCATCACGGTGGCGGGGTCGGGAGCGTCTGCGGCGACTGCCGACAGGATCGCGCCCTCGAAGAGTCGCTCCTCGCGGGCCGACGCCACGAGGTCCCAGTATCGTCGCTCCGCTTCGGCGAAGCGGTCGCGCCATGCCGTACTCCCACCAGATTCCACCTCCCTTGCGAGTTTCCGGGCGAATCGCGTCGGGTCGGCTCCGACGAGGTCGGTCGCCATAAAGGTCGCCTCGCGCCACCCGCCTGCGGGGTCCACGAGAAACTGCCGGGCGTCATTGGCTTCGAGATACCGGCGGAGTACCTTCGAGGTGGGCGACGCGCCGAATCGCAGGACGACCTCGGGGTCGTGCCACGAGTCGCCGACCGCCCCGAGGTAGCCGTCGTAGCCGCCCGCGACGAGGACGCCGCTATCAGCTTTGCTATCGTGGCCGAACCGATGGCCCGAGAGGGGGTCCGCGAGGACGGGGAAGCCGGTCGCCTCCGCGAGGGACGCCAGCGCGTCGCGGTCGGGCGTCGGGCCATCCGCGGGACCGACGACGACGAGTCCCCTATCGGCGGGTTCGACCGCCCGACGAATTTCGTCGAGTTCGGTCCCGTCGAGTTCGGGGCGGCCCTGCGCAGTCGTGACGAACGCCCTAGCGCCTGCGTCCCGGCCTTCGGCCGCGAGTCGGGCCTCCTCGGCGAAGTCCTCGGGAACGTCGCCGGGGACTTCGGTCGGTTCGAGGGGCTTCCGGAACGGGACGTTGAGGTGGACCGGCCCCGGCGGGGTCCCGGTCGATTGGGCGACCGCCCGGGACGCGGTCGTCCGCAGGGAGCGAAGCTTCCGGGCGTCGGCCTCGGGTTCGGGCAACTCCTTGTACCACCGGACCGCGTCGCCGTAGAGCTTCTGCTGGTCGATGGTCTGGTTCGCCCCCGAGTCCCGGAGTTCGGCCGGCCTGTCGGCGGTGAGGACGAGCATCGGAACCCGCGCTTGATTGGCCTCGATGACCGCAGGATGAAAGTTGGCCGCCGCCGTGCCCGAGGTGCAGACGAGGGGTGTCGGCTTCCCGGTCCGCTTGGCTCGGCCCAGCGCGAAGAAGGCCGCCGACCGCTCGTCGAGGTGCGAGAAGACTTCGATTCCGGGTCGCTCCGCGAACGCGGTCGTCAGGGGCGTCGAGCGACTACCCGGGGCGATACAGACCGTCTCGACGCCGGCGGCTTCGAGTTCCGAGACCAACGTCCGCGCCCAGAGTGTGTTGCGGTTGGGTGCGAGTCGGGCGTCGCTGTCCTCAGTCATGGGCCGTCCTTACTCCTCCAGTTCGTCGAGAATCGGCCGGTACTTGAGCTGTACCTCCTCGTACTCCTCGTCGGGGTCACTGTCGGCGACGATGCCGTTGCCCGCGAACAGGGTCGCCGACTGCTGGGTTGCGACGGCCGACCGGATCCCGACCGCCGACGGGCGCGGCGTACCACCCGCGGTCGAAGGTCTCGGTCTCGCGGATGGTCCGGAGCGCCATCTCAGGTGGAAGCCCGCCGACCGCAGGGGTCGGGTGGAGCGCCTCCACGATGGAGAGGACGTGGTCGTCGTCCCGGAGGTCGGCCTCGATGGGCGTCCAGAGGTGCTGGATGGTGGCGAGCTTCCGGACTCGCCGGTCCTCGACCCGGACCGCGCCCGAGAGCGGGCCGAGCTGGTCCCGGATGGTCTCGACCACCAGTTCGTGTTCGTGGGCCATCTTCTCGCTGTTCGAAATGGCGGCTTCGAGTTCGGCGTCCTCCTCGGGCGTCTCGCCCCGGCCGACCGACCCGGCGAGGGCGTCGGTCTCGACGGTCCTGCCCCGGAGGGTCGCCAGTCGTTCGGGCGTCGCGCCGAAGAAGGCCGCTTCGGTCGTCGGCTCGAAGCAGAACCGAAAGCAGTCGGGGTAGGACTCGCCGAGGCGTTCGAGCACGTCGGGGATCGAGGCGTCGTCCGCGAGTTCGACCGAGAGCGCCTGCGCCAGCGTCACCTTCCGGAGTTGGCCCTGCTCGATACGCTCGACCGCGGCGCGGACCTGCTCGGCCCACTCCGAGCGAGCGGTCGTCGGGGTGGTGGCGACGACGCCCGGCGGGTCGGCGCGCCCCGGGTCGGACGCCTCGCTCAGTGCGTCTCGGACTTCGGCAAGTTCGGTCTCGACGGCCGCCGCGGTTTCGTCGTGGGCCGAGACCGTCAGCCACGTCGTAGTCGAGGCTGGCGAACAGATCATCGGCGGCCTCGCGGACCGTCTCGAATCGCTCCGAACCCGTTCCGGTGACGCGGGCCGCAATCCCGCCGCCGGCGAACTCCGGGCCGTACGGGCTCGTCCAGTAGACTCTTGGGGCGTCCCGCCCGGCGAGGAAGGGTCGCGGGTCGCAGTCGGGTAGCTCTATTGTCCGGCTCACGAGGGTGGAGCCGGTCGGTTCGGCCGACACCTGACCGTCGCGGGGCGGAGACTCCATTCAGTCGAACTCGGGAGGCCGAAGCCTTTAGTCTAACTGTATCGTTCGTCTCTGGCTACTTCCGTCTCGACCGTTTCGATTCCTAACTGTACCGCTCCTCGTTCCACGGATTCGCGGTGTTCGAGTAGCCGCGCTTCTCCCAGTAGCCGCGCTCTGGTTCCGTGAGGAACTCCACGCCGTCGACCCACTTCGCCCCCTTGTAGGCGTACTTGTGCGGCGTGACGACGCGAAGCGGGCCGCCGTGCTCCTCCGCCAGGTCGTCGCCGTCGAACGCCCACGTGAACAGCACCTCCTCGCGCATGCAGTCCTCCAGCGGGAGGTTGGTCGTGTACCCGTCGAGGGCGTGGAACAGCACGTGGGTCGCGTCGTCCCGGACGCCCGCGAGGGCCGCGATGTGGGGGAACGCGACGCCCGTGAACTCGCAGTCGAACTTCGACCAGCCGGTGACGCAGTGGAAGTCCTGGCGCTGCCTGACCGATTCCAGGTCCGTGAACTCCTCGAAGGACAGGGAGAGTTCGTTCTCCACGGCGCCCGTGACGGTGAACTCCCACGTGTCGGGGTCCCACTGCGGGGGGTTCCCCTTCGAGAGCACGGGG
>PXSM01000167.1:29728-42241 GCA_003023465.1 Halobacteriales archaeon SW_6_65_15 | reverse complement strand
CGGACCGTCGTCAACGCCACCCACGGCAACCTCTCGGCGACCCGCACCGGGGACAACACGGTCATCTCCCTGCCAGCAGAGAACGGCACCGTCGCCTACACCGCCGGGCGGACGGGCAAGCGCTTCTCGGCACCGGTCTTCGTGGAGGGCAGCTACGAACTGGTGCTCCCGCCGTCCACGCGGATCGGCGTCCCGCTGCTCTCGCAGGCCAGCCCCGGCGGCTACTCGACGGACGTGACCGACGACCGCATGACGGTTCGGTGGCCCGACCTCTCGGACGGCACGCTGACGGTGCGGTACTACCTCCAGCGTGACCTGCTGCTCTTTGGTGGGCTCGCTGTCATCGTCATCGTCGCTGGCGGCGGCGGCACCGTCTACTACCTCTACCAGATACGGACCCTCGAGGAACGGCGCAAGGCAATGGGTGACGACATCGAGTACGAGGACGACATCGGCGACGACGGGCCGCCGCCAGGAATGCGGTAGCGGATCCGCCCTTCTGGGAGCGGCCGCCTGTGGACTGCGGGCAGAGAGGTTTTACCGGTCGGGCCGTAGAATTGGGTATGCGCGTCGCGCTGGTGTGCGTCGGCGACGAGTTGCTCGCCGGGGACACCGTCAACACGAACGCCACGTGGCTGGGCAGCCAGCTGCGCGACCGCGGCGTCGACGTCGAACGCGTGACGGTCGTCCCGGACCGCATTGCCGACATCGCCCGGGTCGTCAACGAGTACCGTGCCGACTACGACGCCGTCGTCGTCACCGGCGGACTCGGGCCGACCCACGACGACCTGACGATGGAGGGCGTCGCGGCCGCTGTGGGCGTCCCGGTCGAGGAGCACGACGAGGCCGTCGAGTGGATCGCCGAGCACACCGACTACTCCCGCGCCGACCTCGTGGAGGGGACCACCAACCTCCCGAAGGGCTCGCGGATGCTACCCAACGAGGTCGGGGTCGCACCCGGCTGCGTCATCGAGGGCATCTACGTCCTGCCGGGCGTCCCCGAGGAGATGAAGGCGATGTTCGATGAGGTCGCCTCCGAGTTCTCGGGCGAGTACCGCCACACGACGACCGTGGAGGCCGACGAGCCCGAGAGCGCGCTGATCGACCGCCTCGCGGAGTTGCGCGAGCGATTCGACGTGACGGTCGGGAGCTACCCCGGCGACCACGTCCAGCTCAAACTCCAGAGCACCGACGAGGACGAACTCGAATTCACGGTGTCGCCTGCCAGCAGTTCGTCGCCGACCGCCGTCCGACCGGTCGCTCACCGGTAGAAGTAGACCATCCACGCGACGGTCAGTAGGATTCCGAGACCGCCGACGACGATTCCTGCGGCGTTGGCCGGAATGGACGCGGATTCCGCGAGCACGAACATACTCGACGGTTCCGGAGCCGTTCCCTTAATCCTTGCCAAGGATGGCAGAGACCCGTGTTGCTTTCGGGCGAAATCCGCGGTTGAATCCGAAAACGGTCCGGAAACGTCGGCGTAACCGGGAGTTCGTTTCTTCGCCGAAATCCGTTTTTTCGACTCCTGTGAGACAGAAACAGTTCGTTGCGTGGATAAACGGTCGCCAACGGTCGGGCCGGTTTATCTGCTACTCCGGCGAACGTTTCTGTGCCCGCAGAAGACGGTCGCACCGTTAGGAGCGACCTAAGCGGGGGAGAACCAAAATGTCACAACAGTATCAGCAACCGTACGGTGGCCAGGGATCGTTCGGCGGTCAAGTAAGCCAGCAACAGCCCATGGGCGCGTCGCAGGGATTCCAGAAGCCGATAGGCCAGTCGCAAGGCGTCGGCGGTCAGACGGGAACGCAGTTCGGGAGCCAGACCGGAACGCCCCACAAGACGACCCACCAGCAGGTCGGCAAGCAGTTCGAGTCGGAATTGACGCCGGAGCTAAACACCGCGCTCGAATCGTTCGACCGCGTGGTCGAGATCGCCTCGTGGTGTGCGGACAAGTGCATCGAGATGGGACCGGAGATGGCCGAGTGCGCCCGGCTCTGTGACGACCTCGCGGAGCTCGCGGAGCTGAACGAGAAGCTCATCGCGCGCGACTCCATCAACGGGCCGGAGATCGCGGAGGCGTACCTGCGGGTCGCCCAGCAGGGCATCCCGATCCTCCAGCAGTACTCGCAGTCGCCACACGTCCAGGAGACGCTACAGGCCGTCGATCTGTCCATCAACGCGACGAACCAGCTGCTGGCCTCCATCGGCGGCCAGCGCCAGCAGGGATTCCAGGAGCTGGCCCAGCAGGAGCAGTTCCAACAGCCGCAAGGTGGCCAGCAGTTCCAGCAACCGCAAGGCCAGATGAGCCAGCAGTACTCGACGGGCGGGCAATTCACCGAATCGTATTGAGAACAGATCGGTTGCGCCGGTGGCACCACTTTTTCGCGGTTCCGTCTCTTTTCACGGTTCCGTACCGTCCGACACCCAGTCCCGTTCCGGTATCGGACCCCTTTTGCGGCCGACTCGCGTAGTCGTCCCCATGCGACGCATCGGCGTGGTCGTCAACCCCATCGCCGGAATGGGTGGTCGGGTCGGACTGAAAGGCACCGACGGCAAGGTTGCGGAGGCCCGCGAGCGCGGTGCGGACCCGCGCGCCCCCGACCGAGCGGTCGAGGCCCTGCGCGCGCTCGCGGAGGGTGCACCCGACGCCCAGCTCCTGACCTACGGCGGTGAGATGGGCGAAGCCGAGGCCCGCGAAGCGGGGTTCGACCCCGAGGTCGTCGGGACGCCCGAAAGCGACGGAACCGCCGCGGGTGAGGCACGACCGACCGACACTACCGCAGACGACACCCGCGAGGTCGTCCGGCGGTTCGTCGAGGAGGGCGTCGATCTGATCCTGTTCGTCGGGGGCGATGGAACTGCAGTGGACGTGGCCGAGACGCTGGCCGAGTTGGACGCCGACCTCCCCATTCTGGGCGTCCCCGCGGGCGTGAAGGTCTATTCGGCGGTGTTCGCGGTGACGCCAGAGGCGGCGGGCCGGGTCGCCGCGGACTTCGACCGGACCGAGACGCGCGAGGTCAACGATATCGACGAGGACGCCTACCGCGAGGGCAAGGTCCGCGCGGACCTGAAGGCGCTTGCCGAGGTTCCCGTGGCGGAGGACCTCCAGTCGAGCAAGCAGGTCGGCGGGGGGACGGTCGAGAGCCTCGCGGTCGGGGTGGCCGAGGACGCTCGCTCCGACGAGGGGACGACCTACGTCCTCGGGCCGGGCGGGACCGTCGGCGCGGTGAAGTCGGAACTCGGCTTCGACGGCTCGCCCCTCGGCGTGGACCTGTGGCGGGACGGGGAGGTCCTCGCCCGCGACGCGAGCGAAGACGAGATACTGGAACACCTCGGCGAGCGAAACGTCGTCGTGGTCTCGCCCATCGGCGGACAGGGGTTCGTCTTCGGGCGGGGCAACGACCAGATTTCCCCGGAAGTACTTCGCCGATCCGAGGTCGAGGTGGTCGCCTCGAAGCGAAAGCTCGACGACGTGGGCGTCCTCCGCGTCGATACGGGCGACGACGGGGTGGACGAGGCCTTGCGTGGGTGGCGGAAAGTCCGGGTCGGTCGGTTCGAACGTCGGATGATGAAGGTCGTTTAAGGCACAATAATTGTCGTCTAGTGAAGTTTAAGGTCATCGGGGGTCGATAAACCCCGCATGGAAACGCGCAAGGTACAGCGATTGGGCCCCTCGACGCTGGCGATGACCCTCCCCGCCGAGTGGGCCAAGGAGAACAACGTCGAGAAGGGCGACGAGGTTTCGCTTCGCATGGGCGGCAAAGGCACGCTGACGGTCCTGCCGGAGTCGGCCCACACCGAGGAGTCCGAGGCGGTCATCCACGCCGACGACCTCGACGCCGACGCCGTCGAGCGAGCCATCGTCGCCCAGTACGTCCTCGGGCGGCGGGTCATCCACGTCGAGAGCGAGGAGACGCTGGACAGCGCCCACATCAACGCCGTCTACAAGGCCGAGACCCAACTCATGGGCCTCGGCGTCGTCGAGGAGACGCCCGACAGCATCGCCATCCGGTGCTCGGTCGATCCCGAGGACTTCAGCCTCGACAACCTGCTCGAACGGCTGGAGAACACCGGTTCGACCATGCGCGGCGAGGCGGTCAAGGCGCTCGCGCACGGCAATCCCGATCTCGCCCAGCGCGCGCTCAACCGCGAGCGACAGGCGAACAAGATATTCGTCCTCCTGCTCCGACTCATCTTTACCGCCTACCAGAACCCTACCCTCGCGCGGGCAGTGGACCTCGACAGCGGCTTCCCGCTCATCGGCTACCGCTCCATCGCCAAGAACCTCGAACTCACCGCGGACAACGCCGAGGACATCGCCGAGATTGCCCTCGAAGCCGAGGGCCACACCCTCGACGTGGACGGCCAGACGATGCGGCGCATCCGGGAGTTCACCGATCAGGTGGACGAGATCACCGCGAAGGCCGTCCAGGCCGCCGTCGAGCGTGACTACGACAAAACCCTCGAAGTTCGCGCGCTGTTCCACGAGATCGGTGATCGCGAGAGCGACATCCTCGCAGACCTCCCGGAGATGGAAAACAACTCCCTGCTGGCGGTCCGCGAGGTGCTGGTCAGCCTCCAGCAGACCGCCCAGTACGCCATGCGGAACGCCGAGATCGCGGCCAATCTGGCGCTCAACGAGGAGAGCGAGTACACGACGATTCGGTAATCTGGAACCGTAGGTCGCTTCAGATTCAGTTCTTGTTCCTAAACGCGGAAATATATCCTCTAAAAACATATTTCGATTGCTTTCGTTGACCGCTATCAGCCAACGCCGCATTCTAAGGGCTCCTCCTACCGGGATGCGCTCGGTGACACTTTCCACCGGTCTGGGTGGACTGAAAGGGGCCACCCGGTCGCGTTTGCATGGTCGTCTCTGGCGGCCCTATCCGAGGAACCGTAGGTGAGCCGAGGATATCCGCCAGAGCGACCGCGACCGGGCGGGGGCTTTCTACCCGTTCTGCACCGAGATTTCTCTAGCACTCCCTTCAGCAACTTGGACCGACAAGAGGGGCTTTCTGAACGTTCTTCTCTACGACGGTTTCAGCACCTCCAGAAACTGGTAGCGAACGGCAACAATCCCTTTCAGCCTCGAACACCAGAACTAGCACATGAGCATCGTCGAGACCATCAAAGACATGCTCGTCCCCGACAACGAGCCCGGCGTTGCGCTGCAGTGTACCGACTGCGGCGAGACGTTCGACGAGCCGCGAGGCGACTGTCCGAACTGCGGGTCGGAGGACGTCAAGGAGATCGAAGGCTTCGACATGCGGCCGGACACGTAACGAGCGAGGCCCGACTCGTCGCGTCACCCTACAGGTAGGGGAGCGGACTGACGGGGCAGAACATCGGAGCCTCCGTGAGCAGGTGGCGGAGCACCCGGACGTGTCCGGAGCCGACGAGTAGCAGGACGCGGTCGTCGTCTCGCTCTATCGCTCGCCAGAGGTTGTGGACCATCCTGAAGTTGCGGTCGTACCACGAGGCCAGCCACTGCGGACCGCCGAAGTTGTCGTCCTCACCCCATCGGACGCCTTTGTCGAACATCCAGTCGTGGTTCACCCGAAGCTGTTCTTCCTCGTTCGTCCACCGGAGGAACTCGGGGACGGTCGAACTGGCCAATCGCTCGTCCACCTCTCGTCCGTGGCGGTCGAGGTCGGGTAACGAGTAGTCGGCCTTCTCCTCCGGCTCGAAGTCGCTCTCTTTCAGAGCGTCGAAGTCGTCGTTTGCGGCGTCCATCGGGTAGTCGATGGGATAGACTCGCTCGTGGTCCAGCGCGTCCGCGAGTCGGAATCCGACCTGAATCGTCTCGTCGCGGCAGCCGAGGTCCGCCTCCGAATCGAACCGGGAATTCGCGTCGATTGCTTCCCGCTCGTCGTATTTCCGTGCCCCTGTCCGGTACTCCTCGTAGAGGGAATCGACGTCCGCCTGCCAGTCGTACGGCCACTCGACGGCGATCCGTTCGGGATTCCACTCGGCGAGTCGGTCGGTTAGCGCCTCCAGTTCGGTCTGCCGGTCGGGCGCGAGTACGTCGTCGGCACCGACGTTTATCTCGTCCAGACCGGGGTTGTCCATGTGGTACGTCCCGAGGAGCATCACCTCCACCTGCTCGTCCTCGCAGTCGGGCCACGCGTCGGCGGTTTCCACGAATCTGCCGCTCATGACTGAATACCGATACGATTGCGGAGGGGATACAAAGTTCTACGGGACGCTCCGATACTGACGCGATCTGCGACGGCTTCGGGAAAATCGAGGTCAGATTCGCGCTCGCTTCAGTCCGCGGTGACCACCTCGGCCATCTTTGCATCTGCGTCCTCACCGGCCGCTTCCTCACTGGCCGATTCCTCACCTGTCGTTTCTACCGATTCGTCGTCTTCCATCTCGGCCTTCCCGTCCGTCTCGGTCTTCTCGGCGGTCAGGGGGTTCCGGCGCGCGATTTTGCAGTCGAAGCCCGGATGCTCGGCGAAGTGGCGGACCAGCATGTGGCGGCGCGAGCCCGTGATGCCCGACCGGCCTACGTCCGCTGCGGCGAACTCGTCGGGCAGTCGGTCGAACAGCCTGCGCAGGGCCGCGAAACTCTCGAACACTTTCGAGTTGCCAGCCGAGTCCGCGCCGCGGCGGGCCACCTCGTAGGTACCGTCCTCGCGGTGGACGCCCTCGGTCCGGAAGAACTCCCGGCGCTCGGTCAACGCGTCGCCGACCGCCTCCTGCAGGTCCGCGGCGTCGTCTCTGGTCAGTTCGTAGTCGCGGCCGTCAACCGCCAGAACTATCGATTCACCGTCTCGTCGTACCGATACGTCGTTCTCATCGCACGAGAAGAACTCGATCAGGAGCCTGAACACTCCGTGTCATGCACTCGTAGCTCTCTCTGCCGGGATTAAAAATCTACCGGCGACTACGAAATACTGCGTCTATCGTCGGAAGTGGATTTTCCTCCGTGTAGTCTGGAAACGTAGGAGAGTACGGAACCGCGCCGCGAAGGCTTGGGAAGCCCCCGTCCGGGCGGCCCCTTTCATTCACCGTCGGAGGCACGCTCCGACGAGCCTGCGTTCGCTTCGCTCACGTAGACACCCAGACGGTGGTTTGGTCAGTCAGCGCGGTTCCTCGTGAAAAGACGGTCGAGCGTTTGCGCGTGGTCCGTCGAGTCGTCGCGTCACCGACCGCCGGGCGCGTCGAGTGCGAGGAGGCCGTCGTCGGTGGTCGTCGTGCTACCGCCCGAATCGTCCGTCGTGATCGTCTCGTCGGGGGTCGTCGCCGTCTCGTCGCCGGAGGTGGTCGCCTCTTCGTCGGTGGTCTGGTCCTCGCTTTCGTCGTCCTCGTCGGCGGTCGTCTCGCTGGCGTCGCTACCGCCCGCGTCGGACTGGGCTTTGTTGCCGAAGATGTCGGTCTCCACCGTCTCCTCGTAGGTCAGGTCGTCGAGCGGGACCCGGAAGGTCTCGCCGCCGACCTCGATCTTGGCATAGAAGTCGATCTGGAGCTGGGTCACCTGATCGTTTTCGAGGTGGCTCACCCACCACTCGTCGAGTTGCTGGTTCTGGATGACCGTCTCGGTCCGGATGGTCTCGGTCGAGTGGCCCTCGATGACGTGTTCGCGGTCGGTGGTGCCGTTTCCGACCCGAACGTCGTTCATCGTGATCTCGTAACCGATCTCCGAGATGACCATGGGCATCGACTTGGCGTTGTAGACGACGAACTTCGTGTCGATGGGCGTCTCGGCGTCGGTCACCTCGCCCCACTGCGCGCTGGTCTCGTTGACGTAGGCTACCGGGTCCGAGACGAACGGCTGGTCGGCGTTGACCTCGCGGGTCTCGGTCGAGTTGAAGTTCGAGATGAGGTCGGTCGAGACCTGCTCCTCGACGGGCGGAGCCTCGAAGGACCGGCCGAGCGTCCCGGAGGTCACCTCGGCGTCCACCCGAACCGTGGTGTGCTCGCCGTTCCTGACGTGGCTGGCCCACCACGTCGGGATGCGGTCGTTTCGCATCTCGGTCGTGAACGCGACCGTGCTGTTGCCGCTCCCGATGGAGACGCTTTCCTTGGTGCCGTTGGCCATCTCCACGTCGTTCATCAGCACGTCGTAGGAGACGGTCACGTCTCCGAGGCTGATTCCGACGGGATTGGGGTTGTTCACCACGAGATTCGAGTGAATCTCGGTCGTCTCGTCGGTGACGTTGCCGAACTGGTTCTGGACGCCGGCGACGCTCGGCGCGCCGAGGAGCCCGGCGGAGTAGCCTCCGGCGAGCACGACGCCGAGCGAGAGCGCCAGCGTGAACAGTATCTTCAGCTTACTCCCCAGTAATACTGACTTGACGGTCCCAAGCATATCCGGCGTGGGTCGCTCCAACCGGTAAAAGCTATCGACACCGACCTGCGAGTAGAATGAACTAAGTTCCGGCCGCGGGAAACGGGGCACATGGCCGAACACGAGACGGTCGCGAGCGACATGGGTATCGGGCTCGCCACGCTGTTCACGCTGTTGGCGGTCGCAGCTACCGTGGCGATGTTCGTGGCACCGGGCACCGAACTGGCCGCGTGGGGCTTCGCTGCCGCCGTCACCGCGGGCGTGCTGGCGGTGGCCGCGATTCACGTCTACTGGCGGTAGGTCCGCGTATCGACGACAGGTTCTCGTACTGACGGACATCTCGCTACTTCTCGCCGCCGGACCGGTTCGAGAAGTGAGTCGTTTCTCGCGGGAAATCGTTAAGGGTCCGAACGCCTTACGGACTTGTGAGGATGACTGACTACACCGACGAGGAACGGCGCATCCTCGCGTACCTGAGAGAGAGCGTCTCACGGGGCGAGCGGTACTTCCGCTCGAAGAACATCGCCGAGCAACTCGGCCTCTCCTCCAAGCAGGTCGGCGTCAGGCTTCCGGAACTCGCCGAGAAGAGCGAGGAGGTCGAGATCGAGAAGTGGGGCCGGGCGAAGTCCACGACGTGGAAGGTCACGCCGGGGTAATCCGCGCCGGCCGCCCTGCTCGTCCCGCCTTCGAGCCCTCCTGCCCTCCCACCTTCGGAGCCGTATCGTCCTCGCCTTCGGGGCCACGCCGCTTCCCACTACTGGAGCTACATCGCCCTCGTTTCTGAATCCCGGTTCGTCCGGCGTTGGCCCTCCCGGCGATCTCCCAACACCCTCGCCCGATTCGGTCCGGCGGCTTTTTGAGACCGCGGCCCGAAGCCCCGGCAATGACTGTCCGGGTGGAGCGGACGTTCGACCTCGGGGTTCCGCCGGAGGACGTGTGGGCGTTCATTGAGGATCCCGAACGCCGCGCCAGCGTCATCAGCGTCGTCGATAGCTACGAGCAGACCGGCGAACGGACCGCCGTCTGGCACGTCAAGCTGCCGATCCCGTTTCTCGACACGACCGTCCCCGTCGAGACCGAGGACGTGGAGCGCGACCCGCCCAGATACGTGAAGTTCGTCGGCCGGTCGTCCGCGCTCAGGGTCACCGGCGAACACGAGCTGTTGGAGACCGACGAGGGAAGTCGCCTCGTCAATCGGTTCACGGTCGAGGGGAAGGTACCCGGCATCGAGCGCTACTTCAAGAAGAACCTCGACAGGGAACTCGACAACCTCGAAGCCGCGCTTCGAAAGGAGGCCACGGCATGACCGCGCTCCGCAGGGAGGTACCGGCATGACTGCTCTTCGTAAGGAGGTGACCGCATGAGACTCGCACTGGCCCAGCTAGAGATCGAGTCCGGTGCGGTCGAGGCCAACCGCGAGCGCGCCGCGGCCGCCATCGGCGAGGCCGCCGACCGGGACGCGGACCTCGTGGCGCTCCCGGAGATATTCAACGTCGGCTACTTCTCGTTCGACGCCTACCAGCGAGCGGCCGAGCCGGTGGAGGGGCCGACCCTGACGGCCATCGCCGAGGCGGCCCGCGAGCACGGCGTCGGCGTGCTGGCTGGAAGCATCGTGGAGGACCTCGCGGAGACCGAGGAGATTCCGACCCCCGCCGACGAGGGGCTGGCGAACACCTCGGTCCTGTTCGACCGCGACGGGAATCGACTGGCGTTCTACCGCAAGCACCACCTGTTCGGCTACGAATCCGCGGAGGCCCAGATGCTGGTGCCCGGCGAGAGCCTCGGGATCGGCGAGTTCGAGGGTGCCACCGTCGGGATGACGACCTGCTACGACCTCCGGTTCCCCGAACTCTACCGCCAGATCGCCGAGCGAGGTGCGGACCTCGTGCTGGTTCCGAGCGCGTGGCCCTACCCCCGGGTCGAACACTGGAAGCTCCTCCCGCGGGCGCGGGCGGTCGAGAACCAGTTCTTCGTCGCCACCGTCAACGGGTCGGGCGACTTCGAGGACGCCTCGCTGCTCGGGCGCTCGACCGCCTACGACCCGTGGGGCACGACGCTGGCGAGCACGGACGACGACCCCGACCTCGTGCTGGCCGACGTGGACCTCGACCGCGTCGAGGCGGTCCGCGAGGAGTTCCCGGCGTGGCGCGACAGGCGTCTGTGAACGCCGAGACAAGAACGCCCGGCCAAACTCTAACCTCGCGTGACAGTTATCGTGTGAGGAGTTTGTGTATCGAAATCGAGGGCTCCGTCAGACCAGCGTCAGACGGCCGGAAGAACTAAACCCCCAATATTAATTACGCTGGAGTACGTCTTACACAATAATAGACAGATGGCTGAGACAACGACCGGTTTCCGGGGTGGTGGGAAGTGGGGACAGGCCGAGTCGGGACCCTCTCGGGAGGTGATGTTCGACCTCCTCGGCAACTCGCGGCGTCGTCGCGTCCTCCAGCACCTGCTGGACGAACCGGAGATCACGCTCACGGACCTGAGCGCGCGCATCGCGGCGTGGGAAAACGACACGTCGGTCGCCGACCTCTCGTCGCGCCAGCGCAAGCAGGTGTACTCCTCGCTCTACCAGACCCACGTCCCGCGACTGAGCGAACACGACGTGGTAAACTACGAGGCCGACGACCGGGTGGTCAGACTGACCGCCGACGCCGACCGCCTCCGTCAGTTCCTCGAAGTGGACGAACCCTCGCAGGAGAGTTGCCCCTTCCAGTGGAGTCGCTACTTCCTCTGGACCGCCGTCGTCGGGAGCGCAGTCATCGCGGGCAACTGGCTCGGCACCGCTCCGGCGGCCCGGGTCACGACCGAGAGCCTCTACGGACTGCTCACGGTGACGTTCATGATGCTCAGCGTCTCGTTCGTGATGGCGGTCGAGGGGCCGAAACTGCTGCGATTCGGGGATTAGGTTCAGATAGTTAGTTCGTTTCTTTGACTTTCTACTTATACTTTTTCACCAGAATATAATGGGCCTTAGAATGGTTTAGCGAGCTAAGAGCAAGACTGCTAGCGGCTGCCTGAACCTATCGAGACTGCACCGCAGACGAACCATCGAAGCTAGCTACCACTTGAGCAAATCAAGACCGCACAGCACCGCAACCGTACCGCGACAGCCGCGTCCTCCCCGACCGACTGCGTTACTCACTCCGTTGCGTTACTCGTCCCTCGCGCGAATGAAGGCGGCCCACGAGGGGCCGCCAGCGCGCGCCGGGGTGGAGAATTAGAAGTCTCGCGCTTCAGTCGTTAGTTCAATCGTCGGACTCTGCGAGAGTGATAATAAAGTGAGTTCGGCCCCGCTTCGCGGGCCTCACAGCTTAATCATCACTCTCGGTCTTGATGTCCGCGGAGAGGCCCTGCGCCATCTGGATGTCCTTCGAGTTGTTCATGGTCCACGCCGTGCGCTCGGTGACGGCCTCGATGGCCTCGCGGGCGCTCGGGTAGCCGTTGCCGGACTTCTTCACGCCGCCGAACGGGAGCTGGACCTCCGCGCCGATGCACGGGAGGTTGGCGTAGGCCAGTCCGAGTTCCGCCTCGTCGCGGAAGTAGTTGATCTGGCGGTAGTCCTCGGAGATGATGGCACCGGCGAGACCGTAGGGCGTGTCGTTGTGAATCTCGACGGCGCGCTCGATGTCGCCGGAGTACTCGATGAGCGCGACGTGGGGGCCGAAGACCTCCTCCTTGATGCACCGCAGGTCCGGGTCGTAATCGACCTCGTAGACGAACGGGCCGACCCAGTGGCCGTTCGCGTAGCTGGCGCTACGCTCCTCATCGGCGGCAGTAGCCGCCCTGTCCTCGTGGCCCTCGGGAATCTCGTCGGTTCCCAACTCGGCGCGGTCCACGAGCACGTTCGCACCTTCCTTCTCGGCGAGTTCGTTGTACTTGTGGAACTTCTCGACCTGCGACTCGTCCACGACCGGGCCCATGAAGGTGTCCTCTTCGAGGGGGTCGCCGACGGCCACCTGCTCGGCGAGTTCGACGTAGCGCTCCTTGAACTCGTCGTACACGTCCTCGTGGACGATGAGGCGCTCGCTGGAGACGCAGCGCTGGCCGGTCGTCTTGAACGAGGACATGATGGCCGAGTGGACGGCCACGTCGAGGTCGGCCTCCTCGGTGATCACGATGCCGTTCTTGCCGCCCATCTCGCAGGCCGCCAGTTTGCCGGGCTCGCCGCCGACCTTGCCAGCGATCTTGTGACCGACCTCGCTACT
>PXSM01000167.1:1759-29529 GCA_003023465.1 Halobacteriales archaeon SW_6_65_15 | reverse complement strand
GCGGCCCACTCGACCATGTGGGCGGCCTCCACCACGTCGGCCTTCCCCTCGGAGATCTCCTTGCCGCACTCCTTGGTCACAACTCGTCCGAGTTCGTCGGTGCGCTCGCGGAGTTCGTGGTAGATGTCCCAGAGGTACTCCGCGCGGTCGATGTACGAGAGGTTTCGCCACTCCTCTCTGGCCTCGTCGGCCGCCGCGAAGGCGTCGTCTACGTCGGTCTCGGTTCCGCGGTGGAACTCGCCGAGCGACTCACCGGTCGCGGGGTTGTAGCTCTCGAAGGTCTCGTCGCCGTGACCCTCGGTCCACTCGCCGCCGATGTAGTGCTGGTAGGTCTGCTCGCTGGCTTGCTGGCTCATGTTCAGGTAAAAATTGGGGCCGACACAGTAAAAAAGGCACCCAATTCGGGGCAAGACCGCGTACGTTTCGACAGGTATCGCGCCCGATGGGGGGAATCGGCCCGCTCGGCTCGTTCGGGGCGCATATAAGGCAAGCTTCGGTGAACGTGGGCTCGGAAATCACCCGCCGTCGCGCGACGAACCGTGGCGTCGCACTCGATACGCTCCCCGCATAATTACCCTTGTATAGAAACTAATTTAAGTCTTTGCGACAGTGATGTGAGATAGATTACGATGGAAGATCAGCAACCGACACGTGGACAACCCGTCGTCGTTCTGAGTGAGGATAGCCAGCAGACGCGGGGCCGCGACGCCCAGACGGCAAACATCGCCGCGGGGAAGGCCGTCGCCGAATCCGTGCAAACGACTCTGGGGCCGCGTGGGATGGACAAGATGTTGGTCAGCTCCGGTAGTGACGTCGTCATCACCAACGACGGTGCCACCATCCTGAGCGAGATGGACGTCGAGCATCCGGCCGCCCAGATGATCGTCGAGGTCGCCGAGACGCAGAAGGATGAGATCGGTGACGGGACGACGACGGCAGCGGTGCTGGCGGGTCAGCTGCTCGCGCAGGCCGAGGACCTCATCGAGAACGACGTCCACCCGACGACTATCGTCAAGGGCTACCACGAGGCCACTCGAATCGCCCGCGAAGCCATCGACGAGCAGGTCGTTGACGCGGAGATCGACGACGACCTGTTGCGGACGGTCGCCGCCTCCAGCATGACCGGTAAGGGGACCGGCCACGTCGGGGCCGAAGCTCTCGCCGAACGGGTCGTCGACGCCGTCCGACGCGGTGGGGAGGACTCGGTCGGCCGAGACCACGTTCGCCTCGTCACCCACTCGGGGGCATCGGGTGCCGCCACCGAGTGCCGGGAGGGAGTCGTCGTCGTCAACGACGACCAGAACGCGCCCATCAGGGACGACATGCCCCGCTCGGTCGAGGACGCCACCATCGCCGTGCTCGACGAGGCACCCGACGTCTACAACACGCCACAGGACAAGCTCAACTTCACCGATTACGACCACGAGGTCAACACCGTAGAGCAGTTCGATGCTATCAAGGAGGGCGAGAAGCGGGTACTCCAAGAATACGTCGACGTGCTGACCGACGCCGACGTCGACGTCGTGTTCAATAGGGCTGGCATCCACAGTGACGTGGCCGCTGCTCTGGCGAAGGAAGGCATTCTCGTGTTGGAGCCCCTCATGAAGAACGCGAAGGACATCGTCCGTACGACCGGGGCGCGGCGCGTCGCCTCGATCTCCGAACTCGACGCCGACGACCTCGGCAAGGCCGAGTACGTCGGCGTCGAGAAGTTCGGGGACGATTACGTCATCTCGGTCGAAGGGGGCGTCGCAGGCGAGATGACCTCCGTCTACATCCGCGGCAGTACCGAGCACGTCGTCGCGGAACTCGAGCGCGTCGTGGACGGAGCCATCGACGTCGTCACCGCGACGAAGGACGGCGGCGTCGTTCCGGGTGGCGGTGCCAGCGAACTCGCCATCGCGAAGGCGCTTCGAAGCGAGGCCGCCAGCGTCGAGGGTCGCAAACAGCTCGCCGTCGAGGCCTTCGCCGACGCCGTCGAGGTGCTCCCCCGGGCTCTCGCGGCCAATGCTGGCCTGAACCCCGTCGACGCGCTGGTCGACCTGCGCACCACCTTCGACGCGGAGGGTAGCGCCGGCATCGTCGTCGACGGCAACGCTGCCACCGTCGGCGACCCCGCGGAAGCCGGGGTCTTCGATTCCGCCGCCGTCAAACGCAAGGCCATCGAATCCGCCACCGAGGCCGCGACGATGATCGCACGCATCGATGACGTAATCACCGCGGAGTCGTCGAGATAGTCGAGGTACGGCGCGGCACGTCGCCTACGTTCGGACAAAAGAGACGGACAGCACGTACAAGCCGCAAGCTAGTTTCTCTCCGTTCGACTATTCGATACGAGACGAGCGAAAAAGGGCTGGTATCGGATTACGAGAACTCGACGCCGTGGAAGAGACAGCCGTTGCCACCGTCGTCGTACCGGGTGACCTCCCAGGAGGTGGACCCGTCGGCGTGCAGCGTCAGCTGCTGTCGCATCACGAGACCGTTCCAACCGCCGTCGTCCTCGTAGGAGAATCTGTCTTCACGGAGCTGGTCCAGGTTGCAGGTACCGTCGTCTTCCCAGATGTTTCCATCGGTGTGCTTCCAGTTTTCGCAGGCACTGCCGTTGATCGCCCACTTCCACCACCACGTGTTCTCGGAGTCACTGACGCAGTCGTCTCCGTCGTCGTTGCTCCAGTCGGCTTCCTGAGCGTTGTACACTTCCCACTCTGGTCCGCATCCGCACCGGTCACCCTTTTCACAGATCAGTTTCATGTACGCGTAGTAATCGCTCTCGTCGTTGCCCCCGCTGTGGTCTTGCGTCCCGATGTCGTCCTCGGTACCACTGCGGCCCGCTTGCTCGCCCGAGCTCTTCCTGGAGAAGTCGGGTCGGCCTTTCGGGGTACGCTTGACCAGTTTGGCCCCCGCGTGTTCCGGCACTGAGCCGTTCTGCATCTCGATGCCGAACGCGCCAGCCGATGCGCCGTGAGGTGCCGACGTCGATGACCCGGACGACTTCGGGGTCGGCCGCGGACGTGATGCCGGAGAACGCCGCCACTCCTGCTGCGCTACCTAGTGCTTTCAATACTCGCCGCCGACTATAGTTCGACAAGTTATTACCTTGTTTCATTTTATTCGCTGGTTAATCCAGCATTATCTAAACCTATTCCAAACGTTATTATTTTTCCGGTTTAATAATGTGGGTTTTATTATAATTAGAGTGATGGAACTGTGACCCTCGATCCTGACTATCCATCGGGGCGTCGAGTCGGTCGGCTCGCTGCAGGGCAACGAGACTCCTCGGCCTCGTCGCGCTACCGGCCACTGCAACGTGGTGGTAATCGTGCAGTGCCGTCACAGAAAAGAAACAACGTGTCGGTTGTCTGGGGTCGATTCAGGCGTTCTCCCAGATCCACTGAAGCGTACCGTTAGACAGGTGCGACGCATCGTAGACACTCCATCCCTGGGCTTCCTTCGTGGAGTCGTAGTAGTACCCGGAGTACTTGATGTCGTACCACTGGTCCTCGAGCCTGCTGTGGGACATTTCGGCGTTCTCCCAGGCCCAGTACTCGATGTCGTCCTTCTCGTCGATGGACATGTAACCTGTCGTATCGGATCGGTCCTTGAAGTAGTTGTCCCAGTTGTTGTCGACCCAGTCCTCGAAGTCGTAGTGGATGTCTCTATCGCTCGCCTGTTCGCCCTCTCGGCCCGTGTGGACGAGCGTTCCGATGTCCTGGATGAAGTGGAGCGATCGACCGGACTTGATTGCGGCTTCGACGTAGTCGTTGTTGTTGACGCGGCTCCGTGCGTCCTCCGCGTTGTCGGCTGCTCCTCTGTCAGCATTACCCTCTCTGCCGTCCCAGTCCACGGTGTTCAGGTAATGGTTCCACGATTGGTCGATCGTCTTGAGGTAGTCACAGACCTCGTCGGGGGTCACGTAGCTACAGTCGACCGGGTCGTGGTCAGGGTCGTCGGAGTAGTCCGAGATGGTATCCACGTAGTCACAGAGACTGTTGTTCAGCCTGTCGCACGTGATATTCGCATTGAGTCGGCCGAACTTCCTGTGGAGCGAGGGCTCCTGTGTACTCGCGGGGTTGGCCGCCATCACGCCGCCGAGTCCGGCAAGAGCGCCACCAGTTGCTTTCAGCACGTTACGTCGAGTCGGTCGGTTCGTAGTATCGTTGGAATCGCTCATCTTATTACACTGCCAAGCCAGAGAATTAATTTTTAGAATTATACTTTAATCTTTTGTTAGTGAAAAATATAAAATAAGGTGCAGTATATAGGCGTCTATTGGCCGAATCTCCACGGTACAGTCGGTTATCTACTTCTAGAGGATCTCAGAAAACGTTCACACGACTACTTCGTTCGCCTCGGCGGCTCGCGTCTACCTCGGACAGTGAGAGAAACGGTTCCGGCGTCCCATCGACGGACTTGGACCGATTACGTGCCAGACATGACGTCTCCGAAACCAGCAAAGAGGACGAAGACGTACATCGGGACGACGAGCATCAGTAGATACCAGACGGTGCCTCCGACGACGAGCGTCACCGTCGTCGGCGTGTACTCTTCGGGGGCCCAGTCGAACCCTCTGACTGGCAGCACGTACAGTAGTAGTATCGGCCACAGAAGGACCGATATCGCTGTTGCCACCAGGATACCGTCCAAACCAGCGACGTAGAGGATGGACGCTTCTGTCGGCGGACGGGCGACGCGGCTCACCGGAAGGACGATCCCGAGGAAGAACGCCCAGACCATTGCCGGCAGTGGCATCCAGAGAACGTAGCTCATCCGCCAATCACCGGGCGGGAGCGATTCGAAAAGTCTGCGCAGTCGCCCGGAGAGCAGGAACGGCGACCACAGCAGTGCGATGAGCAATCCGTACAACCCTCCGAGGACGGCAAAGTGGAGTGCCGTGGATAGAACGTAAAGCGCGTCGATGTCCATAATTGCAGGATATTGCCTTAGAAAGTAAGCTTTGTGGTAGCCGGATGAAATTTCTCGACTTCGGTCTCGTTCTCAGCTCTGTCGAACTCGACCACCCAGGTGCAGTAAGCTCACTCCCCGTTCGCGTCCACCACCTTCTCGATCTCTCCGCGGACCTCTACCGCGTCGAAGTCGTGGTCGGGCCGGATGTTCACGAAGTCGAGGAACTCGCGAGCGCCGAGCAACTGGGCGGGCGGGTAGTGCTCGCTCGCGGCCGCGACCGCCGCGCGCGCACCGATTCGAGGCTCCAGCGCAGCCAGCGCGCACGCGAGGTCGTACGACCGGGCCTCCTCGATGGCGTCCTCGCTGACGCTGGTCGCGTCGATGAAGTACACCGCCCCGTCCTGCAGGAGGACGTTCTCGCCTCGGAGGTCGCCGTGTGCGAGCCTATTGTCGTGCATCTTCGCCAGCGCGGCGAACACGTCCGGCGCGAATCGCGCGACCGACTCGGCGTCCACGTCGTCGAAGGTCCTGAAGTCGGGCAGGTACTCCATCACGAGGACGCCCATGTCGTCCACCTCGAACGCTTCGACGGGCGCGGGGACGTTCACCCCGATCTCGCGCATCCGGCGGGTCGCCTCCAGTTCGTGCTCGCACATCTCCATCGGGTCGGCGAAGTGCTCGAAGAACCCCTCCGTGCCCGAGGAGAAGGCTCCGAGGTTGCGCGCCCCCGTGAACAGGGCGTGGACCAGCGAGTTCTGGCCGGTGACGATCTTCACGAACCACTGCTCGTTGACCACGCAGGGCGTCGAGAGCCAGTTGTCGGCGTCGAGGAACTCCACCCGGAGCTCCGACTGGTCGTACCGCTCGGCTAACTCCACGAAGACCGCTTCGAGGCGGTCCCACTCGATGGTGCCGCGCACCAGCCGCCGAATGCTCACTACTGGCGGTCTAAGCGTCCGGCGTAAATAAACCCACTTGCCTGTCGGGGAAACTCCGTCTGCGGGGTTCGGAGGTCTCCTTCTTCGGAGACTTTATACTGCCACTGACGCAAAATTTGCGTATGGATTTCAGCCTCCCCGACGAGCATCGGATGATTCGGGACACGGTACGTGAGTTCTGCGAGGAGGAGATCGAACCCATCGCGCAGGAGATCGAGAACCAACACCGCTACCCCGAGGAGATATTCGACCAGCTCGCGGACCTCGACATGATGGGCGTGCCGGTCAGCGAGGAGTATGGAGGTCTCGGCGGCGACCAGCTGATGTACGCCCTCGTGACCGAGGAACTCGGCCGGGTCTCCGGTTCCATCGGCCTCTCGTACGCCGCGCACGTCTCGCTGGCGTCCAAGCCCATCGAGCTGTTCGGCACCGAGGAGCAGAAGGAGCGCTGGCTCCGTCCCCTCGCGGAGGGCGAGTACGTCGGCTCGTGGGCGCTGACCGAACCCGGTTCGGGGTCGGACGCCAGCGACATGGACACCACCGCCGAGAAAGAGGGCGACGAGTGGGTCCTGAACGGCACCAAGCAGTTCATCACTAACGCCAGCGAGGCGGGTTCGGTGCTCGTCAAGGCCGTCACGGACCCCGACGCGGGTTACGACGGCATCTCGACCTTCATCGTGGACCCCCGCGAGGACGACGGCTTCGAGGTCACGACCCTCTGGGACAAGATGGGGCTGAACGCCTCGCCCACCTGCGAGATCAAGCTGACCGACGTGCGACTCCCGGAGGACCGCCTGCTCGGCGAGGAGGGCGACGGCTGGGACCAGACGAAGAAGACCCTCGACGGCGGCCGCGTCTCCATCGCCGCGCTCTCGACCGGCATCGCGCAAGGTGCCTTCGAGGCCGCCAGAGACTACAGCAAAGAGCGCGAGCAGTTCGGCCAGCCAATAGCGAAGTTCGACGCCATCCGGAACAAGGTCGTCTCGATGGACCGCAAGATAGAGCGCGCCCGCCTGCTGACCCACAAGGCCGCGTGGAAGTACGATCAGGGCGAGTCGGTCTCTCACGAGAGCGCCCTCGCCAAGCTCGACGCCAGCGAGGCCGCCCGCGAGGTCTCGGAGGACGCCGTGCAGGTGCTCGGCGGCTACGGCTACACCGAGGACTTCGCGCCCCAGCGCTTCCTCCGCGACGCGAAACTGATGGAGATCGGCGAGGGGACCAGCGAAATTCAGCACCTCGTCATCGGGCGAGAGTTGGGGCTGTAGGGCGGTCGCGAACTCGGGCTGTCGGTCGAGTTTTCAACGTTTGTTACTGCTTCTATCGCCACTTCACGCACGAGCGAAGTGACCGAGAGCGAGGTCCGAGCAAGCGACAATCAGACGGCGGTCGGCTGTAGAAGAGGCCCGGAGGCGGCGATAGCCGTCGGAGGACCGTGAGTTGGGCTTTTCATCGAAGTTTTGCAAGCGAGTGCCCACAGGGCACGCAGCGCAGCAAAAGTTCGCGCAGGAAAAGTTGTTTTACAATTGGACTGCTTCCTGATTCGTCAGCGTCGGTGGGACCTTGTGGTGGTAGGTGACGGCTCCGGCCTGCGTGACGATCTTGATGGTGAACTCCTCGCCCTCCTTGAGTCCCTCGGCTCCGTCCGTCAGTTCCGTGGCGTCGAGCGTGATGCGGAAGCGGTCCTCCCGGGTGTGGATGACGGGCATCGTGTCGTCCTCGTCCTTGATCGCCGTGACGTTGAAGTGGACCCCGTCGGCCGCGTCGCCGTGCCGGAGAATCTTCCCGTTGTCGGGGCCGAGCCACTCGACGGTCGCCGCCGAGAGGTTCACGTCGCCCGATCCCGAACTCTTCATCACCGTCAGGTTCACGAGGTGGACCGACTGGTCGTTGCCGACGTCGCCGACCGTACTGACGACGTGCGCGCGGTCGGTCACCTGCGCACTGCTTTCCTCGCCGGTCTGTTCGGATTTGGTCTGGAGGAACCCAGCGGTGTTGATGAGTACGCCCGCCGCGATTGCGGCGACCAGCACCATCGCGATGAACACGATGAGTGTACCGATGCCGACTTGTCCACGGTCGGTCGCCCCGTCTTCGCTGTCGAACATGGTTCTATTCCTAGTCAGTATTCTCGTACATAGGACATAAAACCCCGTCGCCATTATCACGCGTGAGAAAGAGGGTGAAAATAGACATTCAGGGCGTATCGGAAGGAATTACGGCATTATGAGGAATCAAACTGTAATCGGCCCGTAATATACGTTACCTCGCGAGAAAATACATCTATCTGCCGGAGAGCCAGACGAAAACGTCGAGACGAAGCGACAGCAGTAGGAAAGGTTCAGGAAACGATTGCAGGAACGGGTTGTGTGTTACGGCCAGTTGCCGCTCTCGGCGTAGGCGTCGGCGACGCGCTGGATGGCGACCACGTAGGCGGCGGTTCGCATGTTCGGCGCGTCGGTGTCCTCGTAGGTCTCGACGAGCTTGTCGAAGGCGTCGGTGATGATCCGTTCGAGTTCCTCGTTGACGCGCTCCTCGGTCCAGTAGAAGCGCTGGCGGTTCTGGACCCACTCGAAGTACGAGACGGTGACGCCGCCCGCGTTGGCGAGGATGTCGGGGAAGACGTACGTGTCCGACTCGGCCAGCACGTCGTCGGCGTCGGGCGTGAGCGGGCCGTTGGCCGCCTCGACGATGACGTCGGCCTGCACGTTCTGCGCGAGGTCGCCGTCGATGGCGTTCTCCAGCGCGGCGGGGACGAGCAGGTCCACGTCGAGCGTCAGCAGGTCCTCGTTCGAGAACTCCTCGTCGGCGCTGGGGTAGCCGACCACGCTCCCGGTCTCGTTCTTGTGGTTCTTCACGTCCACCGGGTTGAAGCCGCCGTCCTTGTAGACGGCCCCGCTAGAGTCGCTGACGGCCACGACGTTGGCGTCGAGTTCGTGGAGGAGCTTCGCGGCGATCCAGCCCGCGTTGCCGTACCCCTGGACGGCGACGGACGCGCCCTCTATCTCCTTGTCGAGGTAGTCGAACGCCTCGCGGGCGGTGAGCATGGTCGAGCGACCCGTCGCCTCGACGCGGCCCGCGCTCCCGCCGCTGTCAGGTGCCTTGCCGGTGATGATGCCGGGTTCGGTGGTGTTCTCCAGCGTCTCGTAGGTGTCTTTGATCCAGTTCATCTCGCGCTGGCCGGTGTTCACGTCGGGCGCGGGGATGTCCTTGTCTACGCCGACGAACGGGCGGAGCTCTTCGGCGAACGACCGGGTGATGCGCTCCAGTTCGCCGTCGCTGTAGTCGTCGGGGTCGATGACGATGCCACCCTTACCGCCGCCGTAGGGGATGTCCACGATGGCGGTCTTGTAGACCATCCACCCCGAGAGGGCCTTGACCTCGTCGCGGCTGACGCCCGGGTGGTAGCGGATGCCGCCCTTGTACGGCCCGCGGTCGCCGTTGAACTGCGAGCGGAACGCCTTGAACACCTCGACGGAGTCGTCGTCCATCTCGACGGAGAGGTTCGTCTCGAGCCCGCGCTCGGGGTGTTTGAGTCGGTTCAACACGTCCTCGGATACGTCGACGTACGCCGCTGCGTCGTCGATTTGTTCCTGCAGGCTCTCGAACGGGTTCGCTTGCTCGGACATCTTCGTCCTCAACTCCTTCGCACCCGCGAATAAGCGTGACGGAATTATTATCCCATATACCCCTTTAACCCATATTAAGGTGTTTTATTACCGGTGGATTGGCAGGCCGAACCACCGGCGTCTCTCGGAACTGTCGGCGTCTTTCGCGGGTCGTCTCTCGTAGGTCGTCAATCGTGCTGGCGACTCCACGCGCTCGGGGTCGGGGGTGAACGCCTCGTTGATGGGTTCGACCTGCGCGGGGTGGATGGCCATCTTGCCGTCGAATCCCAACTCGACGGCGAACTCGGTCTCCTCTGCCAGTCCCGCCGCGTCCTCGATGTCGGTGTAGACGGTGTCGATGGCGTCCACGTCCGCGGCGCTGGCCGCCAGCACGACGTGTTCGCGGGCGTGGAGGACTTCGGTCCCCTCGGCGGTCCGGGTGGCTCCGAGGTCGGCCGCGAGGTCCTCCGCGCCGAAGACGAGGGCGTCCACGTCCGGAACCGCCGCGATCTCCTCCGCGGCGAGGATTCCGGCGGCGGTCTCGACCAGCGCGAGGATCGGCACCGCGGCGTCGCGCTCGTCCAGCAGGTCGGCCAGCGTCTCGGCGTCGTCGGCGGACCCGGCCTTCGGGAGCATGACCGCGTCCAGCGTCTCTCGCAAGTCGTCCGCGCTCGCCTCGGCGTCTCCGGAAGCAGGACCGAGAACGCCCGCGAGGTCGTCGTCCGCGGCGATCCCCGCGGGGTTCACCCGCACGCAGACCTCGCAGTCGGGGGCAAAGTCGGGGTCGGCGAGGACCTCCCGGACGGCCTCGCGGGCCTCGGTTTTCCGGTCGGGGGCCACCGCGTCTTCGAGGTCGAACACGACCACGTCCGAGCCAGCATCCGGCGCTTTCCGCATCATCTCCGGGCGGTCGCCCGGCGTGAACAGGACGCTTCGTCGGGGCATGTGTGAGAAGAGAACCGCACGGGGTTTCAAGCCCGTGGAAAGCGCTGCATCCCGACGAAATTATTTTTCATATTTATAACTAGAAAAACAACTTAATATAGAGGAGTACTCGACGTCGAGTCGAGTGACTGCTGCGTCGAGGAGGACGGCTGTAACGCCTGTGCGTGTTACTGTTGTATCTGCTGACGCCGAGAGACGGCCTGACGCCATTTTTTGGAGTCTGAACCGCACCGGGGTACGAGTGCGTGCGTCGCTCGCCGTCCGGGGGAGAGAATCAGGTACGATCTTTAAAGGGATTTAAACAGTGCCAAAATAAATATTTAGATTGCTTACGGCGATATCGTCTGGGTGTTGCCGTCGAAGTCCTCGAAGGTCAGCGACGGTGCCGGTTCGTTGGTCTTCCGCAAGACGTACTCCAGCAGTCTCTTCCCGACCTGTTCGCCCGCTCGCATACCTTCCGAGCCGTCGCTACGGTAGTGGACGCCCGCGAAGTTCCGGCCGATGGAGACGTTCTCGGCCAGCTTGTTGAGTTCGCCGCCCACGGTGAGCGACGTGCTGATGGACTCCAGCGACGTGCCGTCGGCGGTCGCCTGCACCGGGTCGCTGAACGTGTGGGACTCGTCGAACAGCGCCTTGAGTACGGTGGTACACGCTCCGGCGATGATCGCGTGGCCGCTCGGGTACGCGGGGTGAGCGGGCGACCCTTCGCTGTACGCCATCGGCAACAGGTACGAGCCGCTCGACGGGCCCGTGTCGAACTGCCTGTCGTCGTTGTGGTCCGAAATCTCGGGGAGCACCGACGACCGGTCCAGCAGGTCCGAGGAGATGTTGTAGCTAGCGTTGCCCTCCATGTGATTGTGGACGCGTCCCGCGTAGGTCTCCGGGCGGGCCCGGAGGTGAACGAGCCACTTCTGGAACCAGCCGGCGCTGGCGACGTAGGTGGCCGCGCTGGTCACGAGGTCGAAGATGCCCACGCCGCCGAAGGTGATGTACGGCGACTGGGTTCCCTGTCCGGTGAGCGGAGTGTTCGGGTCCAGCGGCGCCTCCTCGCCGTAGTAGAGGATGAGCGCGGCGTTGAGGTAGGGCTCGAACGAGTAGTTGAGGTGGACGTACTCGCCGATGTCCCGGCCGTTGCGGATGTAGACCTCGTTACTCGACGTCGAGGTACCGCTCCGGGGCGGGAACTCCATGCCGCGCTCGGCGGTCCCTTCGATCACGTCGAGCCATCGCGAGTAGTCGGTGTTGTAGTCCTCCTGGGCCGGTTCGTCGATCAACTGCGGGACGGAGATCACGCCCTGCGGAATCGGCTGCCAGAGGAGTTGCGAGACGTACGGTCCCGTCAGACATCCTGGGCTGGTCCCGCGGAACAACTCGTCGACTGTCACGTCGCCCTGATTGTTCGTCGGACCACGATAGTCCGAGAAGTTGTTCGAGAGGTCGTAGGCCGCGTCCCGCGGCAGGGGTGCGCCGTTACTGAACAGTTCGCCGTACTGCCGGAAGGGGTAGTCGCGCATCAACGCGTGCCAGTAGACCTCGCCCATCTCGGCGCCCACTCGGTCGCTGTCGAACGCGGGAGCCGCGGGCACGGTTATCTGATGCGGGTCGAGTCCTTCCATCTCGAACCGGAGGCCCGCCTGACAGGTCCGGCAGCCGGTCGGTGAGGTCCAGAAACGCGTGTCGCTCGCCGCCCGTCAGGATGTTGTCGAAGTCGCTCGGTGCGCCGCTCTCCAGTGCGTCGACGAGCGACTGCCACGCGTTCGGATCGACCAGTCCGAGGTCGGGGCTTCCGTGTCTGAGCTGTAGCCCCTTGATGTAACTACTGCGCTTGTCGCTGTACCGGCCCGCGTCGCCGTTGTCGGGGTGACTCGGCAGCGAACTGCCGTTGAGGTAGTCGTTCGCCGCCTGCTCGCGGAGGTCGTACGCGTCGCTCAGACGACCACCGGTTGCACTGATCACGGGCCGCTGGCCACGTGGTGGTCTCCGAGAGACCGACCATCGAGAACCCGACGCCCGCGGTGGCCGCCCCGAGGAAGCTTCGCCGGTTCAGACCGCAGTCCGTTTCCGTTCGCTCTGTGCCGTTCTCGAACGCATCGTCTTTTTCACTCATTGAGTGATACCCTATATTTCTACGCTTGAATCATAGCAGAAAATTAGTGTCGCGGAGAATACTTGTATTTATTCCGTAGAGGGTTACTAGTGTGAAAACAGATAGGCATTCATTAATTAGAACCTCAACAATACTGCGGAGGACTCGAACGACGCGACTCCGAGCAACGAGTTACCGCGAAAGCGAGAGTGCAGTGACGACCCCGCCACAGTCGGCCACGTAGGCCGTCGCGTCGGTGACGGTCACGGGCGCGATCACGGCGTCCGTCGCCCGGTACCACCACAGCACCGTCCCCGATTCCCCGTCGATTGCACAGACGTCGCCCGCATCCGTGGCGGCGAGGACGATTCCGTCTACGACGGTCGGCGACGCCCATATCCGCCCGCCGACGTCAGTCCGCCACCGTTCCGTCCCGGTCTCGGCGTCGAGCGCGTGGACGACCCCGTCGTCACACCCTGCGTAGACGAGTCCGTCGGCGACGGTCGGCGAACCCCACACGCTCGCGCTCAGGTCGGCTCGCCACCGCTCGCGCCCGGTGACGGCCGAGACGGCGTACACCCGGCCACCGTCCACGGTCCCGACGTACGCCACGTCGCCGTCAGTCGCGGGCGCACCCCGGACCGCGATGGAGGGCTCGAATCGCCAGCGTTCGCGACCGTCGATCCGGCCGCGGGCGTACGCGCCGCCGTCGAGGCTCGCCAGCAGGAGCCGTTCGTCGTCCACTTCGAGCGCACACAGTGCCCGCGCAGCGTTCGAGAACGTCCGGAGGCGCGAACCGTCCGCTTCGTGGAGGGCCGTGACCCGCCCGTCGTCGGCCGCGACGAACACCGTCTCGTCCGCCGCGTTCGGAGCGGCCTGTACGCCACCCGTCGTCGCGTACTCCCATCGAGGGACGCCCGTCTCGCCGTCGAGGGCGACGACCGTCCCGCCGTTCGTTCCCGCGTAGACGGTCCCGTTGGCTACCGTTGGTGCGGTGACGCGACCGCCCGCGTGGAACGACCACTCCTCGGTCCCGTCGTCGGCGTCGATGGCGTGCGTGCAACCGTTTGCACAGCCGAGGTACGCCGTCCCGCCGTGGACCGTCAGCGCGGTCTCGGTCGGTCCGTCGGCCCGGCAGGGGCAGTCGTCCCCGGCGTGCTCGCGCTTGAGCGAGAGGGCCGTCCGGTCGAACTCGCAGACGAGCACCTCGTCGCCGTCCTCGTCCTCGCGGCGCGCCACGGTCGCGGCGACGTCTGCGTCGCGTTCCCTCCGGCGAGAGCGCGTTCGTCCGCCGTCTGGGTCTGTACCCACTCGAACCGAGTTGCGTCTTTTGACATGGATACCTCGACTGTAATGGCCGCGTACCGAGTTATTCCCGTCGTACTCTTTGTTATGGTCCGATTACGAGCCGTACAGGGTCCGCCTGACCGGATACGCTCGGGTGGGCCGGTTCTGCCCGACCGTGCGAATAGCGCCACGCTAGGTGGAAATCGGCGGGATTTTTGCCGGCCCTCGCCGACCAATCCACCATGACGGGACTGTACTACGAGGAGTTCGAGGTCGGCGAGACCATCGAGCACGGCAAGCGCCGCACGATCTCGGAAGCCGACAACCAGCAGTTCTGCGACATGACGATGAACCAGCAACCGCTCCACCTTGACGCCGACTTCGCGGCGGACACTCAGTTCGACGACCGGTTGGTCAACGGACTCTACACGATGAGCCTCGCGGTCGGTCTCTCCATCCCCGACACGACCGACGGGACCATCGTCGCCAACCTGAGTTACGATAACGTGGAGCATCCGAACCCGGTGTTCCACGGCGACACCGTCCGCGCCCAGTCCACGGTGACCGACAAGCGCGAGACGAGCGACGGCGAGCGCGGCGTCGTGACGATGCGCGTCGAGGCGTTCGTGGTGAACCGGGGCGGTGAGGATGGCGAAGACGACCACGAGGAAACGCTGGTCTGCGAGTTCGACCGGACCGTCCTCTCGTTGAAACGCGAAGACGCGGAGTGAGGTCGCGACGCGGAAGTCGAAATAGGGGCCGCGAAGTACGGACGAGGAGCGCTCTCGGCTCCTCCAGTGGCGGATTCTTGACGTTTGGGTTCCCCGCTCACCAGTGCGTCCATTGTCCGTTCCAAACATAAGAGCCGGTTCTAGTTTACTGTATTCAAGTATGACCTAGCATAAGAATTACTCTGTAGTAATAAATATTTTAATACGTGGGGCCGAATGACATCATGCATGCAGCGAAGACAACTCCTGAAGCAGATCGGAGCATCGAGCGCAATCGCATTCGGCGCTGCCGGAGCCGCGTCCGCCCGGGAGAGCAAGGAGATCCCCGTGTCGGAAGCGAACTACGTCACCGTCGAGATCAACGGTGAAGTGCACGACTTCACCGTCGAGGAGTTCGAACAGCATCCCGAGACGGGGACGCTGTCGGACGGGACGCAGGACTGTTGTTACGAGTGTAAGGAGTGTTGTAAGGCCTGTTGTTACGACGAACTGTGTTGTTACGGCCAGAAGTGCGGTAGTTGTCCGGGCTGTTGAACTCGGGCCACGTTCCCTTTTTATCGACGTTCGCTCTGCTTCGGGAGGATAGCGTCGTGCTACTGCCGTCTTTCTTATCAGAAAGGAGCTTCCGGTGCAGACGAACGAGTTGCTACAGCATCATCACGTACAGCGAGAGGTTGACGAGCGACGCCGCCAGCCACGGAATCGCCAGCCCCAGTGGTACCAGCAGGACGTGCCGGTCCGGCAGTAGCTGGCGGCAGGCGAGTCCGACGCCGACCGCGAACAGTTTCAGCCCCACCATCGCCGAGAAGCCGAACTGCTCGATGGCGGCGCGGGCGACGGGGTTCGACTCCGAGAGTCCAAGCTGGAGCCCGTAGTAGGTCGTGAGCAAGTCGGCGACCAGTCCAACTGCGACGAGCGTCCAGAGCGCCCGCTCCCACCCCTCGAACCCCGCCAGCGCGGCGGTCGCTCGTCGTTCGGCCGTGCGGGTCAGCGTCGGCCAGTGGCGTCCGTCCGAACTCATGACGAAAACCGGCGCGTGACGCGCCCTTTCATGGAACGACGAACGACGAGACGGGCTATTGTTATACGGCTCCTTAGCGCCTGCTACGTGTGATTAACGTCGAGAGTGCGACGTTAGCTGGATAGCGCGTCGAACCACGGAAGACGAGCAGTTAGAGCACCTGACAAGCCGAAATTGGACGTTACTGCGCCGATGTACGCGAACAGGGTGGACCTGTATCGCGGTTTCCGTCGGCCGAGAGCGTTTGCCGGACGGACGCCGAGGCCGTGACAGTTGCTGTTCCGTGCCGAAGCCGTGACGGGGCTCGGGCCGACCCACGATAATAAATTTACAAATGTTTCTAGCAGGAATTTTTATAACATACAACGAGTAATATCGCTACTGCATGAAACGGAGAGACGTTATCCGAAGCGTTGCCGCGAGTGGAATCGTGAGTACGGCCGTCGGTACCGCCGCCGGTCTCCGGAGGCAGCCGGGTGGAGCGTTGGCAGCAACCGACCTCGACGCCGTGCGCGTGGTGCGCGACGGAGACGTCGTACGAACGGTCGCGGACCCGGACGAAGCCGAACTCGACCGGTTGTTCACCGACCTCGGCGACGACGAGTCCCTCGTCACCCCCGAGGAGTGCTGCTACTACGAGTGCAAGTCCGAGTGCGCGTACTGCGACTATCCGCCGGGCTGTACCGACGACTGCTGTTGTGGCTGGCGAGACGACAGTTGTTAGGTGCGGGACACCGGTGACGCGCCTCGCTCGCTTCCGGAGGCCGCGTCGCTTTCGACGTTTCCGTCACGTCGCATCGACCGAGTTACTAAAACTTTCTAGTTTCCTAGAAAACATTTATTTTTAATAGATCCGAACTTGCAACCGCGCCATGAAGCGCAGACACGTACTCAAAGGCATCGCGGCAGGTAGCGCACTGAGCATTGGCATCGGCGGCGCGTCAGCAAATCCGGGCGCTCGCCGCGTGGACGTCGAGCAGTTCGACAGGCTGCTGGTCAAGGACGGAAATCGAGTCGTCGACACGGTCGAGAACCCGACGGTGGAGACGGCCCGGGACGCCGAAGCCAGCCTGAGCGACGACCAGCGACTCGTCACGCCGAACGACGACTGCTACGCGTTCTGCGAGAGCAACTGTCCGTGTTACCCCTGCGCAGTTGGGTGTTTCGACTGTTGTAACCCCGCGGAGAACATCTGTAACTGTTGTAGTGAGGTCGACGACCCGGACAATACAGAGTGTTGCGAAGGTTGCTGACGCAGTCGAGACTCGACCCCAAACCGTCCCCGGTTTTTCGGCGACTGCGCGTCGGGGTGAGCTCAGAATCCGCTGACTACCGGGCCGCGATGCGGCGTCGCGTTACAGTATCGTCCCGTGCTTCTTGTCGGGCACGTCCTTCTCGATGTCCTCGTAGAACGCGAACCGGTTCTCCAGTTCGGTCCGGAGCGTGCTCGGCGGGACGATCTCGTCGATGACGACCTCGCTGGCCATCCGGTGGACGTCGATGTCCTCGCGGTACTCCTCGCGGAGTTCCTGCTCCTTCTGCCGGCGTTCCTCCTCGTCTTCGATCTGGGAGAGCTTGCGGGCGTAGACCGCGTTGATCGCCGCCTCCGGGCCCATGATGGCGATCTCGCCCGACGGGAGGCCGATGACGCTCTCGGGGTCGTAGGCCGGACCGCCCATGGCGTAGATGCCCGCACCGTAGGCCTTCCGGACGACGACGGTCTGCTTGGGCACGGTGGCCGAGGAGGTGGCGTAGATGAACTTCTTGCCCTTCTCGAGGATGGCGTCCTTCTCGACCTGCGAACCCGCCATGAAGCCGGGCGTGTCGCAGAGGTAGAGGAGGGGAATCTCGTAGGCGTCGCAGGTCCAGATGAACTCCGCGGCCTTGTCGGCGGCGTCGGGGAAGATGGCCCCCGCGCGCTGTGCCGGCTGGTTGGCGACGATGCCGACCGGGCGGCCGTCGATGCGGGCGAAGGCGGTGATGATCTCCTTGCCGTACTCCGGTTTGAGCTCGAAGTACGAGTCCTCGTCGATCACTCGGTCGATCACGTCGGTCATGTCGTAGCCCTTGTTGGGCGACTCCGACACCACGGAGTCGATGCCCGCTGGCGACCTGAGGGGTGGCTTGCCCTCCGTCTGCGGCGGTTTCTCGTCGGCGCTGTCCGGCAGATACGAGACGAGGTCTGCGACCAGCTCTCGGGCGTGCTCCTCGTCGTCGGCAACGAGGTCGGCGCTTCCCGACTCCCGGGCGTGAACGTCCGGACCGCCCAACTCTTCGAGTTCGATGTCCTCTCCAGTGACCATCTGGACCATCCGCGGCGAGGCGATGGCCATCGCGGACATGTCCCGGACCATGATGGTGAAGTCGGCGAAGACGGGCGTGTAGGCCGCTCCGGCGATGCAGGGTCCGTAGAGGACGCAGATCTGTGGCACTCGCCCGGAGAGCATCGAGTGGTTGTAGTAGTACTTGCCGATGCCCTCGCGGTTGGCGAAGAACCCGGTCTGCTGGTCGATGCGGCCGCCCGAGGAGTCCATCAGGTAGAGGACGGGCTTGCCGTTCTTGAGGGCGCGCTGTTGCATCCGGAGGAACTTCTCGACGCCCTTCTCGGCCATGCTCCCGGCTTTGACCGTGAAGTCGTTAGCCATGAAGTGCAACTCGCGGCCTTCGAACTCGGCCGCGCCGGTCAGCAGGCCGTCGCCGGGCAGTCGGTCGTCGTTCTCTTCGGCGTCCACTTCGGGACTGTCTGGGTGCCACGCGTCGAAGTTGGCGAACTTGCCGTCCTCGAACAGCATCCCGTCCTCTCCGAACCAGAGGTCCAGCCTATCGCGGACGAAGAGTTTGCCCTGCTCTTCGAGCCGTTCCTTGTACTTCTCGGGGCCGCCCAACTCGATGTCCTCGATCTCCTTCCAGAGGGCCTGCTCGCGCTCGGTCGGCCCGAGGTCGTCGGTCGCGTCCTCGTCGCGGACGTGCTGGGCCAGCGCCTCCGCGATGGCCGAGGCCTCCTCGTCGGTCGCCCCGTCGCTGATGCGCACTTTCATGGTACGGACTTCTGCCAGCGATTTCAAACAGTTTTCCCTTTGGGACCGTCGGAATTTGCCGCGAGTCGGACTCGGTACCCGCTCAACCCCGCCGAAATCACCGAGACACTTTCCGCTGTGTAGGCCGAACTATCTCGCATGGACCTCGACGCCTACTTCGCGGACTTCACTGCCCGCGACTGGCAGACCACCGACGAGGGACGGGTCCGATTCGCAGTAGTCGGACTGGGCGGGTTCGCCCGCCGGAACGCCCTACCCGCGGTAGCTGGTCCGGAAGCCAAGGCCGAGACCGATTCGGAGGCCGACGATGGGGCCGCCCCCGATGGAACGGATGCCGAGGAAGACGGTCCGACCGACTTCCGAGCGCGCCGACGCCTACGACGCGGCGTACCTCGCCCTCCCGAACGGCCTCCACCTCGACTACGCCGAGGTCGCCGCCCGACACGGCAAGCACGTCCTCTGCGAGAAGCCCATCGAGACCAGCGCCGACCGCGCCCGCGAGATGGTCCGGGCCTGCGAGTCGGCAGGGGTGACCCTGATGGTCGCCTACCGGCCACGGGTCGAACCCGCGGTGCGCCGCCTACGCGAGATGGTCCGCGACGGCGTGCTGGGCGACCCCGTTCAGCTCCACGGCTGGTTCACCGGCCACGTGCTCCGCCACGACCCCGACCAGTGGCGGTTCGACCCGGACCTCGCCGGGGGCGGCGCGCTGGTGGACGTGGGCGTCTATCCACTGAACACGATCAGATTCCTGCTGGACGCCGACCCGGTCGCGGCGCAGGCCGCCACCTTCACGACTGACGCGACCTTCGAGGGCGTGGACGAACACGTCGCCTTCCAACTGGAGTTCCCCGACGCCGTAACGGCCTCCTGCACCGCGAGTTACCGGACCCAGCAGGACGACTACCTTCGAATCGTCGGCACGGAGGGGCAGGCCACCCTCCATCCGGCGTTCAACGCCGAGGTCAACCCGACCCTGACCGTGGAAGTCGGCGACGAGCGCTTCGAGTACGAGGGCGAGTTCGTGAACGAGGTGGCCGAGGAGTTCGACTACTTCGCCCACTGCGTGCTGACCGACGCGACGCCGGAATCAGACGGAAGAGACGGCGTGGCCGACATGGAGACGGTCGAGGCCGTCTACGAGTCCGCGGAGACGGGCCGGCGGGTGGAGGTCGGCGACGTGGACGCGTAGGACCCCACGCCGGTTCCGTGATTTTATGTCGGTTCGGTATCCGGAAGGAGGTATGGACAGAACCGTCCTCGTTTCGTTTGCACTCCTCGGCGGCCTTCTCGGCGCGGTCGGCCAACTGAACAACGTCGCCCCGGCGCTCCTCCGGGACTCGACGCCCCGGTCGCTCGGTTTCGGCGTGTTCGCCCTCGGCGGCGTCCTGTTCCTGCTCTCGACGGTGGTCGTCGCACTCGTCGGTTACCGGACGGGACGACGAGTCGATCTCGCCGACGAGTTCGCGCGGTTCGCGGCGACCGCGGGAATCGCCGGGGGCCTCGGCGTGCTGGTCGGCTCGGCGGTCGTGCTGGCCGCCGCACCGGTCTCGATGGGGTACGGCGTCCCCGGCGTCGTCGTCGGCGTCAGCTACAACGCCGTGACGAAAGCGGTGTCCATCGGGCTCTACGCCCTCGCTGGCGCAGCCGTGGCGCACTTCGAGAGTTCGACCCGCGCTTGAGAGCGGCCACACTCCGACTATCGAATCAGTTACATCCGGGAAACGTACGAAATTGCGTCTTTTAGAAACAATTAGTTAGCTCGTGGTCCTAGGACGTCGAGACCCCTCGCCGTCGAAACTCCTCGTCGCTGGCGGTCGGCGCCGGCTACTCCAGTTCGAGGTCCTCGGGTCCGTCGGCGGCCCGGGCGGCGGCGAGTTCCGCCAGTTCCTCGTCGCGGCTCGTCTCGCTGTCCGCGTAGGGGTCGGCCACGGCCTCGAACGGCGCTTCGCCGTCCAGCGAGACCGTCCGTTCGACCGCGCACTCGAATCGTTCGCCCAACGTCTCCCCCAGTCGCTCGGCGGCCGTCTCGGGAGCGACCCACTCGTAGTCGTCGTGCTCGTGGTTCAGTGTCACTTCGCGCTCGTCGGTTTCACAGCGGTAGACGAGCGTCACCATGGGGTTCCCGGTCTCGCTGTCGAGCCAGCCGCCGTACGACCGGCGGCCCGACCACGGCGTCGAGGTCGAGTTCCTCGCGGAGTTCCCGCCGGAGGCCGCCGCCGAGCGTCTCGCCGAACTCGAAGGTTCCGCCCGGCGGCTCCCAGTGGTCGTCTACGCTCGTCACGAGGACGTCACCGTCCGGGCCGAACAGGATAGCTTTCTGCGTGATCTTCCCGACGAACGGCTCCCGGTCGTCAGTCATGCGGTACCGTTGGTCTCGTTGAACTGGTATAACCCATCACTCCGTCCGCCGAACCGTCGCCTCGATGTCGGTCTCGGGCCGCAACGACAGCGATGGCGTGAACGTCAGCGGCTCCGCGACCGAGACGTCGAGATCGACTCGACTCACCATCGTCGCCTCGCGGCTCGCTTCGCTCTCCGCTCGCGTTCGAGGTGCGTCGCACCTCGCTACCCCACCGCGAGGGGTCGAACGTCTCCGGGTCGTCCCACCAGCGCGAGTCGCGGTGGACCACCCACTGGGGCATCATCACCTGCGCGCCGGAGGGGATCTCGTATCCGCCGAGGGTAACCGCCTCGGTCGCCTCCCGGTTGACCGCCCACGCGGGCGGGTACAACCGGAGCGTCTCCCTGACGACGTGCCGCGTCCGGCCGAGGTCTTCGAAGTCGTCGGCTCCGGGCAGTCCGTCTCCGATGACCGCCTCCACCTCGTCGGCCAGCGACTCGCGGACCTCGGGGTGGCGGCTCAACTCGTACCACGCGTAGGTGAGGGTCACCGCCGAGGAGTCGTGGCCCGCCAGCAGGAGCGCCGTCAGGTTGTCCTGCACCTCCGCCGTCGAGAGGTCGCCGCGCTCGCGGGCCGCGAGCAGGACCGAGCACACGTCGTCGTGACCGTTCGGTTCGTCGCGGTCGCCCTCCTCGCCGGAGGACCGGTCGGCCAGCACGTCCGCGACGTAGTCGTCCAGCCGCCCGACCGCCCGGTCGAACCGGCGCTCGGTGGGCGTGGGAATCCAGCCGGGCAGTAGCGTCCCGAACCGCCGCGGGTCGGCCCGGGCGACGAGCGCGTCGGCCGCGTCGGTCACCACGTCCTCGTCACCCTCGACGTCGACCCCGAGGAGCGTGTCGGCGAGGAGGTGAAGGGTCAGCGTGCGCATCTCGGCCAGCAGGTCGAGTCGGTCGCCGTCCTCCCAGCGAGTGACGTGCGCGGCGGTGCGTTCGGCCATCCCGTCGCCGAAACTCCGGATTCCGTCCCACGTGAACGCCGGGTGGAGGCCCGTTCGGAGCCGCCGCCAGCGGTCCCCGGTGGTCGCGGTCACCGCGTCGTCCTCGATGCCGTCGAACGTCTCCCGCTGCTGTCGGCCGATGGTAAACGCGTCGTGGTTCTCGACCAGCACCTGCTGGATCAGTTCCGGTTCGGTCACCATGTACAGCGACTGCCCCGGAAACTCCAGCTGCACGACCTCCCCCTCGTCGGCCCACTCGCTCAACGCGTCGAACGGGTCGCGGGAGAACGCCAGTCCGTGCCCCAGCAACGGCACGCCGTCGGGAGTCGGCGGTCGTTTGGCTCCGCTCATATCAGCAGATAGGTAACAAGACGGCAAAGCTCTACCCCCGCGCATGCGGCGTGGGTTTTTGAGTGGCCGCAGTGCAGAGAAAGTCGAAGTCGCCGAATCGGCCGTCAGAACCCGGCTTCCAGCCGGTCGATGAGTTCTTCGTTGCCGACGTACACCGGCGTCCGCTGGTGGAGTTCCTCGGCCTCGGCGTCCAGCAGAGACTCCGCGCCGTTCGAGGACGCCCCGCCCGCCGACTCCACGATGTAGCCGATGGGGTTGGCCTCGAACTGGAGGCGCAACTTGCCCTCCCGCCGCGATTGGAGTTCGGGATAGGCGAATACCCCGCCGTAGGTCATCACCTGATTCACGTCGCCGATCATCGCGCCGCCGTACCGGAGCTTGAGTTCGTCCTCGATATCGCTGGCGTAGTCGGCGAACCGGTCGGTCCAGTCGGGGACCCGGCCGCCGAAGCCGTAGACGACGGGGTCGTCGGGCAGGGTCACGTCCTCGCGGACCGCCCGGCGCTCGTCGAACTCGCCGTCCTGTCCCTCGACGACGTACTCGGTCACCTCGCCGTCGCGGGCGACCACCATCGTCGTGATGGGGCCGTAGAGGACGTAGGCCGCCGCCACGAGGTCCCGACCGCTCGCGGGGAGGTCGCCGTCGTACACTGCGAGGATGGTCCCCATCGAGTTGTTGGACTTGAGGTTCGAGGAGCCGTCGAGAGGGTCGATTGCGACCGACAGCCCCGCTCCATCGTCCCCGCACTCGACGACCGCCTCGCGCTCCTCGCTGGCGAACTGGCCGATTCCCTCGATGGCCGTCAGTCGCTCCTCCAACAGCTGGTCGGCCCACACGTCGGCGGCCATCTGCGTCTCGCCGCTGGGGTCGCTCGTCTCCGCGTCCGGCGAGTCGTCGCCGTCGCGTTCGCCGGAGCCGTCGGCGTCGAGCCCGCTCATTCGTCGAGAGCTTCGTCGGCCGTCGCACCCTCGAAGATGACCTGTTCGAGCGCGTCGAGGATGCGCTCGGGTTCGTCGCGCTGCCAGACGTTGCGGCCGACCGCCAGCCCGGAGCCGCCCGCGTCCATCACGGCCTCGACGCTGGAGAGGAAGTCGTAGTCGCTCACCTTCGAACCGCCGGACATCACGACCGGCATGTCCCCAGCCGACTGGACCGCCCACTCCATCGACTCGCGCGAGCCGGGGTACTTGACCTTCGCCATGTCAGCGCCGATTTCGAGCGCGATGCGGGTGGCGTAGGCGATGACGCTCTCCTTGGTGTCGTTCTTCAGCCCCTGTCCGCGCGGGTACGACCACATGACGACCGGGAGGTCGTACTCGCTGTGGGCCTCCTCCTGGACGTCGCGGAAGTCCTCGTACATGTCCTTCTCGTGGTTCGACCCGGAGTAGACCGTGTAGCCCACCGCGTCCGCGCCGAGTTCCGCGGCGTACTCGACCGACCAGTTCTGGGGCGAGTGGGGTTCGCCCATCCAGAGGTTGCTCGTCCCGTTGAGCTTGGCGAGCAGGTTGACGCTGTCCTCGAAGGACGGGTAGTACGTCTCGGCGACCCCCTTCTGGACCGCCAGCGACGTGACGGCGTCGTGAGTGGCGATGTCGAACACCTGCTGGGGGTCGAGCGTCTCCGGGACCGAACTGAAGTCCGCGGAGGGGCCGTGCTCCAGCCCGTGGTCGTAGGCGAGGATGAGTGACTTTCCGTCGCGCGTTACCGGGGAGTCTTCGAGCGGAATCATCGTTATCAAATCCGACTAGCTCACATAAGAGTTTACTGGTCAGTACCGCGAAACCGAGTATCGGAATCTGTTGGGTATGGGCCGTCTACCCCTGAAATACGACGCTTGCGAATTAGAGAAAATACTACAGGTGTAGTTAATTTCGGTGCGGCGGGGTAACGACCGACGCGACCTTTACGCCAGGTCGCGGGCGGCGTCGCGCCACTCGGTGACCCGCTCTCTGTCCAGGCCCAGCGAGTCCGCGACGTGTTCGGGGTCCGCGGTGGCGAGGCTCCGGACCGAGGTGATGCCGCCGTTGGCAAGCACCGTCGCCATCTCCTCGTCCACGCCCGGGACTTCGGTCACGGGCGGTCCCGCCGGTCGGCGACCAGTCGCCGTCCGTCGTGGTCGTGGTCTCGGGTTCGTTCGACTCCCAGTCGCCACTGCTCGCGGCGACCCACGCTCGCTCCTCGTCCTGCAGGCCGCGAATCTTCTCGGAGCGCTGTTCGAGGGAGTCGTCGTCCTCCTCGCTCCCGCCGAACGACCAGTGCAAAGAGTGCTCCTTCCGGAGGCGAGCGGCGACGCCGGGATTCACGCCCGCGTCGATCAGCATCTCGTAGGAGACCGTCTTGTCGGCGATGCCGGTCCCGTCGAACTCCGCGCGCTCCAACACCTCCGCGGTCGCCGGGCCGACGAGGTGGATGTCGGTCAGTTCCGCCACGCCGTCGGGGGATTCGTCATCAGGGGCGTCGTTTTGGCTCACGGGGCGTCACCAGTTCGTTTCGGACTCACACTGACGGGGCTTGAATTTTTTGCCCGCAGTGGAACAGAGTTCTCGCCCACTCCCGACCCGGCGTTCCCGGACATGGTACGCAATCTCGGCGACATCGAGCGCATCGGCGTCGTTGGCGCAGGCACGATGGGAAGCGGCATCGCGCAGGTCGCGGCCCAGAACGGCTACGACGTGGTGATGCGCGACATCGAGGAGGAGTTCGTCCAGAACGGCTTCGACGCCATCGAGGACAGCCTGGGTCGGTTCGTGAGCAAGGACAAGATTTCGGAGGAGGAGGCCGAAGCGACTACCGAGCGGATCACCGGCACCACCGAACTCTCGGACCTCGCGGACTGCGACTTCGTGGTGGAGGCCGCCGTCGAGAACATGGAGATCAAGCAGGACCTCTTCGAAGATCTGGACGAGGAGGTTCCCGAAGACGTGGTGCTCGCCACGAACACTTCCACGCTCTCGATCACGACCATCGCCTCCGCAACCGAGCGCGAGGAGCAGATCGTCGGCCTCCACTTCATGAACCCCGTGCCGGTCATGAAGGGCGTCGAGGTCGTGGTCGGCGAGAAGACCGACGCCGAGGTGACGGACCTCGCGCACGCGCTCGCGGAGGACCTCGGCAAGGAGACGTGGGAGTCCGACGACAAGCCCGGCTTCGTCACCAATCGCATCCTGATGCCGTGGATCAACGAGGGCATCCGGGCCTACGACGAGGGCGTCGCCAGCAAGGAGGACATCGACAAGGGGATGAAACTCGGTACGAACGTGCCGATGGGTCCCCTCGAACTCGCGGACCACATCGGCCTCGACATCTGTCTGGACGCGAGCGAGACCCTGTTCGAGGAGTTGGGCGACCGGTACAAGCCCGCCTACCTGCTCAAGCGCAAGGTGGACGCCGGGGACCTCGGGAAGAAAACAGGCAAGGGCTTCTACGAGTACTGAAGACCACCGGTCGCTACGAGTTGGACTCCGGGCACGTCACCGTGGCTACGCTCACGAGACGAACAAATACGTTCTTTATAGAAATTTCCTCTGGTTCTAAAGCAATATTTGTGTTTCTTCCTTCGGAACTCACGACGGTGAATATGGCTCACGCTCCATCTGTTCTCGAAGGTCGCCGATTTTCTCGCGCTCGACGTTGTCCGACTTGAACAGCTGGATGAGACCCATCACCTCGGCGCGCGAGACCTTCACGCCGCCCTCCTTCACCACGTCTTCGGGACGTTCGAGGAGTTCACGGCTAGTGCCGACAGCCAGCAGGAACGGGATGGCCCACGCGTCGAGCGTGTTGCCCCGTGACTCCGGCAGGGCTTCGAGATATCGCTGGGCGTCGTCCATGTAGCTCCGCGCGTGACGGGTCACCCGCTGGATGACCCCCGCGACCGCGGTCTCGTTCTCTGGTTCGGTGACGTTCGACGGGTTGACCCCGTGCTCGCGGAGCCACGACGCCGGTAGGTAGACGTTGTTCTCCTCGCGGAAGTCGTCCGAGACGTCCTTCGCCACGTTGACGAGCTGGAGCAGGAGCGCGAACCCGCGGGCGTTCGCCCGGAGAACCTCCGCCCGCCGGTCGTCCACGTCCTGCGCGAGCAGGTTGGTGATGAGTTCGCCGACGGTCCCCGCGGCGTACCAGCAGTACTCCTCGAGTTCGTCGATGGTGCCGATGCGCAGGCCGCCGTCGTCGGCGTAGCGCTCCACGAACTCCGCCATCCCGGCGACGAGTTCGCTCACCGGCGGGTAGATCGCAGACCGGGCGTCTTCGCCGAGCGACTCGAAGGTCGCGACCACGCGGGGTGACCGGGCGACGACCTCCCAATCCTCGGCGTCCACCTCCTCGGCATCCACTCCGTCGGCGTTAGCGGGGAGCCACGGCTCGACCGCGTCGCGGAACTCCCGGATGGTCGTCGGATCGTCGGGGTCGAGCGCGCGCTCGTAGGTCCGGAGGAGGCTGGCCTGCTCTTTCGGCGGGACGTGGCCCGCGTCCTCGACGGTGTCGGCGACACGACAGAGGAGATAGCCGACGCAGATGTACGAGGCCATCGGCTCCTCCAGCACGTCGATAGTGATGGCGAACGTTCGCGAGACGCCCTCTACTGCGTCGAAACACCACTTGATGTCGCCGTCTGCGGGGCACTGGGTGGGCGGCTCCGTGTCCATTGATTTACGGGTCCTAGGGGACCGAGATTGAAAAGCTTGAGCAAACGACTTAGGGTTTACCGCCACGAGGAACTGACTACCGGGAATTAGTCCTTCTCGACCCAACGCTTCCTCCTCGACCCAACGTTTATTCTCGTTCGTCCCGTCTCTGGACGTATGATTCCGACGCCAAGAGACGCCGCGAAGGTACTCGTCGGCGGGCCGCTGAAGCTCCAGAAGAACCGGCTCAACGTCGCGTCGTTCGTCCTGCAGGCTGCGCTCGCGCTCCGAAACGGCAAGCCGAAGCGGGCCTTCCTCCTGCTCGGTGCGGCCAGCGTGGCTCCACGCCATCCCGCCGCGTCGGTGCTGTTCCAAGGGGCGCTCGCGGCCGACGACATCCGGCGGAAGCTGTCCTGAGTTAGTGTCTCTAGGGTTCGCGGACAACCCCGGAGGACTCCGCCCGCGAAGGGAAAACTAAAGGGTAGCTTGGGTGCAATCTTTGCGCATGGACTTCAGTCTCTCGACGGAGCAGAAGCAGATCCGCGACATGGTCGCGGAGTTCACAGACGAGGAGATCGAGCCCCGCGCGGCCGAGATCGACGAGTCCGACGAGTTTCCCCACGACCTCGTGGACGAGATGGCCGACCTCGGCCTGATGGGGATGCCGTTCCCCGAGGAGTACGGCGGAGCAGGACTGGACTACCACTCCTACGCTATCGGGCTGGAGGAGATCTCGCGGGGGTCGGGCGGCCTCGGCACCATCGTCGCGGCCCACACCAGCCTCGCGGGCAACATGCTCTACGAGTTCGGCGACGAGGACCAGAAGCAGGAGTACCTCGCGCCGCTGAACCGCGGCGAGGACGTCGGCGCGTTCGCGCTCTCGGAGGCCGGCGCGGG
>PXSM01000167.1:0-1556 GCA_003023465.1 Halobacteriales archaeon SW_6_65_15 | reverse complement strand
AGACCCTCAACGGCGGGCGCATCACCATCGCGGCCCGGTCCATCGGCCTCGCGCGCGCCGCACTCGAAGACGCCCTCGACTACGCCCAGGACCGCGAGCAGTTCGACCAGCCCATCGCCGAGTTCCAGACCATCCAGCACAAGCTGGCCGACATGGACACCAAGGTCCAGGCCGCCAAGATGTTGATGCACCGCGCGGCGGACAAGAAGATTCGCGGCGAGGACTTCGTCAAGGACGCCGCGCAGGCCAAGCTCTACGCCTCCGAGATCTCCCGCGAGGTCGCCAACGAGGGCATCCAGATACACGGCGGCTACGGCTACACCAAGGACTTCGCGGCCGAACGCTACTACCGCGACGCCAAGCTGAACGAGATCTACGAGGGGACCAGCGAAGTGCTCCGGAACACCATCGCTAACGAACTGCTGGACTGACGTGAGCGAGACAATAGAGTGACTCGTCTGTCTCGGTCGTTGCTTCGGGTTCGATTTATCTGGCTCCCGGCGCTGGTCGCGCTGTTCGCTCTCGCAGTGGTCGGTCTGGGTCGGTTGCTGTCTACTGGAGGCGGCACTGTGATCGTCGTTGCTAGTACGCTAACCGTGTTTACACCGCTAGTTTTCGGATTTCTGTACCGCCTTTCCAAGTGATGTCTGACCGATTCGTTTCCGAAATCGTGACCCGGCTGTTGGGCGGAGAATATGAGTGTACCTGTTGGTTCGGCGCGCGAGAAACGCGCGAGGGACGAGCATCGCAGGCCGGAACGCAGTGGAGGCCGAGACGCGCAGGCGGCTGGGGAGGGTTGAGGCGTTTTGCGGTCGCGGTGCGGTCACCCCTAGGCTCAAGCAGTAGCTAGCCGACTTGTTCGAATCAGACGCTAATTTGAACATTACACCTGTTACCCTCCCATCTTCGTTTTCTCTAGGAGTCGAGTTTGGTAACAAATCGATCAATCTCGTCGATGTCCACGAGCATGCAGTCGATAGAGTCCATCATCGCTTCCCAGTCCATCCGTCCGAAGTCCCATTTTTCGGCGACGACGACTGCTTTTGGAACGTCCATGTCTCTGAAGTCACCCATCTCGGCATAGGCTCTCCGCATATGATTGATGTAGGTACTCTGATTCGAGGAACGAGAAGTCTCTTTTACCTCCACGTATCCCTTTCGGAGGCCGTTTTCGTCGAGTAGAACGCAATCGACTTTCCAACGATTACCGGACTTCCCGACCTCGAACTGCTTCGTACAGGTGTAGCCTGTGTCCTTTGCAAGAGTCTCCCGGACGTGTTGCTCGAAGTCGTCGTACTCGATGTCTTGGCTCATGAATTCGGCTACTCAGGGTTATTTGGTTAAGTCTGTGCATTAGAGAACGTTTTCACCACTATTCGACTTTCCCCTGCATCCACTCGAAGTGCTCCTCGACCCGCTTCTCACCCGCTCCGGTCAGGGCGTAGGCATCGTGGATGCCCTCGGTGCGCTTCTCAACGAACCTCTTGTCGATCAGCGAGTCCATCGCGCCGTAGAACGACTTCGAGTCGATCCGGGCGTCGTAGTGATCCTCGAGC
>PXSM01000166.1:4554-36675 GCA_003023465.1 Halobacteriales archaeon SW_6_65_15 | reverse complement strand
GAGCTGTTCGTCCCCGAGCGCGGCGACCTCGACGGTATCCTCGTCGGCGGTCCGTCGCCGACCAAGGACGAGTTCCTCGACGGCGACTACCTCCACCACGAGCTTCAAGATCAGGTCCTCGGGAAGTTCGACGTGGCCTACACCGACGAGTCCGGCCTCTACGACCTCGTGGACAAGGCCGAGGACGCGCTGGCCGACGCCGAGGTGATGAAGGACAAGCAGGAGATGGAGGAGTTCTTCAAGGAACTCAATCAGGGCGACCTCGCCACCTACGGGTTCGAGCCCACTCGCAAGAACCTCGTGATGGGGTCGGTGGATCGCCTCCTGCTCTCCGAGGACCTCCGCAAGGACGTGGTGGTCTACGACTGCGGCGACGCCGAGGCGTTCGAGTTCGTCGACCAGCGCGAGGACACACCCGAGCACACCTGCGACGACGGTTCGACCGCCGAGGTCGTCGAGCGCGAGGACGCCATCGAGCACCTCATGAACATCGCCGACCAGCGCGGCACCGAGACGAAGTTCATCTCCACCGACTTCGAGAAGGGCGAACAACTGAAGTCGGCGTTCGGCGGCGTCGCGGGCATCCTGCGCTACTCGACCGGCGTCTAAATACAACCTACAACCTTTTACTGCGCGAGCGACTCGCCGAGTCGCTCGCTTGCAAAACGTTGATGAAAAGCCCAACGCGCGGCCCTCCGCGCGCTAAAGCGCGCTCCGGGCCTTTCTCGCTCTGTCCGCCTATTCACTGCTCGTCTCTTTATCCGTCACCTTCGCCGTCGGTCTCCTCGTCGTCTCCATCATTCTCGGCAGGGGCGGTCGTGGTCTCTTCTACGTTGGCCGTGTCGTTCGCCGGTTGGCCCTGCGGTTGACCTCCTGCCTCGACCGTCTCCTCTCCGGGCGTGGTCTCCTCGCCCTCGACTTCGGTCGATGGGTCCTCCTCGGGTCCGAAGCAGCCCGCCCCGAGCGCGCTGACGAGTAGCACTGCCACCGCCAATAGGATTCGTCCTCTCATGGAGTCCCGTTCGTGAGTCGTACTGAACAACCCGACGGTTCGACCGATTCCGCCTTTCAACCAGCACATACGGCCGTCAACTTCGCGTTGTCGTCCCCGGAGTAACCGAAGCGGTACTCGGGGGTCGGCTGTCTGGTTATCGGTCGCTCGATGGTTGCCTCTCGCCGGTCCGCCTATTCGTCCCACGGGGATATGGGCCGCTTCGCTACATTATTATGCGTCCCAGAGCCACCTAGCAATATGACTCAGGACGAATTCACCGTCACTCCGTACGCAGTTCAGGGTGACGTCGATTACGACCGCGTACTGGAGCAGTTCGGTGCCGACGACCTGACCGAGGAGCAGCGAGAGCGGTTCCCCGACCCGGTTCATCCGCTCGTCAGCCGCGGCATCTTCTACGGCGGCCGGGACGTCGGGGAGTACCTCGACGTCACCGGCGTCGGCCCGTCCGGACCGATGCACATCGGCCACGTCTTCCCGTTCTACCTCGCGAAGTATCTCCAGGAGCAGACCGGCGCGTACGTCTTCATCCCGATGTCCGACGACGAGAAGTACTTCGCCAAGGACCAGGACTTCGAGGACCTCCAGAAGTGGACCCGACAGAACATCGAGGAGATCATGGCGGTCGGGTTCGACCCCGAGCGGACCCGGATCGTGGTCGATACCGCCGACAGTGACGTGATCTACCCGTGGGCCGCGAAGTTCGCCAAGCGGTACACCCAATCGACCGTGGACGCGACGTACGGCGACCCCGAGAACATCGGTCTGTCGTTCTACCCGGCGGTGCAGGCGACCCACCTCCTGCTCCCCCAGCTCATCCACGGTCGCCACCGGACGATGGTCCCCATCGCGGTCGATCAGGACCCGCACATCCGCCTGTGCCGCGACGTCGCGGCGAAGGAGGACTACGACGTGTACAAACCGTCGGCGATGCTGAGCCGCTTCTTCCCCCAGCTCAAGGGAGAGGGCGGCAAGATGAGCAGTTCCGACGACGCGCCGACCATCTTCCTCTCGGACGACCGCGAGACCGTGCGCGACAAGATACAGAAGTACGCCTACTCCGGCGGCCAGACCTCAATCGAGGAGCACCGCGAACTCGGGGGCGACCCCGACGTGGACGTGGCGTACCAGCTCCTCTACTACTTCTTCGAGCGCGACGACCAGAAGGTCAAGGAACTCGCCGACGAGTACCGGAGCGGCGAACTCCTCACGGGCGAACTGAAGAACTACGCCGCCGACGAGGTGGCCGACTTCCTCGAAGCCCATCAGGACCGCAAGGAGGACCTCGGCTCGTTCGAGGAGGAACTGGAACGCTACTCGCTGACCGACGAGGAGCGCGACAAACTGACCGCGGACCTGCTGTACTGACGGCCGAACGAGATTCCCGATTCGTCACGTCGCCGCCCGGGCGTCACGCCACCCACCGGGCGTCACGACACCGACCGGAGGTGCGCGCGCTTCTGCTCGTATTCCCGAATCTCGGACGGCAGTTCCTCGGGACCGAACCAGTCGAGGTCGCTGATCTCCCCGTGGGCTTCGACTTCGTCGTCGGTCAACTCGGCCCCGCCGACGGGCCGCACGGTGAACTCCACGACGGGAATCGGCAGTCGCTCGGGCGCTCCGAGGTCGATCTCCATCAGCCGGGTGTGCAGGACGCCGGTGAGTTCGCACTCGACGCCGGTCTCTTCGCGGGTCTCTCTGCGAGCCGTCTCGCTCGGAATTTCGCCGGGGTCTCCGGCACCGCCGGGCGTCTCCCACTCGTTGCGGACCGGGCTGTACACGCACAGGAACCGCCCCTCGTCGTCGGTGACGGGTCGAGCCGGGGTACGTCGTCCCATCTGGATTCGACGCCAGCGAGGACTTCCCCGGCGCGGTTCTGAACCTCTCGCTGGATTTCGGCGCGACGCTGGTCGTCCATGCGCGAGACTGACAGCTTCGGAACTAATAATTCCCGTCGGTCGCCCCGTAACTCGCTGAAAATCAGGCCAACGGCGTCCGCTCGACGACTTGCCCATCGACGGTGGGGTACTGCTCGACGATCTCGCCCTTCTCGACGTCGCCCTCCTCGACCATCTCCTCCAGCAGCCACCACGCCAGTTCGACGTGGTCGGACTTGACGGTGTAGAACTTCTCGGGCACGCCGAGGGCTTCGAGTCGTTCCTCGGTCTCCCACGTCTTGCCGTAGACGATGGTCCCGTCGTCGGTCACCTCGTCGAACTCCCGGCGGATGTTCCGGGCCATGCGCTTCATCCGGTTGCGGTGCTGGGCGGCGTCCTTGAACACGGAGGTGCAGAAGTAGACGCGCTCGTGGTCGCCCATCACGTCGAGAATCTCCTTCGAGCCCTCGACCGCGCTCATGTGGCCGTCCTGGAGTTCGTAGCCCTTCTCCTGCATCCGGCGGAAGTTCCCCTGACTCATCTCGAACTCGTTGACGTTGCAGAACTCGGCCGCACCCTCGTCGAGGAATTTGAGGAACTCCTCCTCGGCCCGGATGCCGGGAATCTCGAACGCGGGGGTCAGGCCCTCCTCGCGGGCGACGTAGAGGATGTCCTCCCACTCTGTGCCGTGCATGTCGCCCCAGAGGTCCAGCGGCGGGTGGAATCGGATCTCGTCCAGACCCGCTTCGGACAGGCGACGCATGTTCTCGCGTCCGCCGGTGATGCCGGTGTAGAGGTGGGTGTGGTGGTCCTCGCCGAACTCGTCCTTGAGCAGGCGGAGGTACCGCGTCGTCTTCGCCATCGCCTCCTGTGGCTCGCCACCCGTGATGGAGGTCCCGAGGGCGTCCATGCGGTTGGCCTCGGCGATGACGTCCTCGTCGGACTCGACCTTCCGCTCGTTGGCGTACACGTCGGTGACGTTCTTGCGGTTCTCGCCGAGGGGACAGTAGAAGCAGTCCCGCTGGTCGCAGTAGCCGTAGACGAAGAGCACCATCTTGCCCCCTTTGGCGCACTGTTCACAGCCTTTCGAGATCATTCAGTTGTAACTGTGTACTGGGCCGACGCTGAAAAAGCGTGCGAATCTGTGTTTCGAAGGAAATCAACTATGCTAACGAGTATCCCGTTCTGTACAGTTCCGAAACTATCTACTCAATTTACGTTGTTGGTGATGAAGCACAAGAGTAACGCATCATTCAAAAGAAAATCCCAACTTATAAACTACTCTCTATGAAGGTTTTTTATAGTCAATATACCCAGAATATTTAAGTTGTAGCATATCTAATACCTGCCTATGACGCAATTACCTCGGCGTTCGGTTCTCCGAACTGGTATGTTAGGCCTTACCGCGATCGTGGCTGGCTGTACCGGTAGTTCTATGAAGGACACAGGGACAAGCGAAGGAATTCCGGGCGTCGAAGACGGCGAAGTCACTGATAATCACGAACTCGCTACCGCACATAGTAACCAACTTGCCAACCGGAGTGGGACTGTGGAGTGGACGAGGGTGTCACTTGACCCCGAGACGAGCAACCCGAAGACCCACACGCTCTGGACTGTCCGTGTCGAGGGGGACCGTGTCCACGCCGACGTAAGGGGTCGCGCCTCCTTCTCGGGAACTGACGCCGATCGACTCGAGGTTTACTACGGTGAAAACACGACGTCCTATCGGAAGCGAATCGATAGTGAGTGGCAGACGGGAGAGACAGAGCAACTCTCTATCAATAAAGGGGAATTCACAGGCCGCTCATCGCTCGAATCCGCCAGTGTGAACAAGATCGGAACGGAGGCGACGAACGACGAGACTTTGTATCGGTTTAGTAACACTGGAAGTGATCCGGACAGCGAACGTCTGAATTGGGTCAGTGTTCAAGCCCTAATCGGAGAGAATGGACTCGGATACAATTTCGAACGAACTCTTGCCGGTGATAGTACTAGACAAGTTGATGAGTGGCACCTCCGCGACCTTGACGAGACTACTGTGGAACGTCCGGATTGGATTGAAGGATAATCTCCTGTTCGATTCACAATAGGCCGCGAGCAAAGAACAGAAAGCGGGAATAAAGTACGTTTGGAGAATTACGTATTGGGGGTCTGAAGGTATCGGATGTCGGTTACAATAGGAATTTCTACGGCATATAACTAGCAAATAATAAAAAATTTTATTGCAACAGGTGCTAAATAACAATGCAATGTCGCACGATAGTCCAAACCGGCGGAAAGTTCTTCAATCACTTGCTGGCGGTGTAAGTGCTCTCACGATAAGTACAAGGAAGGTAAAGGCAGCGAAGAGCGACGGTGTCACGAAATACAATAGTAGTGACAGAGGACCGATTTCAGAGAAGAAAAGAAGAGAACTGCGAAACCAGTATTTCGGCATGGACGTAGAGAAACAGCGAGATGTCTTCAACAGGAACGCAGCAAAGATTTTCGAGACTCTCTCGTCACCCGTCAGCGAAAACGAAGTACTCTCCGAGCGAGTAGACGACCGATACGTCAAGTCTGATTGGCGGATCATCGAAGAACCCTCAATTGAGGCATTCCCGTTCAATCACGGTTTTGCTTCGATGGGCTTCGGGACATGGAAAGGGACTCCCTCTGCCAGCCTCCGTACGCACAAATGGATGAAAGATTTCAAGCTTGATCTTACTGTTCAGCCTGAAATTAACCGCGCATACATGATCGTCACACAACGATTCGATGCCAAAGACGGTGATAAACATTTCGTGATTGAAGAGCAGGATAACACCATCGTTTCGACTACTTCCTCTTGCTACACTAGTGGTGTTTGCAAATACGAGGAAGTACACATAGAGTCGTGTGCTAATGACCCTGGATGTTGGACAACGGAGGTTTACTGTTGTCCTGATTCCGACGATTGTTACTGGGGGGAAGTAAGTACGAACGAATGTGGGGGCACCGGCTGTTGCTCCGGTTGCCGCTACCACTGTTTCGGCGGGGACTGTTATTCTAACTGATTGCGCTTCCCATTTACGCGTAGCCGTTTACACTCACATCTTCGTCCTTCGCACATCGTTTTAATATCGATGCTATAGAGACACTGTTTTGATGTTAGTGTTGTAGAGGAAGCCAAGCTCCGACACCCTCAGCGGAGTAGCTTCCGACCTCTGATCGCTTCCCCGAAAGAAGTTAAACCCCGGACGCATACCCCCCGATAATGCTGCTGGTCCTGTGCGTGGACCTCGACGACGACCTCGGTCGCAAGACCACCTTCGACACGCCCGTCGTCGGTAGGGACGCGGTGGAAGCGGCCGCGGTCTCGTTAGCGACTGCCGACCCCGAGGACAGCGACGTGAACGTCATGTTCGAGGGCGTCCACCTCGCCGACCAGATCGCGGACGAGCAGGTAGAGGTGGCGGTCGTGACCGGCAACGAGGGCGGCGACATCGCCGCGAATCGGGCGGTCGGCGACGAGGTCGACGAGGTACTCGCGGGCCTCTCGACCAGCGAGGAGGTCCGGGCGGTCATCGTCACCGACGGCGCGCAGGACGAGAGCGTGATTCCGGTCGTCCGCTCGCGGGTCACTGTCGATGGGGTGCGCCGGGTGGTCGTCCGGCAGGCGCAGGACCTCGAATCGATGTACTACACCATCAAGCAGGTGCTGGACGACCCCGAGACCCGCGGAACCATCCTCGTTCCGCTCGGCATCCTGTTGCTCATCTACCCGCTGGCCATCATCTCCGACGCGCTCGGACTCCCCGGCGCGGCCGTCTTCGGCGTCACCTCCGGCCTGCTTGGCCTCTACGTCCTCGGCAGAGGGCTGGGCGTCGAGCAACTACTGGACGAGGCGGCCGAGACGGCCAGAAACAGCCTGTACGCGGGCCGGGTGACGCTTATCACCTACGTCGTCGCGGCTGCCCTGCTGGTCATCGGCGGCGTCCGGGGCGTCGAGATGCTGGACGTGGTCGAGAGCGGAACCGACGACCCGGTCGGTCCCCTGCGCGTCCTCGCGGCGCTCGTTTACGGGGCCGTGACGTGGTTCACCGCCGCGGGCATCACCACCAGCCTCGGCCAGATTACCGACGAGTATCTGGCCGACCGCTTCCGGTGGCGCTACCTGAACGCGCCGTTCTACGTCTTCGCCATCGCGGCCGTCCTCCACGCAGTCAGCGCCTACTTCCTCGGGCGGGTCTCGCTCACGTACCTCGCGGCGATGCTCACGGCTGGTACCCTGCTCGGGCTCGTCAGCACGCTGGCGTTCGCCATCGCGGAGTCGCGCCAGTCGCGGCAGGCCGAACGGGTGAGTTAAACGGCCGTCAGTGCTCGCGGGTCACGACGAACGCCGCGAGGTCGCGGAGGTAGTCGGTCGCGGTCAGGTCGGGCGTCGCCGCGCGGTCGAGCGCAGCCAGCGCGGCCTCGGACTTCTCGTGGGCGAGGTCGTCGGCCTCCTCGGCGGTGAGGTCGGTGACGCGCACGATGGAGGGCCGACCCATCTCGGCGTCGTGGCCCGTCGGCTTGCCGAGGTCGTCGGCGTCCGCCGTGGCGTCGAGTACGTCGTCGCGGATCTGGAACGCGACGCCCACCTTCTCGGCGTACTCGCCGAACGCCTCGACCGTCGCGGGGTCGGCGTCGGCCGCCAGCGCTCCCAACTCGGCCGCGGCCCGGAACAGCGCTCCGGTCTTCCGGCGGGCGAGTTCCATGTACTCCTCGCGGTCGGACGGCCGGGCGACCAACTCGGTGGCCTCGCCCTCGCCGAGTTCGACCATCGCGTCGGCGACGGCCTCCATCGCGCGCGGGTCCGACGAGAAGAGTTCGAAGGCCTCGCCGATGAGTCCGTCGCTGGCGACGATGGCCGGGGCGTAGCCGAACTCGGCCCACGCGCTCGGGCTTCCGCGCCGGGTGTCCGACCGGTCGATGATGTCGTCGATGACCAGCGAGGCGTCGTGGATGAGTTCGACCCCGACCGCGAAGTCCACGGCGTCCTCGGCCTCGCCCCCGGCGGCCTCGCAGGAGAGCACCGTGACGGTCGGCCGGACGCGCTTGCCGCCCGACAGCGCGACGTGGCGGACCTCTTCGGAGAGTTCCGTGGGTTCGACCCGGTCGAGGACCGTCTCGAGGCGCTCCTCGACCAGCGCCCGCCGGGACTCGGGGTAGTCCATTGGCGGTACTCAGGACCGGGCGAAAAAGTAGGTGACGGATTGGTTCGTACCATTTTCGATACTGTGTTAGAAGACATGCAGTTATTTCGAGGGTACACTTCATACTATTCGGAAAGTTGATGTCTATTGAGAAAACAGCGCCGGGTTGGATTATGGCTTTACTTTTCGACGCGAGTTGCCCGACATCTCTTCATCGTCGTTGTTTTCTGGAATACTCGGACGAGGTGCTTCTGCGTATTTCTGAATCTCGTCCGTCTTCTCCAACATCGAATGCATCTCCTTGAGGGTTTCTTCCGCCTTCAGCAGGTCGTGGTTTTCAAGGAAACCACGACCTGCTCCAGTCAAGCGGAAGAACCTGTGTGGTAGGTCTCGACTCCGTTCTTCTTTAGGCAGATGAACTGCCTCGACAACGTCAGCTTCGATCAGCTTGTCAAGGTGGTTCCGAATCGTACTTTTGCTTTTACTTGGATTCGCGTATGCTAATTCCTTCAGCGAGGGCATCTCTTTTGGATGCGCCACGATATTCTGAATCAGCACGTACCTCGTTTCTTGTGTAACGAGGTTCAGTAGTTCCCGGATGTTGTCAGCCTGTTCTTCCGGGTTCTGGTTCGAACTCTCCCTACTCTGTAGCAGGGAACCGTCATTTTTCTTGTGTTGGGTCATCTTTGTCTGTAGTCATACGCCTAGCCCCACGTGGAGCTGGTCATATGACGGGGCGAATTCCGTGGGTTACTGTTTTTCTTCGTACCCGGTTGACTTACCAGCGATTCTATCGAGTGTACGTGGACTACGTTCACATTATCAAGCCACGCAATCTCCTGTATTGCGTGCTTTTCTCGATAATGCTTGCGTGTCCTTCGCCGTACTGACGTGGGTCTCCCAACGCATACCTCTTTGTTTGAATTTGTACTTAATAACAGTTGTGGTGGTGACCACATTGGTATAGACTACAACAGTCGAAAGCACTATAAGAATGTGCTACATACTAGCCGTCAAATGGTCCGTAAGGCCAGTAAAGATTGCCTACAACCTCAAGAACTCCTCCAACAGGTCCGGGAACACGATCATCGGACTAATCTCCCTCCAGCAGAGTACGAGGCACTCATGGAGATGGGACCGGAGCTAGCCAGGCCTCCGACTTATGACTCGCAGTGTTTCGTTCTCGGAAGCTACAACGAGGACGCGAACGAGAAGCAGAAACTCATCTACCTTAAAGAAGAGTTACAAAACTGGGCTGGGGAGAACTGCAGAGCATATCTCATGGAAGACTTTCCCGACGGTCTCCACCCGATGATCCAGTTCAAGTTAATTGCTGACCACTCCGACTACATTATCGGTATTTGTGAACATGATAAAGGGGGCTTTCAGTTGGAACTTGGAATGCTCATCGCACTGATGGAGTACTTCGACCGATGTCATCTCCTGAAACGGACGTATCCTGACGAGCAAACAGAACACGAGAAGTACAACTGGATGCTTAGTGCCGGTGTATTTGACATGTTTGAGTACGGTGACCGCCTTTGGGAATGGGAGAACTCTCGGGAATACAAAGTCGAAGTCACAAACGTCCTCTCAACTGTGTTAAAGTGAGATATCTCAAATTTCTGGGGCTCTGCCGTGAAAGCTATACCGGAAAGGCTACTGTTTCTACTCGAACTCTTCGATGAGTTCGGACACCACATCGAACAGGTCGCCGAAAATACTGTAATCGGCGATGTCGAAGATGGGCGCGTTGGGATCGGTGGCGATGATGGGTTACCCCCTCGCCGCCGTCGACCTCCTCAAACCCGGTGACGACCGACCCGGTGTCCGTGTTGACCCCCGCGCCCGACTGCGGACCCCACGACTCTCGCAGTACGTTTTTGTATCATGTCCGCGACGTAGGGGTCGTGCAACTCGCAATCATCTCCGATACCCACGTCCCCGCCCGCGAGGAGGAGATTCCTGACGAACTGACCGCCGTGCAGGGGAATGCCGACCCGAAAGGTGTCGGCCTGCCGTCGGTCGCCGAGACGACGCTCGGCGGCGTCACGTTCGTCGTCACACACGGTACGCTCAACCCCGTGGAACGCGCCGTCCACCTGACCGACGGCATGGTGATGAGCCGCGAGGACTGGCTGAACGCCGTCGCGGACACGGCGCGGGCCCGGACGCGGGCGTGGGCGAACGACCGGCCGATCGTCGGCATCGGCGGCCACAGCCACGACGTCGAGGACGAGGTTCACGAGGGCATCCGATTACTGAATCCGGGGTCAGCGACGGGCGCGAACCCGGCCGAGCAGGCGACGATGATGACCGCGGAGGTAGCGGATGCCGAGGTGGACGTGACGGTCCACGAACGCTGAGGCGCGGTTCGATGGTTCGCTTTGTCGCATTACTCAAGAACCAACTACGCGTTTCTCAAACAATTTTTTAGTCATTCGTATCACTCCTTCGGCTCCAGAAATCGTCGATACAGTGCGAAAGCGGCGGAACCGAGTACCGCCGAAAGAAGGAACGAAGCCGAACCCCTAGCTGAACTCCTCGATGAGTTCGGGCACCACGTCGAACAGGTCGCCGACGATGCCGTAGTCCGCGATGTCGAAGATGGGCGCGTTCGGGTCGGTGTTGATGGCGATGATGGTGTCACTGCCCTTCATGCCCGCGACGTGCTGGACGGCTCCCGAGATGCCGATTGCGAGGTAGACGTCGGGCGTGACGACCTTGCCGGACTGGCCGACCTGCCGGTTCTTGGGAAGCCAGCCGCTGTCCACGATGGGCCGCGAGGAGGCGAGGGTGGCGTCGGTCGCCTCCACGAGGTCCTCGATGAGCGGGAGGTTGTCCTCCTCCTCGATGCCCCGGCCGATGGAGACGATGAAGTCGGCTTCGCTGATGTCCACGTCGCCGCCGCCGACCTCCTCGAACCCGGTGACGCTACTGCCGGTGTCGGTGTCGATGTCCACGTCGAACTCCCCGATCTCGGCGTCGCCGACGCCCTCCGCCGCGGGCCACTCCCCGCCGCGGAAGGTGACGGCGTACTGGTCGCCCGAGACCTCGACGGTGGTCTCGACCTTCGAGCCGTACATCTCGCGGGTCACCGTCAGGTCGCCGTCGTACTCCAGTCCCACGGCGTCGGTCACCAGCGGGAGGTCGAGGCTGTTCGCCACCGCAGGAGCGTAGTCGAGACCGTTGACGCTGTTGGCCATCACGAGGGCCTCGGGGTCGATCTCGGCGTGGAGCGCCTCGACCGCCTGCACGTGGACGTCGTGGTTGAACTCCTCGCCTTCCGAGACGGTGTGGACGTAATCGACGCCCTTGCGGTTGAGGTCGTCGGCGAACGCCTCGGTGTCGCCGCCGATGATGGCGACGTGGAGGTCGCCGCCGGTCGCGTCGGCGAGCAGTTCCCCGGCGGAGATGAGTTCGTAGCTCACGTCCCGGAGGACGCCCCGGCGGTGTTCGGCGACGGCGAGTACGTCCGAACTCATTCTGCCACCCCCTTCTCGCGGAGAACCTCGGCAAGTTGGGCGGCGGTCTCGCTCGCGTCGCCCTCGAAGATGGTCGCGTCGCTCTCGCTCTCGGGTTCGTACATCGAGGTCAGGTCGAGTTCGCTCTCGATGGCCCCGGCGTCGAGCCCGAGGTCAGCGAGGCTCTTGGGTGCGATCTCCTTGCTCTGGGCCTGCCGGATGCCCCGGAGGCTGGCGTACCGCGGCTCGTTGATACCGGTCTGGATGGTGAGCACCGCGGGGAGTTCGACGTCGGTCAGCTCCTCGACGCCGCCCTCCAGTTCGCGGTGGACGTGCGCGACGCCCTCGTCGTGGTCGTAGTCGAGGGCGTTGACCACCGCGGCCCACTGGAAACCGATCTCGTCGGCCAGCGAGACGCCGGTCGCGCCGAAGTTGTCGTCGCCCGACTGGACGCCGGTCAGCACGAGGTCGGGTTCTTCTTCCTCGACGACGGCCGCGAGGAGGTTCGTCTTCGTCTCGACGTCGAGCAGGTCCGGCTCCTCCAGTACGTCGTCCCAGATGCGGACCGCCCGGTCGGCCCCTTTCGCCAGCGCCATCCGGATGGTCTCCTCGGCCCGCTCGGGACCGATGGTGACGGCCACGACCTCCTCGGCCGGGCCGTCCTCCTTCAGCTGGACGGCCTCCTCGACGGCGTAGTCGTCCCACTCGTTCAGGTCGTACTCGAGGTAGCGCTCGCCTACCTCGGTCCCCTCTATCTCGAAGTCGTCGGCGACTTCGGCGACTTCCTTTACGGTCACCAGGACCTTCATAGACGAAACGTCGCCGCCTTGGGGGTAAACGTTTACGAAACGCGCGACTCGATGCTGGCGGTTTTCGCCGAACGGATTTCCGCGCCGACCGGCTCGCGATGGCTTGCGCGCCGGTCGGTCATTCGGTGTCGGTCACTCCGTATCGGTCACGTCCTCGTCGGGGAGCGTGATGAGGTTCTCGCGGCCGATGCGGAGTTTGTCCACGTCGCCGTCGTCGCTCATCTTCGAGAGCAGTTGGGAGACCTTGGCGTTCGACCAGTTGGTCTCCTTGACGATCTGGGCCTGCTTCATCCGGCCGTCGTTGTCCCTGAGCAGTCGGAGGACGCGCTCCTCGTCGCTCAGCAACTCGGTGGCCGGTCCGTCGTCTTCTTCGGCGTCGCTCTCGCCGCCGCGTCCATCTGGACCGGCCTCGTCGCCACGCACAGGAACCGCTGGCGACTCGTCGTCGGAATCTTCGGTCTCTCTGACGGGGTCCGCACCGCGCCGTTGGAACAACGCGTACGCCCCGACGCCACCAGCACTGAACAGGAAGAGCAGGATGATGAGTCCGGAGGCTCCCGAAAGGTCGGGCAAGCGTTCGGATGCCGTAGGCGGGGCGTTCTTCGGGGAGTAGGTCACCGTGAACTCACCCGACTGGAACGTCTTCGGTCCCTCGTAGCTCAACACCCGCGCGTCCCGGATGGTGCCGCCGGAGGGGCTCGCGTCGTTGATCTGGTACTCGTCGGGTGCGACGAACACCAGCGTCTGGTCTTCGTTCAGGCTCGGAAGCCACGTCTCGGAGCCGAACCAGAACGCGTCGCCCATGACGACTTGACGGTCCTCGGTTCGGGTGAAATTGTTCCACGTGAACGACAGCGAGAGGACGCCGACGCTTCCGTTCTGGACGAGCCGAGCCGACCGGGTGACGTTCCCGATCTCCATCTGGCGGCCGGTCTCCGAGGCCGCGCGCTCGGCGATGCGCTCGAACGTGGCGACGGAGGGTCCGGCGTCGGCGTTGCCGTTCTCGTAGCTACTGGCCAGTTCGCGGAACGCGGCGGTTTCGTTCTCGTTGCGGAGGGCGAACTGCGCGGTGACGTTCCATCGGGCGTCTCCGTTCTTGCGGAGCGCGACGTGTAGCTTCGTCTCGTCGCGCGCCGTCACGTTCGTGCCGTTCGAGGGCGTCCCATCGACGGTCGAGGTCGTCGAGTAGGCGTGGCCCGAAACGGAAGGGGATTTCTCCGAGAGCGAGTGGCTGTTCTCCGAGACCGAGAGGGCGCTATCCGAGAGGTCGCTAGTAGGGGCGCGCACTCGGTCGTCTGCGGGGGCGGCCGCGCCGACTCCGGCGACGGCGCTGACCGCGAGGAGGACGGTGACGAGGAGGGCGGCAGATGACCGCATACTCTCGCGTGAACCCGCCGACAAGAAAATACTTTCCATCCGGAGATAAAACGTCAGAACCCTCCGTAAAACGTCTCGGCTGTTCTCCGCGGTTCTCCCCCGGTTTCATAGTTCCGTGCATATTTTAATGGTTGATGCGTGAGTAACCCAACGTAATGCGACTCATCCCCGTTATGCTGGCATTACTGCTCGCCCTCTCGCCCGGAGCAGTTGCACTGCAGGCGTCGGCCCCGACTGCGCCCGCGTCGGACGCCGCCCAGACCACTACTGACGCCGCCCAACGAACTGGCAACGACACCGTCCAGTCCGCGCCGGGCGGGAACACGACCTTCGTGACGACGCTCGGGACGGACCCGGCGCGCACGGCCTTCGACTCGCCGTCGCTGGCCCTCGGAGATTCACTGACCATGGATCGCGACGGGTTCAGGACCAAACTCAGCGTCGAGGTTCTCGACCAGCAGCTGGCGGCCGCCGAGAGCGACGAGCAGAAGAAACGGATTTTGAACCAGTATCGGTATCGAATCGAGAACCGAATCATCTCGCTACAAGCCGAAGAGAAACGGGTCACAAACGCGTTTATTAACGGGACGATCTCGAGAGCGGAGTATCTTAGGGGTCTCGGTAGAATCGACACGGAGGTAAACGAAATTCTGGCGTTGACGGAAGCAATGCAATTGCGAGCGGAATCGATTCCGCGATTCCAGATGAAGGCACAGGCAAACGCTCTTCGGGGGAAACTCGTTACTCTCGAAGGTCCAGTCAGAGGTCAGATATCGGATATGATGCGGGGCAAGGCGTCCCAAGCACGCGTATACGTCGCAGCCAGTGATACTGGGGTCGTACTCTCGTCCGTCGTTGGTAACGAATTTGTACGCGAAGTCGTCCGAACCGATAGACGCGATCCGGGTGCTTCAAATCCGAACTCCCGGCAGGAAGCGCGAGACGCGATAACGAGCCAATACTCGTGGGCATGGAACCAGAGTACCAGTTGGGGGATTAACTCCGGATTCGGTGGTACCAATATCCACCGGATGTTCTTCGAGCACGCGCATGGACGCCTCGTTGTTTACTACGACGCCGGAACCGAAGAGGTGTTCAAGGAGGTCCAGCACAAACGCCTCACCGGCGAGCACTCGCTCCCGCCGGGACCGGGCGTCGTCAACTCCTCGGACAACGTCACGCTCGCGGTCAACCGCACGTACCCCGGCGGTCCGCTCCGGGTGCAGTTCACAAACGAGACCGGGGCACCCCTCCAAGGAGAGATCACGGTCGCGGGTGAATCCGTGGGTCGAACGAACTCGAACGGCGTCCTCTGGACGCTCGGCCCCGCCGAGCAGTTCGCGGTGAGCGCGACCCACGACGGGACGACGGTCAACGTGACCGCGACGCCCGTGGAAGCTGACTCGTAGCGACGCTTCACTCCTTCCTGCGTGCAATTTTGTTCTATTGCCCACTACTTGCGCTCGGTGACGCAACCGTTACAGCACGCGCTTGATGACGCGTCCATCACAGCAACCGCTCGGTGACGCGACCGCCGGACGACATCGGGTGAAACGAACCACCGGGTGGGATAAAGGGGCCGCCCGGTCGCGCAAGCGACCGCGACCGGGCGGGGGCTTTCTAAGCCGCGTTCCCTCCGTCTTGGCTGCTTGATCTCACTATTTCAGTGGGTCCTCCTCTCGACTCATCATTCGCCCGAAGGTTCAAGCCCGAAGACGGGACGAACCCAGCCCGTGACCGACCGCGCTACCTCTCCCGTCCTCGGTATCGTCCTCCTGCTTGTCGTCACCGCGGCGCTCGCGGGGACCGTCGCCAGCGTCGCGTTCGAGGCGACGCCGCCCTCGGACGCACCCCGCGCCGCCATCGACTTGCGAGTCGACGCCGACGCGAACCGGCTCACCTTCGTCCATCGCGGCGGCGAACCGCTGGACGTACGCGACCTCTCGGTTCGGATTCGCGTGGACGACACCCCGCTGGACGCCCAGCCCCCGGTGCCGTTCTTCTCGGCGCGGGGCTTCGAACCGGGACCGACCGGGCCGCTCAACAGCGCGACGGACCCCGAGTGGACTGCGGGTGAGACTGCGAGCTTCCAGCTCGCGGGGACCAACGACCCGCTGATCTCGGAGGGTTCGACCGTCGTGGTCGAATTCTCCGTCGAAGACACTATCGTCGCGGAGGTGTCTGGAACGGGGTAACCATTTCACGAACATGAAAACAATCTCTAAGAACAGGAGTAAAAAGATAAAAGCACGAAAAATATTTCCAATGTCGGGGCGCTAGCTACTGCTTGAGCCTAGGGAAACCGCAACCGCCCCGCGAGAGCCACCTCCTCCCCAGCCGATTGCGCGTCTCGGCCTCCGCGTTGCTCCGGCCTGCGATGCTCATCCCTCGCACGGTGAGGGCGCGACACGAGGTCGCGCCAGCGCGCGCCGAGGTGGATGAACAGTCGGTCGCTTGCGTTCCCTCACTCCTCGTCGGGGTCGCGCGCGACAGTAGTAATTGCGATGTCCGGGTCGTAGGACGGTCCCATCTCGAAGAGCATGATGGCGTTGGCGACCTTCTGCATGACCGTCGATTTGGGGTTGTTCGGGCCGACCACGAGGACCTGCCCGCCGGGCTTGACGACGCGGCGCATGTCCCGGAGCGTCGCGACGGGGTCGGGCCAGTACTCGATGGAGCCCGACGACCAGACCACGTCAAAGGTGTCGTCCTTGAACGGGAGGCGCTCGGCGTCGCCGCGGTAGAAGCTCACGGGGTCGTGCTTGCCGAGTTTGTCCCACGCCTTCTCCAGTTGGTGGACGCTCTGGTCGAGGCCGTGGACGTTCTCGGTGTGCTCCAGCAGCCCCTCGGTGGCGAAGCCGGTGCCACAGCCCACGTCGAGCACCCGGTCGCCCTCTTCGACGTCGAGCATCGTCAGCGCCTCGGCGCGCATCTCCTCGTTCCAGATGAACGGGTTGACCGTGTCGTACACCTTCGAGAGGTACTTGTAGAATAGGCGCGCCCGGCGCTTGTCTTCGAGGATACCCATCGCTCGCGGGTTGGGGGTGCTGGCCAAATAATCCTGTCATTTGGGGCGGCCAGGTGAACGAACGCGAGCGGAGCAAGGACCGCAGGCGGCTTTAGCCGCCGAAGGGACGTGCGTTGGGCTTTTGATCAACGTTTTGCAAAGGAGCGCTCGGAGAGCGCTCCTGCAGGAAAAGGTTGGGGCAGAAAGTTCGCAAGTAGTATATACGCGCTTCTGCAACTTTCGCGTGATTAGTATGCCGAGGCCAGAGGTTCTCGAACGCATCAAGGAGGCCGAACGAGAGGCCGACGAAATCGTCGCCGAGGCCGAGGAGGAGCGCGACCAGCGTATCTCCGACGCCCGGGAGGAGGCCGACGAGATCCGCCGCGACGCCGAGGAGGAGGCGGCGGAACTCCACGAGGAACGGCTCGCGGAGGCCCGCGAGGAGATCGAAGCCGAGCGCGAAGAGATCCTCGCCGAGGGCGAGGACGAGCGCGAGGCGCTCGAAGCGCGGGCGCGCGAGAACGAGGAATCGGTCGCCGAACACGTGGTAGACCTGTTCGAGGAGGCGGTGCATGCTCAGACCTGAGCAAATGAGCAAGGTGTCCGTGACGGGTTCGCGGGCCGTCATGGACGACGTCATCGAGACCGTCCACGAGCTGAATCTGGTGCATCTCTCCGACTACGACGGCTCGTGGTCGGGTTTCGAGCCCGGCAACCCCATCGAGGGTGCCGAAGCGGCGTCCGAGAAGCTCGTCACCGTGCGCTCGCTCGAAAGCATCCTCGACGTAGACGACGAGGACGCCGGGCCGAGCCGCATCGTCACCGACGACGCCCTCGAAGACGAACTCGAATCCGTCCGCGAGGAGGTCAACGAACTCGACGACCGTCGGAGCGAACTGGAGAACGACCTCCGCGATGTGGAGGAGCGAATCGACTCCATCACGCCGTACGCCGACCTCGGTATCGACCTCGACCTGCTCTCGGGCTACCAGACCCTGCAGGTCGCGGTCGGCGAGGGTGACGCCGAGGAGATTCGTGCCACGCTCGACGACGACAGCGCCATCCGCGCGTACGAGGTGTTCGGCGAGGGCGGCACCGTCGCGGTCTTCGCCTATCCCGAAGACGAGGCGGACGCGGACGCGCTCGACGAGGCGCTCGTCGGCGTGGACTTCGCGCGACTGGACGTCCCCGACGCCGAGGGGAGTCCCGAGGAGTACGTCGAGGAACTCGAACACGAGCGTCAGAAGCTCGAATCCAAGCTCGACGGCGTCGAGCAGGAGATCGAGGACCTGAAGCTCGACGCCGCCGGATTCCTGCTGGCGGCCGAGGAGAAGCTGAGCATCGACGTCCAGAAGGCCGAAGCGCCGCTCAACTTCGCCACGACAGAGAACGCGTTCGTCGCCGAGGGCTGGATTCCGACCGAGCGCTACACCGAGTTGGCGAGCGCGCTCGGCGACGCCGTCGGCGACCACGTCGAGGTGGACGAACTCGAACGCGCCTCCTACGACGCCCACGAGGCGCACGGTCCGGAGGAGCCCGACGTGAAGGACGTCGAGGCCGACGGGGGGGAGCGAACCGATGGTTCGCGAGCCTCGTCGGACCTCGCGTCCGACGGTGGCACCACGATGGACGACGACCAGCCACCGGTCGTGCAGGACAACCCCGGTGCTGTCAAGCCTTTCGAACTGCTGGTCGAGACCATCAACCGGCCGAAGTACTTCGAGTTCGACCCGACGGTCGTCCTGTTCCTGACGTTCCCGCTGTTCTTCGGGTTCATGATCGGCGACCTCGGGTACGGCCTCCTGTACATGGCCATCGGCTACTGGATGTACGAGTCGTTCGACAATCCGGCTATCAACAGCCTCGGCGGCATCGCGCTGTGGGCCGGCGGCTTCACCGCGCTGTTCGGGGTGCTGTACGGCGAGTTCTTCGGCCTGCACGTGCTCGGCGAGATCGTCTGGGCCGGGCACCCGCCGATGGAGAAAGGTCTCCAGCCCGTCGGCGAGGACTTCGCGCTGACGTGGATGGTCGTCTCCATCCTGCTGGGACTCGTCCACATGACGGTCGGGTACGTCTTCGGCTTCATCGAGGAGGTCGGCCACGACCCGGTCGAGGCGGTCCTCGAGAGCGGTTCGTGGGTCCTGCTGTTCGCCGGCGTCTGGACGTGGATCTTCAGTAAGCCAGTCGGGCAGAAGCCGGAGTTCATCTTCGAGATCTTCGCGGGCCACCCGTTCGAGTTCGGCTTCGCGGGCTTCTCACCCGCCGTCGGGAACCTCGGGCTCGCCGTCGCGGCAATCGGCCTCGTCCTCTACATCGCGGGTGAGGTCAAGCACCTCGGCCGTCCCGGCGTGCTCATCGGCGCGCTCGAGAGCCTGAGCGTCCTGTCGGACGCGCTCTCGTACACACGGATTGCCGCGGTGCTGCTCGCCAAGGCGGGGATGGCCTTCGTGGTCAATCTCCTGTTCTTCGGCGTGTACGCCATCGACCACGGTCACGGCGAGGAGTGGCACTTCATGACGAGCTACGGGCCGGAGTACGTCCAGAGCCACTACGAAGGCGCGTCCATCATGTTCCCGGGCCTGATGCACTCGGGCATCGGGGGCATCCTCGGCGGCATCCTCGTGCTCGTCCTCGGCCACCTGCTGGTGCTCGCGCTCGGTATCACGAGCGCCGGACTGCAGGCGATCCGTCTCGAGTACGTCGAGTTCTTCGGCAAGTTCTACGAGGGCGGCGGCAAGGAGTACGAGCCGTTCGGCTACGACCGCCAGTACACGACGCAGGACTGAGGTTTTTCGTCCTGTCGTCGCTTTCTGACGGTCGCTTTCCGTCGTCTCGAGCCTCTGTCTGCGTCGCTTCGACCAGCACGTTCGAGAACCGCGGCTCGGTTTCGAGCTATTTGTCATTCGGTACCATAAGCCGATATTCGCGGCCTCAGACCTCCGTCCCTGCCGAACTCTTTTGAGAAGCTTTATGATGGCAGTAACGGGAAATACGAGTGTCCGGTTACGAGAGCAATAGGAGACTCCAAAACTATGTTCGAAACTATGCTGGCGATGGTGGAGTTCGGTGTACTGTTCGCACAGGGCGGAATCGACGCGCTGACGCCGCTTCAGGCGATTACCGAGAACGGCATGGCCGCGCTCGCGGTCGGCCTCGCCGCGCTGGGCGCGGGTTACGCCGAGCGAGGTATCGGTAGTGCGGCAATCGGTGCTATCGCCGAGGACGAGAGCCTCTTCGGTACGGGCCTCATCATGACGGTCCTGCCCGAGACGCTCGTCATCCTGGCGCTGGTCGTCGTGTTCCTCGTCGGATAAACGCACCCCTTTCCCTCTTCATCAATGAGTCTGGACACAGTAGTTGAGGATATTCGAAACGAAGCCCGCGAGCGCGCGAAGGACATTCGTTCGGAGGGTGACGAGCGCGCCGAGCAGATTCGCTCCGAGGCGGAGGCCGACGCCGAGGAGATACTCGCGGAGCAGGAACGGGAGACCGAGCAGGCAATCTCCCAAGAGCGCGAACAGAAGCTCTCCAGCGCCAAGCTGGAGGCCAAGCAGAAGCGACTCGAAGCCCGTCGGGACGTCCTGCAAGAGGTCCGCGCGGACGTCGAGGAGCGCATCGCCACGCTCGAAGGCGACCGCCGCGAGGAGCTGACGCGGGAACTCCTCGACGCCGCCGCCGAAGAGTTCGAGGACGGCGACACCGTCCGCGTCTACGGCAAGCCCGAGGACGACGAGCTGTTGACGGACCTCGTCGCCGACTACGACGGCTACGAGTACGCCGGGGAGTACGACTGCCTCGGCGGCGTCGTGGTCGAGAGTAGCGAGTCCCGACTGCGCGTGAACAACACGTTCGACTCGGTGCTGGAGGACGTCTGGGAGGACAACCTTCAGGACATCAGTGAACGCCTCTTCGAGCAATGAGCGTAAAAGAGACGGAAGGAAGCTCGAACTACGAGTACGTCACCGCCCGGGTCAAGAAGCGACGGGCCAAGCTGTTCGACGACGAGGACTATCGCAAGCTCCTCCGGATGGGTCCCGGCGAGATCGCGCGGTACATGGAAGAGACCGAGTACGAGACGGAGATCAACGCGCTCGGCTCGCGGTACTCGGGCGTCGATCTCATCGAGTACTCACTGAACCGCAACCTCGCCAAGCACTTCGAGGACCTGCTCCGGTGGGCCGACGGTCGGCTGTACACGCTGATCGCCCGGTACCTTCGGAAGTTCGACGCGTGGAATATCAAGACCGTCATCCGGGGTATCTACTCCGGTGCTGACGGCGAGACCATCGCGGAGGACTTCATCTACGCGGGCGAGTTCGACCGCCAGTTCCTCGACCGACTCGCGGAGGCCGAGTCCATCGAGGAGGCCGTCGAACTCCTCGACCGCACGCGCTACGGCGACGCCCTCGCGGCCGCCTACGCGGACTACGAGGACACCGGCGTGCTGATTCCGCTGGAGAACGCCGTCGACCGCACGTACTACGAGGGCCTCATCGCGGGCGTCGCCGAGACGGACAACCGCGCGAACCAGCTGTACGCCGACTTCCTGCGGGCGGAGATCGACTTCCGGAACGCCCGGAACGTCCTGCGCATCGCCCGGAGCGGTGCGGACATCGACCCCGAGGAGTACTTCATAGAGGGCGGCGACCTGTTCACCGCCTCGGACCTCGCGCAGTTGTCGGAGAACGTCGACGAACTCGTCACGTTCGTCCGCGACAGCACGTACGGCGACGACCTGTCGGACGCGCTCGACGAACTGGAGCGCGCCGACAGTCTCATCGGCTTCGAGCACGCACTAGACGTTGCACTGCTGGAGTACTCCGACCGACTCTCGCACGTGTTCCCGTTGTCGATCTGTCCCGTGCTGTCGTACATCCTCGCCAAGGAGCGCGAGGTCGAGAACATCCGCGCCGTCGCGCGCGGCCGCGAAGCGGGGCTGAGCCAAGAGGAGATCGAGGAAGAACTGGTGGTACTATGAGCCAGGAGATCGCCGTCGTCGGCAGTCCGGAGTTCACCACCGGGTTCCGCCTCGCCGGCGTCCGGAAGTTCGAGAACGTCCCGGACGCCGAGAAGGACGCGGAACTCGACGACGCCGTGACCCGCGTGCTCGAAGACGACGACGTCGGCATCGTCGTGATGCACGACGACGACCTCGACTACCTGTCGCGGAAGGTGCGACAGGAGGTCGAGACGAGCGTCGAACCGACGATGGTCTCCATCGGTGGCGGCGCGGGTAGCGGCGGACTGCGCGAGAACATCAAGCGTGCAATCGGTATCGACCTAATGGACGAAGACGAACAAGGTGACAACGAATGAGCCAAGCAACCGAAACCGACGCGGTCCGAGAGGACGGCGTCATCGAGAGCGTAAGTGGACCGGTCGTGACCGCCACTGACCTCGACGCCCGGATGAACGACGTGGTCTACGTCGGCGAGGAAGGGCTGATGGGCGAGGTCATCGAGATCGAAGGGAACCTGACGACGATTCAGGTGTACGAGGAGACGTCGAACGTCGCGCCGGGCGAACCGGTCGAGAACACCGGCGAACCCCTGTCCGTGGACCTCGGACCCGGCATGCTGGACTCCATCTACGACGGCGTCCAGCGCCCGCTGACGGTCCTCGAAGACAAGATGGGCGCGTTCCTCGACCGCGGCGTGGACGCCCCCGGCATCGACCTCGAGAAGACGTGGGAGTTCCAGCCCGAGGTCAGCGAGGGCGACGAGGTCGCACCCGGCGACATCCTCGGCACGGTTCCGGAGACCGAGAGCATCGACCACAAGGTGATGGTGCCGCCGAACTACGAGGGCGGCGAGGTCGTCGCCGTCGAGAGCGGCAACTACACCGTCGAGGACACCGTCGTCGAACTCGACAACGGCGAGGAGATCTCGATGCGCCAGGAGTGGCCGGTCCGCGAGGCCCGGCCCGCGGCCGACAAGAAGACGCCCCGGACGCCGCTGGTCACGGGCCAGCGCGTTCAGGACGGTCTGTTCCCGCTCGCCAAGGGCGGGACCGCCGCGATTCCCGGTCCGTTCGGTTCGGGCAAGACCGTCACCCAGCAGCAGTTGGCGAAGTGGGCCGACGCCGACATCGTCGTCTACATCGGTTGCGGTGAGCGCGGAAACGAGATGACCGAGGTCATCGACGACTTCCCGGAGCTCGAAGACCCCATCACCGGGAAGCCGCTGATGTCCCGGACCTGCCTCATCGCCAACACGTCGAACATGCCGGTCGCGGCCCGCGAGTCCTGCGTGTACACCGGTATCACCATCGCGGAGTTCTACCGCGACATGGGCTACGACGTGGCGCTGATGGCCGACTCCACCTCGCGGTGGGCCGAGGCCATGCGCGAGATCTCCTCGCGCCTCGAAGAGATGCCCGGCGAGGAGGGCTACCCCGCCTACCTCGCCGCGCGCCTGTCGGAGTTCTACGAGCGCGCCGGTTACTTCGAGAACATCAACGACACCGAGGGGTCGGTCACCGTGGTCGGCGCGGTCAGCCCGCCGGGCGGCGACTTCTCGGAGCCGGTAACCCAGAACACCCTGCGCATCGTCAAGACGTTCTGGGCGCTCGACGCCGACCTCGCCGAGCGTCGTCACTTCCCCTCGATCAACTGGAACGAGTCGTACTCGCTGTACACCGACCAGCTCGACCCGTGGTTCGAGGAGAACGTCGACGAGAACTGGCCCGAGCAGCGCCAGTGGGCGGTGGACGTGCTCGACGAGGAGGACGAGCTTCAGGAGATCGTCCAGCTGGTCGGCAAGGACGCCCTGCCGGAGGACCAGCAGCTGACGCTGGAAGTCGCCCGCTACATCCGCGAGGCGTTCCTCCAGCAGAACGCGCTCCACGAGGTGGACACCAACTGTCCGCCCGAGAAGACCTACCTCATCCTCGGGGCCATCCGGACGTTCAACGACGAGGCGTTCGAGGCGCTCGACGCGGGCGTCCCCGTGGACGAGGTCACCGACATCGACGCCGCGCCCCGGCTGAACCGCATCGCGACGACTTCCGACGACGAGGCCGAGGAGTTCGTCGCGGACCTCGAAGACGACATGACGGAACAGACCATCACGGAGATCAGCGGTCCGCTGGTGTTCGCCGAAGTCGACGAGCCCATCGGCTACGACGAGATCGTCGAGATCGAGACGCCGAACGGCGACACCAAGCGCGGACAGGTACTCGAATCGAGCGAGGGGCTCGTCTCGATTCAGGTGTTCGAGGGTACCGAAGGCATCGACCGGAAGTCGTCGGTGCGGTTCCTCGGCGAGACCATGAAGATGCCGGTCACCGAGGACCTGCTCGGTCGCGTCCTCGACGGGTCGGGCAACCCCATCGACGGCGGCCCCGAGATCGTCCCGGACGAGCGCCGCGACATCGTCGGTGCGGCGATCAACCCCACCGCCCGCGAGTACCCCGAGGAGTTCATCCAGACCGGCGTGTCGGCCATCGACGGGATGAACACGCTGGTCCGCGGCCAGAAGCTGCCGATCTTCTCGGGCTCCGGACTGCCCCACAACGAACTCGCGCTCCAGATCGCGCGACAGGCGACCGTGCCCGAGGAGGACGAAGCCGGCGAAGACGACGAGGGCTCGGAGTTCGCAGTGATCTTCGGCGCGATGGGCATCACCGCCGAGGAGGCCAACGAGTTCATGGAGGACTTCGAGCGAACCGGCGCGCTGGAGCGCTCGGTGGTCTTCATGAACCTCGCGGACGCCCCCGCCGTCGAGCGGACGGTCACGCCGCGACTCGCGCTGACGACCGCGGAATACCTCGCGTTCGACAAGGGCTACCACGTGCTGGTCATCCTGACGGACATGACCAACTACTGCGAGGCCCTGCGCGAGATCGGTGCCGCGCGCGAAGAGGTGCCGGGCCGCCGCGGCTACCCCGGATACATGTACACCGACCTCGCCCAGCTCTACGAGCGCGCGGGCCGCATCGAGGGCCGCGAGGGGTCGGTCACCCAGATTCCCATCCTCACGATGCCCGGCGACGACGACACCCACCCGATTCCGGACCTGACCGGCTACATCACCGAGGGCCAGATCTACGTCAACCGTGGCCTCAACAGTCAGGGTGTCAAGCCGCCAATCAACGTCTCACCGAGTCTATCGCGCCTGATGGACGACGGGATCGGTGAAGGATTCACCCGAGAAGACCACAGCGACGTCGCCGACCAGCTGTTCGCTGCATACGCCGAGGGGAAAGACCTCCGCGACCTCGTGAACATCGTCGGCCGGGAGGCCCTGAGCGAGCGCGACAACAAGTACCTCGACTTCGCCGACCGGTTCGAGGACGAGTTCGTCGATCAGGGCTTCGACACGAACCGCGACATCGACGACACCCTCGACATCGGCTGGGACCTGCTCGGGATGCTCCCCACGGAGGAACTCAACCGCGTGGACGAGGACCTCATCGAGGAGTACTACCCCGAAGAAGCCGAGACAGAGGAAGCCGAAGAAGTCGCTGCGGACTGAGGGCACTGTACGCTTTTTTGCGGACGCTTCGGCCATCTTCCGGGCGGTCGTTCGCGGGTTCGCTCGCGCGGCGTTTCGAAGTCAGTTCGTACCACCCGACGACGTTTCGGAAGCAAGAACCACCTTTCGGCGGAACGCGAGCGTGACGTCGGGGATAGAGCAACGACCGTGATTTCGAGACCATTATAGCGTCGTTCCCGGAACGGAGGAGCTGTCGTACGCAGAAGCGACCGCAATGTACCGTGCGCCACGGTCCACGCGTTCTGCTCTCCGGGCGCTCGGTCGCCAGCTAGCCCATGATTCATATCTGTCGAGTCCTACGATGTGGTATGGCGATGCAAGCCATGGATGGTGTGGACGTGGTGTACGTCGATCCCGACGGCGATGCGACGACCCGCGTCGAGGACCTGCTGGGAGCGGCGGGTGCGGACGTTCGTACCGCGTCCACGGGCGGATCGGGTCTGGAGGCGGTTCGGGACCGGCGGCCCGACTGCGTGGTCACCGAATTCCGGCTTCCCGACTGGAACGGGTTGGACCTGCTCCGGCGGACTCGAGAGGTCCACGGTCAGATCCCGGTCGTGGTGTTCTCGGACGCCGACGAGTCGGCGCTCGGGGGCGCGGTGCTCGATGCAGGCGGCGCGTTCGTCCCGAAACACGGTGACGGGGCCGCGCGCCTTCGCCGACGGCTCGCGAACCTTCTCGACGGGAAGCCTTCCGTCGGCATCTCGGAGGCGCTGAAGGAGCGCGCCATGGACGAAGCGCCCGTCGGCATCACCGTCGCAGACGCCACGCAACCCGACGAACCGCTCGTGTACGTCAACGACGCGTTCGAGCGACTGACGGGGTACCCCGCCGAGGAGGTGCTGGGCCGCAACTGCCGGTTCCTGCAAGGCCCCGACACAGCCCCCGATGCAGTTCGGGAGCTACGGGCAGGCATCGAGTCGGCGGAAGCCGTCTCGGTCGAACTACGGAACTATCGGCGCGACGGGGAGCCGTTCTGGAACCGGGTGGACCTCGCGCCCATCAGCGACGCGCACGGGACGGTCACCCACTACGTCGGCTTCCAGACCGACGTCACGAGGCGGCGACGGGCCGCGGCCGCCGCCCGTCAGTGGGCCGAAGAGTGTCGCGCCAAGCGCCGCACGGTCGAACGCGTCCTCGACGAGGTTCAGGGACTCGTCGAGGACGTGACCAAGGTCCTGGTCGATGCGAGTTCCCGCCGGGAGGTAGAGTACCGCGTCTGCAACCGGGTGGCCGCCACCGACGCCTACACGGCGGCCTGGATAGGCGAGGCCGACCTCGGCCGCGAAGAGGTGACGACCAGCGCGTGGGCTGGTGACGCCGGGGCGGACCTCGCGGATCGATCGGTTCCGATATCGAGTGACACCCCGACGGGAGCGGCCGTCGCCGACAGTGAGGTCAGGACGGCGACGGGCGACGAGACGGTGTCGCCGAACGTGGACTGGGCGACCGAGGAGCCTCCGGTCTCGGTCGTGGCGGTCCCGTTGACCTACGGCGAAACCACGTACGGAGTGCTGGCGGCCTACGCGACCGACACCGACGCCTTCGACAGCAACGACGCCACCGTACTCGGGTCGATCGGCCGCGCGACTGCCAGCGCCATCGACGCCCTCGAAAACAAGCGGATGGTCGCGACCGACGGTGCCGTCGACGTCGAACTGTCGGTCACGGACTCGCGGATGCCTCTGGCCGAACTCGCTGGGGCCGCCGACCGTCGGTTCACCGCCGAGGGCGCCAATCGCCGCAAGGACGGGACGTTGCTCCTGTTCCTCGCGACTGACGGCCGAGTGCCAGCCAACCTCCCCTCGCTGGCCGACGCCTCGTCGGCAATAGAGCGGGTGAGCGTCGTCAGGAACGAGCCGACGGGGTCGCTCTCGGAGGTAGTGCTGTCGGCAGATACCGTGCTGAGCCGAGTCGGAGACCGTGGCGCACGTGTGACCGACCTCGAAGCGACCCGAGATCGCGTCGAACTGTCGTTCGAGGTGCCCGGCGAGCCGGCCGCGAGATCCGTCGTCACGGCCCTCGAAGCGCGTTACGACGGCGTCGGATTGACGAAACTCCACCATCGAGAACGGTCGGGCGACTCGCGCCACGGGTTCGTCCGCGACGTGCGACAGTCGCTAACGGACCGACAGCTCTCGGCGCTCCAGACCGCGTACTTCGGCGGCTTCTTCGAGTGGCCTCACGCCGTCTCGGGTGACGAACTCGCGGCGTCGATGGACGTCACCCGTTCGACGTTCCACCAGCACCTCAGAGCCGGCCAGCGAAAACTGCTCGCGTCTTTCTTCGAGAAATCACCTTGATTCTGCTCGTCCCTGTCGTCCTGCGGGCGTGAGGTAGTTCGTCGGTCACTTCGGGACCGAACGTACCACACTAGTTTGGTATCTCGCTTTATTCGGTTCGCTCACATATCTCGACGTGTATGGCACAACCTGGTAGCGAATCGATATGGCTCTGGCTCGGAACCGCCGGAATGTTCGTGGGGATGCTGTACTTCATCGCCAGAGGGCGTAACGTGCGTGACGAACGCCGACAGGAGTTCTTCATCGTCACGATATTCATCACCGCCATCGCGTTCGTGAACTACCTCGCGATGGCGCTCGGGTTCGGACTGACGACGGTCGAACTCGGCGGTGAGGAGGTGCCGATTTACTGGGCGCGGTACACCGACTGGTTCTTCACGACGCCGCTGTTACTCCTCGATCTCGGACTGCTCGCACGGGCGAACCGTAACCAACTCGGAACCCTCGTGGGCCTCGACATGCTGATGATTGGGACCGGCGCGGTCGCGACGCTGACCGCCGGAACCGGTGCGTTCGGCGAGGGAGCACGCCGCCTCGTCTGGTGGGGGGTCAGCACCGGCTTCCTGGTCGTGTTGCTGTACTTCCTGTTCGGGACGCTCAGCGAGCAGGTTTCGGAGGTGTCGGCGGAGGCACAGGCCACCTTCACGCGGCTCCGTAACCTCATCGTCGTCGTGTGGGCGATCTACCCGGTCTGGTGGCTCTTCGGCACCGAGGGACTCGGCGTGATCGGCCTCGGCGTCGAGACTGCCGGATTCATGGTCCTCGACCTCACGGCCAAGGTCGGGTTCGGCATCATCCTGCTGTCAAGCCGGAAGGCCATCGACGACGCTGCGGCGGCCAGGCGCGAACGCGAGGCCACTCCCGCCTGACGAGACGCCCTTCCGCCTGACGGTACGGCCCTCCCGCCTGGCCCGATAGGAGGGCCGGGGCGACGCGACCAAAACGCCCCGGCTTCGACCGGAGCGGACGCGAACGACAGAGTCCACCGCCGACGCCGTCGCTCACTCCATGAGCCTCACCACGTACCTCGGATTCCACCTGACGTTTCTGGTGCCGGCGCTACTCGTACTGTCCGCGGTAGCTACCACAGGCTCGCGAACGGCGTCGAGCGACGTGCGCTGGTCGGGCGTCGCCATCGTCACCGCAGTGGCGCTGGCGTACACCGTTCCGTGGGACAACTACCTCATCCAGCGCGGCGTGTGGTGGTACGGCGAGGGAGCCGTCGCGGCGACGCTCTGGCACGCACCGGTCGAGGAGTACCTGTTCATGCTCGTCCAGCCGCTGGTCGCCGCGCTGTGGCTCGACCGGGGGACGCGAGCCGACGACTCTGACGGTGCCGACCAGTCGTCGCTCTCCCCACGGGCCCGTGCGCTCGGTGCGGCCGCGGGTGTCGGCGTCGGCGCGGTCGGCGTGGCGCTCCTGACCGGCCGCCAGACGCTGTACCTCGGCGCGATCCTCGGGTGGGCCGGGCCGGTACTCGCGCTCCAGTGGGGGTTCGGCTGGACGCAACTCTGGGTGCGGCGACGCACGCTCGTCGTCGCGGTGGCGGTGCCCACGGCGTACCTCTGGGTGATCGACTGGCTGGCGCTTCGGAACGGTATCTGGACGCTCGCACCGGCCTACACCACCGGATGGACGCTGCTCGGGCTTCCCATCGAGGAGGCGACGTTCTTCCTCGCGACTAACCTCTTCGTCGTCCAGGGGTTGCTCCTGTACGATTGGGTACTCGACCGATGGGAGTGAGTGCCACGACGAGGACGGCGTCGTGGGGTCCCTTCGAGCGAGCCGCGATCCTCCCGGCGTGGTCCCCGGTCGCGGTCGTCGCGGTCGCCTTCCTCGCGGGGGCCGAACTTCCACCGCCGCTTCGGTACGCTCCGCTGGCGGCCAGCGTCGTCTTCGGCCTGCCCCACGGTGCGGTCGATCCGTTCGTCCTCCCCCGCGCTCGGGACGCGTCCGTCGGGACCCGGTCGCTCGCATTCGTCGGGGCGCTGTACCTCCTGTTCGGCTGTGCGTACGCCGCGGTCTGGTTCGTTGCGCCGGTCGCGGCCGCGGTCGCGTTCGTCCTTCTGACGTGGTTCCACTGGGGACAGGGAGACCTCCACGCGCTCGTCTCGCTGGTGGGCGTCGACCACCTCCGAACGCGACCCCAGCGGGTCCTCGCGGTGTTCGTCCGCGGGGGATTCCCGATGCTCGTCCCGCTCGTGGCGTTTCCGGCCCGGTATCGGTCGGTGCTCGACGGGTTCGTCGCGCTGTTCGGTTCGTCGTTCGCGCTCGCGTGGCCGTTCGCGCCCACCGTCCGGGTGGCGCTCGGCGGCGGGTTCGCCGCGCTCACTGCTCTGGCGCTCGCGGTCGGCTACAGTCGAGCGACCGACCACCGCCAATGGGGGATCGACGCCGCCGAGACGGGCCTGCTCTGGGCGTTCTTCGCGACGGTCCCGCCGGTCGTCGCGGTCGGGGTGTACTTCTGCTGCTGGCACTCGGTTCGCCACGTCCTCCGTGCGGTCGCACTCGACGACGTCGCGGCCGACCGTCTCCGGCAGGGGCGCTCGCTCGAAGCGTTGGCCAGGTTCGCTCGCGAGGCGACGCCGCTGACGCTCGCGGCGCTGGCGATACTCTGCGGGTTCGCCGTCGCGGTGCCCCGGCCGCCGGGAGACCTTCGCGGTCTCGTCGCGCTGTACCTCGTGGTGATCGCGGTGTTGACGCTCCCGCACGTCGTCGTTGTCAGCTTGCTCGACGCCGCGGAAGGTATCTGGGCGGGACGAACGCGACTGTAAAAGGTTAACCCTCTCCAGCCACAATCTCCGACCAAGATGGCCAAGGACGTCAAGCCCACTCGGAAAGAGCTGATGCAGATCGAGGACCGCATCGAGCTCTCCGAGCGGGGCCACGACACGCTGGAGAAGAAACGTGACGGCCTCATCATGGAGTTCATGGACATCCTCGACCAGGCGCAGGACGTCCGCTCCGGTCTCGAGGCCAACTACGAACTCGCCCAGCAGAAGATCAACATGGCCCGCGCGATGGAGGGCGACGTGGCGGTCCGGGGTGCGGCGGCCGCGCTCAAGGAGCACCCCGAGATCACCACCGAGTCCAAGAACATCATGGGCGTCGTCGTCCCGCAGATCGAGTCCACCAAGGTCCGCAAGAGCCTCGACGAGCGCGGGTACGGCGTGCTCGGGACGAGCGCCCGCATCGACGAGGCCGCCGAGGCCTACGAGGAACTGCTGGAGAGCATCATCCTCGCCGCGGAGGTCGAGACCGCGATGAAGAAGATGCTCCGCGAGATCGAGACCACCAAGCGCCGGGTCAACGCGCTGGAGTTCAAGCTCCTGCCCGAACTCCGCGAGAATCAGGAGTACATCGAGCAGAAGCTCGAAGAGCAGGAGCGCGAGGAGATCTTCCGCCTGAAGAAGATCAAGGCCAAGAAGGAGCAAGAGGAGAGAGAGTGGCTCGCTTGCAAAACGTTCATGAAAAGGGCAACCCGCGGCCCTCCAGCGGCTGAAGCCGCCTCCGGGCCTCTTCCCTTCCGCGTTTGTTGATCCACTCTGTCCAACGGTTCGTTTCTCACTTGACGCGTTCTGCGCCACTTGTCCGTCCGTCGCTCCACCTACGCTTTTCACTGCTCCCGCCCATCCTCCGGTATGACCTGTCCCGAGTGCGGAAGCGAGCAGGTGACCTTCGAGGTGCCGGACGACCTGCGGGAGTATCTCCCCGAGGAGACCGAGTTCGCTGCGCTCTGTACCCACTGTCTAACCCTCGAACCTGCCGAGAGTGCGCCGGAGGAGTCTCCGGACTTCGGAGCCGTCAGCGACGCCTTCCCCGACGGGGAGGTAGGCGTTGACATGGCCATCGCAGTCGGACTCCTCGACTCGCTGGCGCTCTACCGAAGCGAAATCGAGGCGCTGCTCGAACGAGTCGAACGCGGCGGGACCGACCCCCTGCTCGTGCTGGACCGACTGGCGACCGATTCGAAGCTGGACCCCGCCTTCGACGCGGACCGGCGGCGAACGCAGGCCGAGCAGTTGCTGTACGGCTGAGCGGCCGATGCCGTTAAACTCGTCGCACCCGTGTCTACGCGTACGATGGCCAACTCCGTATTCGACCGCGAGACGCTTCTGGACATCTCGGTCAACCTCATCCCGTTGGGGATGATCCTATTCTTCGTCGTCCTCCTCGTCACTGGCTCGACCTACGAGCCGAACCTCTTCATCGAGACTATCGCGCTCGGACTCCACGTCGTCCCGTTCGTCTCCCTCGCGATCCTGACCTACATCGCCGCCCACTACCTCTGACCGTCGTCGGCGAGTTTCCCGACGGGCATCCAGGGTTCTGCCGCCCGGCCGATTCGCCAGCACAGCGACGCTTGCGACCAGTTTCACTTTCACTGCGGACGGCTCACCTTGATAATGTTCCCCCGACACGTCTCGAACATGATAGCAGAGTTCGCTCGCGGGGAACGCCGGGGCGACGAACCCGACCGGACGGTACTGGACGTCTCCGGCGTCGATCTCGACCGCGTGTACGAGTACGTCGGCGAGTGGTTCACCGACGTGAACGACGTGTACCTCGAACGCAAGGGCGGCAAGACGTTCCTCGTCGCGGGCGAGTAGTCGAACCGAGC
>PXSM01000166.1:0-4403 GCA_003023465.1 Halobacteriales archaeon SW_6_65_15 | reverse complement strand
GTCGAAGGTAAAGGTTTAGGCCGCCCGGCAAGTAGCGTACCGTATGCCGGACTGTCCACTCGCCGAGGAATGCCCGAGTTTTCAGGAACGAATCGAGGGAATGGGATGTCAACACTACGGCGACCGCGGGGGTGCCGAGTGGTGCAACCACTACAACCAGCCGATCTCCGAACTCAAGACCGCGCCCGTCCAGCCGGGCGAGGAAGTCGTCGTGGACGTGGAGGACATCCACGAGAGCGGTGCCGGGGTCGGCCGGACCGAAGACGGCTTCATCGTCATGGTCGACGGCGTCCTGCCGGAGGCCCGCGCGAAGGTGGAGATCACGAACGTCAAGTCCAACCACGCGCGCGCCGAGGAACTCGAACGCCTCCCGATGGACGAGGACGCCGAAGCGGAGTCGGACGACGCCGAGGCGGAGGCCGAAGCCGACGACGAATCCGAGGAGACCGACGACGAGGACGACGGCCCGTCGCGACCCCAGCTGGGGAGCCGCGACAACTTCTGGGGAAGTTGAGTTCGGGCACCGACTCGCGCGCGGCGGGATGGACAGTCCCAACAGCGTTCTGCGACGCGAGGTTCGACCGGCCACGTCGCGACGATTCGGACGCCTTCGCCGCGGGTTTTTTCCTGACGGGTGCGTAGTCACGACCATGAACGCACGTTACGCGGCGGACAGCCCCAAGTCGGTCGCACTATCGAGGCGACGGGAGGGTCGGTCGTGAGCGAGACCGGGTACGACGTGGACGAGATCCTCGACCGCGCGGGGTTCGACGCTGCGAGTCGCTGGGTACCTCCCGCGCCAACGTCTCCAGCGTCGAGGCCAGCGCCCGCGAGAACGTCCGGAAAGCCCGCGAGACGGTGGCGTTCGCGGAGGCCCTGCGCGCCCCGGTCCGGGTCGTCGTCGAGGAGGGCACCGACCTCTACGACGTGCCCTCCCGCGTGTACGAGGCCTGCGACGAGGCGGGCGTGAAGGTCAACCACGCTGCGCCCGAGTTGATGAAGCGCATCAGCGACGCGGCCGGGGACGCGGTGTCCGGCCGCGAGGTGCAGGAGGACCTGCTCGTCGGGGTGACGACCGACGGCGAGATGACGGTCCGGAAGTCGCGGGAGGTCGCCCGAGAGGAGTGATCGTCCCTTCTCAGCCCGAGACCTCGCCGCCCGCGGACCCGCTGATGGTCAGGTTCGCTCCCTGATTCGTCACGGTCACCACGTACGGGGTGGTGGTCGAGCCGGTTGCGAGTACCGTACTCCCGTCCGTGATGCTGACCGCCACCTCGATGGTCATCGTCGTCTCGGTCGGCCCGCTCCCCTCGTCGTCGGCGAAGTCCGAGGCTCGAATCCCCGGGTGGGCGCCGAGAATCGACCGCTCTCCGAAGTGGTTAGAGAAGTCCTGCGACCCGTTCGTGGTCTTGTTCTGGCCGGTGACGGGAAGCCCCGTTTCGTCGTACATCGTCTCGTAGTCGGCGTTCAGCTGGTCGGACTTGACGGACAGGCTGACGTCGGCCTTCTTCGGCGCGGCGTCGAGCCCGCTCCAGGAGAGCGTGATCGAGGGGTCGAGGGTGACGTCCGAGATCGTTCCGTCGCCGGTCGTGATCGCGTCGGAACCCGCGGTAAAGTTGGTCGCCAATGCGGCCGTGGTCGCGTCCCGGTTGAGATACGCGCCTGCACCACCCACGCCCGCGACGCCAGCAAGGGCCTTCAGTAGTCTACGCCGGCTTCGATTCTGGCCGTCCGCCGAGGTTGCTTGGCCATCGGTACTTATGGACGGACGGACCACGTGTAAGGGCTTTGTTAAACTCAACTGACAAGACTGCAGGGTGTCCCTGCGTCCACCGCCGTCCCACGCTCCCGATTTCCAGAACGAGTGGCCGCCACCCAGAGAACTTTTAGGTCGGCCCGCGAACCGTCGGGCATGGACCTCGGATTAGAGGGCAACTCGGCACTGGTAACGGCGAGTTCGAGCGGTCTCGGTCGGGCCTCGGCCAAGGCGCTCGCCGAAGCAGGCGCGAACGTCGCCATCTGCGCCCGCGGCGAGGAGCAACTGGAGGACGCGAAGGCCGAGATCGAAGAGGCGGGCGACGGAGCGGGCCGTTCCTCGACACTACCGAGCGCGACTGGTACGAGGCCTACGACCTGCTCGTGATGAGCGTGGTCTGGCTGACCAAGGCCGCCCACCCGCACCTCGTCGAGAGCGACGCGGGCACCATCGTGAACGTCACCTCGACCAGCGTCCGGGAGGCCATCGACGGCCTCGTCCTCTCGAACGCGGTCCGGCGCGCGGTCATCGGCCTGATGAAGACGCAGGCCCGCGAGTGGGCACCCGAGGTGCGGGCCAACGCCGTCCTGCCGGGCGCGCACGAGACGCCCCGCATCCAGGAACTCGTGGAGGCGTCGGTCGAGCGCGGCGAGTACGACAGCTACGACGAGGGCTTGGCGGACTGGTCGGCCGACATCCCGATGGACCGCGTGGGCCAGCCCCGCGAACTCGGCGACGCGGTGGCCTTCCTCTCCAGCGACCGCGCCAGCTTCGTCAACGGCGTCGCCATGCCCGTGGACGGCGGCCGCCTCCGAAGCTGACGTGACGGGGACCGCAGAAATCCCGACAGTCCTCTCGTGGAGCGGCGGCAAGGACGCCGCCTTCGCCCTCCGGGAGATGGGGCAGTCCGATACCGTCGCGGTGATCGAACTCCTGACGACCGTCTCGACCGACACCGACCGGTCCAGCATGCACGGCGTCCGGCGGGACCTCTACGAGCGACAGGCTAAGGCGGTCGGCCTCCCCATCCGGTTCGTGGAGATTCCCGACGACGCCTCCAACGAGGAGTACGAGGCCGCCATGGCCGAAGCGACTGCCGAGTACGAGCGCCGGGGCGTCGAGCGACTGGCGTTCGCCGACCTCTTCCTCGAAGACGTCCGAGCCTACCGCGAAGACCGCCTCGCCGACACCGACGTCGAGGGCTACTGGCCCATCTGGGGCCGGGACACCGACGAGGTGATCCGCGAGTTCCTCGACGCGGGGTTCGAAGCCACCGTCGTCGCTGTCGAGGGAGACTCTCTTTCCGCCTCGTTCGCGGGCCGCCGACTCGACGCCGACTTCCTCGCGGACCTCCCCGAGGACGTGGACCCCTGCGGCGAGAACGGGAGCGAGTCACGAAGGGGGTCGGTCCCGAGGACGCGACGATCCACTACTGCGACCTGCTCGTCCCCGACGGGTCGGCGACTTCCGAGCGCTGATTCCGTCGTTCAACTCTCTATCTTCTCGACGATCTCCTCGGCCTCCTCGCGGGCCTTGTCCTCGCCCACGCTCTTTTTGATGAGGACGCTCTGGACCTCCCAGTCGTCGCTGTCCTTTCGCTTGCCAGTTCGGACCTCGGACCCCTCCGAGACGTCCTGTGCGGCGTTCGCGGCCCAGTCGGGCGTCCGGATGGTGTCGAAGTCGTCCGGGTCCCGGAAGCGGACGTGGATGAACTCGTCCTCGGTCTCGACGGTCTGGATGCTCGGCGTGTCTGGCATGACCAAGGTCGTACGACGTCCACGACGAAAGGTTAAACGGCCGTCAGAACCTGTCCTGCTCGCGCAACTCCGCGACGACCTCGCGCACGCGCTGGGCCTCGTCCTTCGGCACGACCAGCACGCGGTCGTCGAAGGTCGCGACGACCAGTTCGTCTACGCCGACGAGGCTGACGTGGGTCTCGTCGTCGCCCGCGACCACGTTGTCCTCGGCGTCGATAGTCAGGGCGTCACCCAGAATCACGTTGCCGTCCTCGTCGGTCTCGACCACGCGCTCGATTGCGTCCCACGCGCCCACGTCGTCCCACTCGAAGTCGGCGGGCACGACGTAGGCGTCCTCGGTGCGCTCCATGACCGCGTAGTCGATGCTGACAGACTCGACTTCGGCGAATCCGCGCTCGGGGTCGCCAGCCTCCAAGTCCGAGACGAGTGGGGCGAGCGGCGAGTCGCGGGCGGCTCCGAGCAGGGCGTCCGGCGTCCACGCGAACAGTCCGGCGTTCCAATAGAAACCGTCCTCCACGAACTGTCGGGCGGCGTCTTCGTCGGGCTTCTCGCGGAACTGCTCGATTTCGGCCCACTCGCCTTTCGAATCGGCAGGTTCGATGTAACCGTATCCGGTCGCGGGCCGAGTCGGTTCGACGCCGAACGTGACCACCCCCCGCGTTTCGACTGCGGCGCGGGCCGCTTTGCGGGCGGTTTGCTCGAAATCGTCGGCTATCAGATGGTCGCTCGGGACGCAGAGCAGGACGCACTCGCCGATTTGCTCTCTGACGCGGTGGGCCGCATAGACCAGCGCGGGGCCGGTATCTTTGGCTCTGCCCTCGTCGTCCTGCGGGAGGTCGGCCAGCGCGGACTGTCTCGCGTTGGAGTAGGCCCGCTTGGCATCGGCGTAC
>PXSM01000165.1:19394-24163 GCA_003023465.1 Halobacteriales archaeon SW_6_65_15 | reverse complement strand
AAGCCGCCCAGTTGTCGCTCGCGGTGGGGTTCGGCCCCTCGCAGGTCGAGGACGGCCCGAGCGACCGCGCGCGCACCCTCGGGGTCCTGCCACTGCTCCTCGTCGCTTCCCAACTCCGCGAACAGGGAGGGCACCCCGACCGAGGAGGGGCCGTGATGGGTGCACTCCATCCCGACGTCGTACCCCTCGGGGGCGTACTCCTCGAACCCGGCCAACAGGCGCGCGTGGGCGTTCGGACACGCCTCCGCGAGACCGTTGTCCACGCCCCCGAACTCGGCGGGGCCGAAATTCCCCGTGAAGTGGGCCGTCAGGAGGGGTCCGGTGTCCCCGGAGTGGCGCGAAACGAAGACGAGCAGGTCGGGGGAAGGGAGCGGTTCGGCGTCGGAGTCAGTTCCGCCGTGACCGAAGACCTCGGCCGCGTCCTCGATTTCGAGGTGGAGGTCGTCGAACTTACGGAGTTCGAAGCCTCCGGTTCGGTAGAACCGCCCTCCACCCTCGGCGTCGGGCAGGGAGTCGTCCTCGCGGGCCTCCCAGTCTCCGAGGTCCAGCAGGTGCTCGCCGATGCGAACCGAGGCCGAATCGGCGCGGCTGACGACGATAGCTATCACGGGCGAAACTACGACGTGACCGGAAGAAAAGCGCGTCGGAAGGGGTTCAGTCGGCGTGTTCGACCTGCTCGGACTGTCCGGGAATCGCGTCGCGGGCGTTCACGGCGGTACGGACGAATATCGCCCGGACCTCCTCGCGCCGCGTCACGAACAGCGCCGCCCCGAGGACGAGGTAGACCACGGTGTAGGCGTAGAGGAGCAGGATGCTCAACTCGGTCGCCGCCGGTTCCGCGACGGTCCGGATCACCCCGAACTCGATGACGACCTGCGAGGCGAACAGCGTGAGGATCACGAGCGCCTCGCGGACGCTGATGTTGAAGTTGGCCAGCACGCCGAGGGCGAAGAAGCTCTGGGCTGCGGTGATCCAGATCTCGGCGGCCTGCTTGTCGTCGAAGTGGAGCGTGCCGATCTGCCCGGCGGCGATGCTGTAGACGACCGCCAGCGTCCCGATGAGCAGGGTCCACTGGTTAAGCTTCGAGGAGATGAGCGCGTTGAACCCGGCGGTCGAGCGCGCCTTGTTGACGAGGTAGGCGACGACGATGAGTTCGGGGCTCTCGCTCGCCAGCGGCGCGATCCACTGTATCATGAAGAACGGCGGGATGCCGAGCGCCAGTCCGAGGTTCTCGAGGCCGTGTGCGAACGGGTGGACCGCCGTGTAGAGCATCGTCCCGGAGAAGCCGAACAGCAGGAGAACGGTCGCGATGCGGGGCACTTTCGAGTAGCTCTGGAAGTATCGCGGAACGCCGACCTGATCGTCGTGGTCCTCCACGTCGCCGCGGATGATGATCGCGATGTAGAGCGCGTAGAGACCGACGAGGGAGATGGTGTCGGTCATGCTGATGCCGTCGCCGAGCGGGACGAAGAACGCGTACACGGTCGCGGCGAGCAGGAAGGCGATCTCGGTGGCGAGGTTGCGGTCGAGCTCCACCCTGTTCTTCAGGAAGCCGGGCCTGTGGACGACCGCGGGGTCCTCGGAGCTTCCGGCCCGGTACACGGTGAACAGCGCGATGCCGGACCAGCCGAGGCCGATGAGGATCCGGTTCGCGCCGGTCATGTTCGCGACGGCGAGGTTCGCGGCCTCCGTGCCGCGCTCGGTTCCGATGTTGGCCCCGGCCTGCCACGCGTAGAGCGCGTCGACCGCGTACTCAGGCGCGACCGCGAGCACCGCGAGCACGGCGATGGCGAACGCGCGCGGTACGTCCTTCTCCGCAGTTTCCGCGCCCCACGCCAGCATGAAGGACGCTCCGAGAACTGCGAGTCCACTCACCGCGACCGTCTGGAGATCACCCAGCGCGTGGTACGTGCCGGTAGACCAGACGGATATCCACGGGAGGGTCAGCAGTAATGTCGCGATAACCGCCATCAGCGGATGACGGAGTCTGTTCCTGAGCATACGGAAAAGTTCGCTGAGGCGTACGTAACACTTATGGTTCGTAATACGACTGGGAAGCGATAGCACTCGGGCGTGAGCCGGCCATTAGCTCTCGAAACCCCGGCTCGCGACAGTACCAGTTATGGGCGTGGCGCTGTTCGTCCCGCGCATGCAGGTATTCGGACTGCTCGGCAATCCGGTCGGCCACTCGCTCTCCCCACCGATGCACGAGGCCGCCTACGACGAACTCGGGATGGACGCCCGGTACGTCACCTTCGAGCCCGACCCCGACGACCTCGGGGCCGCCATCGAGGGTGCGGCCGCGCTGGGCATCTCGGGGCTGAACGTCACCATCCCGTTCAAGGAGGACGCCCTCGTCCACGTCGAACCCGACGACCTCGCGGCGCGCATCGGCGCGGTCAACACCGTCGGCTTTCCGGACGACGACTCCGGAGGTACCGACTCGTCGCCAACCGGCCACAACACCGACGCCGCGGGCGTGCGCCGGTCGTTCGCCCACCACGACGTGACGCTCGCGGACCGGGACGCCGTGGTCGTCGGGGCCGGCGGAGCCGCCCGGGCGGCCGCGTTCGCGCTCTCGGACGCGGGTGCGGCGGTCCACGTAGCGAATCGAACCGTCGAACGCGCCGAGACGTTGGCGAAGGACGTAACGAGCGGTACCGACGGTCAGCGCGACGCGACCGCCGGCGGACTCGACTCGCTCGAATCCCGTGTTCCGGCGGCCGACGTGCTGGTCAACGCCACCAGCGTCGGTATGGAGGGGGACCGGTCGCCGGTCCCGGCCGACGCGCTCCACTCCAGTCTCGCGGTGCTGGACGCCGTGTACCGGCCGCTCGACACGCGACTCCTGCGCGAGGCCCGCGAGCGCGGCGCGACCACCATCGACGGAGCGTGGATGCTGTTGTATCAGGGAGTCGAAGCGTTCGAGCGCTGGACGGGTCGGGACGCACCCGTGGACGCGATGAACGCGGCGCTGCGTGAACGGCTTTAAGTACCGCGGCAATCTACCATCACGCAAATGGGACTGCTCACCAAGCTGAAGTCGTTGCTCGGACTCGAGGACGACCGTTCGCAGGTCCGCCGGGGTGAGTCCGGCGTCACCATCGAACGCGAACCAGACGAGTCGGCCGAACCGGACGCAGAGAACGAGAGCGCCGTGAAAGGAGTCGAAACCGGCGCGGAGGAATCCGCCGACACCCCGCCCGCGGGGACGGAGACCGCCGAACCGGCCAGCGGGACGGAAGTCGGGGAACCCGAGACGGGAGCGACCGAGACCGAAGCAACCGAGACGGACGCTGGCGGGACCGAAGCGACCGAAACTGACACCGGCGGCGTCGAGGAGAGCGACTCCGCCGAGACCGGCATCTCCACCGAGGACGTGACCACCGAACCGGACGAGGTAGACGAGGCCGCCGAACCCGCGGAGGCGACCGAACCGTCCGTGGATGCCGCCGAACCGGACCAGACGGCCGCCGACGAACCCGAGCCGACGCCCGAGGAGACGGACGAAGAGTCGGGCGTCGAGGAGGCGGAGGCCACCGACGAACCGGTCGGCGACGGCGAACCCCTCGAAGACGTGAAGGGCATCGGTTCGGCGTACGCCGAGCGACTCCGCGACGCGGGCGTGGCCAACGTGACGGAACTGGCGAAGGCCGACGCCGAACTCCTCGCCGAGGAGACCGGCCTCTCGGAGAAGCGCATCTCGCGCTGGATTGACCGGGCACAGTCGCGGTGACCGTCGGAATCGAGCACCGGACTCACCAGTCCGCGTTCGAGGACGGATAGCTCCTCATCTCGGGTTTCGGATTTCTTCGAGCGGTTCTCAGCGATGCTTCGGAAAGTAGTCTAATGGTTTGCGTAAGAATTCTATTCATTTTCCTTAGCAATGAAAAGGTGCTTTTAGCACATGTTTCTAATCCTCAACCAACAACACTCGGCGTGCGGGGGAGCGCCCTCGTGGCGCGACAAAACCGCGCGAGGGATGAGCATCGCAGGAGTGAGCGAAGCGAACGACGAGACGCGCAATCGGCTGGGGAGGCCGTGGCCCTCGCGTCTCGATCCGTCTGGGGGGATGAAAGGGGCCGCCCGGTCGCGTCCACTTCAGTCGCCTCAGCGACCCCTATCCGAAGGTCGGGCGGTGTCGTTGCGAGCGAAGCGAGCAACGGCTCGTCGGAGCCTGTCTCCGACGGTGCGGAGAGACCGAGGATATGTCGCTGAGCGACCGCGACCGGGCGGGGGCTTTCGAGGACTTCTCGGCCACGTCCTCTGCGACGACTGGTAGTGACCGGGCAAGAAACCTCTAAACCCATCCCGAGCAGACCACCCAAAACTACCGATATCACCAGCTAAGTAACCGCAACCTTCTCCATCGCGGTCTCCCACAAACCAGTCATGCAGTACCACGTCGATGGCGACCTCGTGCCCGCCGAGGAGGCCACCGTCAGCGTCCGGGACCGCGGGTTCATGTACGGCGACGCCGCCTTCGAGACCCTGCGGGCCTACGGTGGCACCATCTTCGAGTGGGAGGCCCACGCCGACCGACTCCGGCGGACCTGCGAGGCGCTCGCGCTCGACCACGGCTTCTCGGACGCCGACCTCCGGGGTCGAATCCGCGAGTCGCTGGCCGGAAACGACCTCGAAGACGCCTACGTCAAGCTCTCCATCTCGCGGGGCGTCCAGCCCGGCAAGCTCGCGCCCGGTCCGGTCGCGGAGCCCACGGTCGTCGTCTACGTCGCCGAGCTTCCGCGGAGCGGCCGCAAAGATTGCGG
>PXSM01000165.1:1499-19355 GCA_003023465.1 Halobacteriales archaeon SW_6_65_15 | reverse complement strand
GACGGCGAGGATGTGGACGAAGCACTGATGCGCGATGCCGACAGTAACCTCGCCGAGGGCGCGACGAGCAACCTGTTCTTCGTCCGCGACGGGACCCTCTACACCCCGAGTCTCGACAGGCCGGTCCTGCCGGGTATCACGCGCCGGATCGTCCTCGAACTCGCCGACGAGGAGGGGATTCCGACCGCAGAGGCGAGCTACGAGCCCGACGATCTGCGGGACGCCGACGAGGCCTTCCTGACGAACTCGACGTGGGAAATCCGGCCGCTTGAGGAGGTGTATTTGGGGGATGACGAGCAGGTAGAGCTTGGTTCGGGTTCGGTCACGAATCGACTCGCAGACGCCTTCGATGCCCGAGTCGAACGCGAACACTACGAGTGATTTTCTTCGCGGGGAGTTCTGCTCTGGTCGCTACGAACAGTCAGGGGAGTACAGGAAGAGTCGTAGCGAACAACGTTTCGAAAGCCCCCGCCCGGTCGCGGTCGCTGCGCAGGATATTCTGGCCCGCGCGGAAGGTGCGGGCCGAATAGTAGCCTGCTCAGACGACCGAACCACGCGCGACCGGGCGGCCCCTTTCAGTCCACCCCGACAGGGGATTGGGTCACCGGGCGTTCTCCGTCGGCTGTTTCACCGAGCGAAACTCCGTGGACTGGTCGGGCGGCTATCGCTGTGTCCAAACGCGAGTTCTGCGCGAGAGAAGGAGAACGAGAGAAAGAGAGCGACTACCGGTTGGTCAGTCCAGCAAGGCCGAAGCCGTCAGGTCGATGGACGCGCTGGCGTCGTCGGAACGCTCCGCGGCGGTGCGGGCGGCCTCGGAGTCGAAGTCGTCCGAATCCTCCTCGGCGATCTCGGCCCCGAAGTGCGCCCGGAGCGCCGCGCCGACTGCGCGGTGAGTCGCGTCCTTCACGAGGTCGCGGTCGGCCGCGGAGGCCGCGCGGACGGCCGTCTCGGCCACGGCCTGAGCCTCGTCCGCCGCGGCTTCGAGGTCGTCAGTAGTGGCGAGGCGCTGGCCCACGCGACGGCCGACCAGCGCGGCGATCATGTCCGCGGCGGTCTCCTCGTCGGGTGCGACTTCGAGCACGTCCGCGACCGTGGGAGTCGTCTCGCCACTCGCAGTCGCGTCGGCTCCGGCGTTCTCGTGGATCACCGGATCGAGTCCGAGCGACTCGTATATCTCGGTCATCGTCGGGTCGTAGGCGTCGATTCCAGCCTTCAGCCACGCGTCCTCGGTGGCCCGAACCTTGTAGCCAGCGAAGGCGTGCTTCTCGCCGTCGCCCAACTGGCCGCCGGGCGAGTCGAGGTCGTCCTCGACCGCGTCCACGACCGCCGGGTCGAACACCTCGTCCTGCGCGCCGAATTGGGGTGCCGGGACGAAGTTCCAGCCCTTCTGCAGGTGGGTCCGACCGAGTTCGGAGTCGCGGTGGCCCGGCGGCGTGCCGTCGGGACCGACCGGCGGGTCGTCGGCGCGCTGGAAGTCCACGACCGCCCGGACGCCCTCCTCGGGCGTGACCTTGAACGCGTAGAGGGTATCGACGTACGCGAGATTGCCCTCGCCGGTGACTTCCTTCCACTTCCCGCTGTTTTGGTCCCACATCTCGACGGTGCCGGCGAAGTCGCCGTAGCCGTCCACGCCGAGCACGTCGTAGATGGTCCGATCTGTCGGCCCGGGGACGCCGAGTCCGTAGGTTCCGCCGGGATCGAGCGTCAGGTCGGTTCCGAGTTGAGTTGGCTCGGGAAGGTCGGCCTCCGCCGGCGGTGCCGTCAGGAACGGGTCGTAGGCCACGTCGCCGTCGGCGATGGTGTCGCCGTACTCGCGGTCCCCGAGGTAGTTCTGCCGGGCGTCGAAGGGACCCTCCGGGGAGCCGTAACCAGAGTCCGGTTCGCCTCGGAACGGCACGTCGGTCGCCGAGAGGTCGTTGTACCGGGCCGCGACCGAGTCGGCGCTGAGACCGAAGTAGCCGCCGTCGAAGTGGAGGCCCGTGTCGGCCTCGAAGACGTTCTCCTCGAGGGTCACGCGGTCGCCGTACTGGAGGTAGCCGGTGTTGGCGTTCTCGACGGTGTTACCCCGAATCCGGACGCTCGGCGGGTTGTAGCCGAAGCCGTACTGGCCGACCCGAATGCCGACGTAGGTGTCGGCGATGGCGTTGTTCTCGATGGTCGCCTCGATGCCGTCCACGTAGATGCCGTTGTCCGAGTCGATGAACGGGTCGTCGTCGTCCGGCCCGGTGATGACGTTGTTCGCGATGCGGGCGTCCGTCCCGCCGTCGAAGTCGCCGAAGACGTAGATGCCCGCGGTGTAACCCGTCTCGTAGGTGACCTCGCAGTCGGTCACCGTCACGCGGTCGGCGTTCTCCAGATAGACGCCGCCCCAGCCGAAGAAGTAGGGGTCCTCGAACGTCAGGTCGGTGACGGTGACGTTCTCGACCGGGCCGCCCGCGAGGTCGGTGCCGACCCCGGTCGGACTTTCGAACACGGTCGCGTTCTCGACGCGAACGTCCGAGACGTCCTTGTCGAGGAAGACGCCTGTCGTCGCGGCCGCGGTCACGTCCCGGACCGTGGTGCCGCTGACGCCGTCGTTGATGCGAATCCCGTGACCGACCAGGTTCTTCGGGTCGATCTCGCCGCCGAGGACGTTCGCCGAGACGTTCTCCACCGTGACGTCGTCGGCGTCCACGTTGACGATATTCGGTGCCGGGAGGTCGCGGGCGTGGACGACCTCGGCGGTCTCGCCCGCCGCCCCGCGGATCGTGATGCCGGGCGTGCCGACGTACAGTCCCGTCTGGAAGCCGCGTTCGGCGTCGAGCGCGTAGGTACCTCCTCCGACGACGACCTCGTCGCCGGGCCGCACGAAGTCCACGGCCGCCTGCAGGTCGTCGAGCTGGTCGGGCACCCGGATGGGCGACTCGTAGACGGTCGTCGGCCGGAACGTCGCCGCCGTCTCGACCTCGCGGTCGCGCCGGTCGAGCGTGACGAACCGCGCGTCCAGCGCGAACTCGCCGATGACGTCCGACGGCGTGCGGACGGCCACCTCGACGGTGCCGTCGCGGGGCTCGTCGTAGGTGATCGGCTCGCCGAGGGGGACGGGTTCGCCGTCCACGGAGAGCGTCAGGTCGCTCTCGTCGAGGAACTGGAGACCGGAGACGCCGAACTCCAGCTCGGTGAGGTTCTCGACCTCGATCCGGGCCGTGGCGGCCTCGCCGGGCGTGACGCGCTCGGCCGGCACCTCGACGACCTCGACGGGCGGCGTCTGGGCGGCGTGTTCGACGAGGTTGCCCAGCAGCGCTCGGCCGTTCGGCGTGAAGGCGTCCCGGTCCACGAACAGGCCCACGCCGAGCGAGGCCGCGACGACGGTCCGCGAGAGGTCGTCCACCGCGAGGCCGTCACCGGTTTCGAGCGCGCCCAGTGCGGCCTCGGCTATCGTCGTACCCGCGGCGTGGCCGCGGTAGTCCTCGAAGTAGGTGTGGAAGCCGCCGACGTACAGTCCGGGACCGACCGCGACCGGGTCGGGCTCCGTGATGGTGACGGCGTCGCCGGCCTCGGCGATGCCGTCCAGCGCCGGATGGCTCCGGTCCACGGCGTAGCTCACGGGCGGGGCCGCCATCTGGACGTAGGCGTCGGAGACGTCCCGGGGGTCGCCGGTCGCCGCCGAAAGCTGGGAGACCGCGTGGCTGGCCTCGCCGAACTGGTCGAGGTAGACGACGCCGACCTCGGGTGCGGTCGCCACGTCGGCGAACTCGGCGACGAGGTCCTCGTCGTCCCCGAGGTTCTGGACGACGTAGGCTTCGTGTTCGCGGTTCTTCGCCGCGGACAGCGCCTCCGCGGGGTCGAGGATCGAGAACTGGTGGCGCGGGTGCGCCTCGTCGGCGAGGATGGCCTCCACGTCGGCGGCGTACCCGCCAGAGGGCGCGTCCACGATGGCGACGGGCGTCGGCCGGTCGTAGACGGACGTAGGCCCGGTGGTCACCGAGACGGTTTCGCCCAGTCCGGCCACGGCGTGTTCGAGTTCGAGGTCGCCGTACCCGCCCTCGCCGGTCTCGACCGAAACCGTCACGACGCCGGACCCGACGTCGAGCGCGACCTGCTCGCCGAACGCCGCCTCCTCGCCGTTCACCGAGAGCCACGCGTCGCCCTGGAAGTCGCCGACCTGTTCGACTGTGAGCGCCTCCGCGTTGGCCACTCGGAGGTCCACGTCGAAGCCCTCGCCCGCTTCGAGGCCGTCGGGCTGGTCGGCGGTGGTCGTCACCGCGAGGTCGTCGCCCAGCGCGAAGTTCCGGGTGACGAAGCCGTCGGTCACGTCTACGGTGACGGTCTCGCCGGCGTAGCCGAAGGCGTCGACGGAGACCTCGTAGGAGCCCTCGACGGCACGGAGCGTGTACTCGCCGTTGGCGTGGGTCTCGGTCGGGAACCCGTCGAGTTCGACCGTCACGCCTTCGAGCGGATTACCGTCGGCGTCGGTGACGGTGCCGGTGACGCCGCTGTCGGCCGCGAGTCGCCCGACGGCGGCCATCGCGTCCACGACGCCGGTTCCGTATCGGTAGTCGGGGTCGTCGGGTTCGCCCTCGGGTTTCCACGCGGTCGTCCGGAGGGCGGTCTTCACCTGCTCGGGGTCGGCCTCTTCGACCGCCGCCGACCGCATCAGGCCCACGAGTCCCGCGACGTGGGGCGACGCCATCGACGTGCCAGAAATCGCGTGGTACGGTCCGTTGCTGTGATCCACAGGGAACGCGCTGGTCACGTCCACCCCCGGAGCCGACGCGTCCGGGACGACGTAGGAGGCCGGCCAGTCGTCGGGGGCCAGATACCCCCACGCGTCGGCCGTGTTCACCACTTCGCCGCTGGAGAACGACGCGACCGCCTCGGACTCGTCGGTAGCACCGACCGCGAAGCTGTCGTAGACGTTCGCGGGCGACCCCGACGTGTTCGGGCCGGAGTTGCCCGACGAGGAGACGACGAGGGTGCCCGCTCGCTCGGCGTTCCGGACGGGTTCGACCATCTGGCCCGCGTAGCCGATGACGCCGAGGCTCATGTTCATCGCGTCGGCGTCCTGCTCGACCGCCCACTCCATGCCGGCGATGATCTGGGCGAAGGTCCCGCCGCCGTCCGGGAGGATGAGCCCGTTCAGGAGTTCCGCTCCGGGCGCGACCCCGATGGCGGTCCCGGAGGCGTCGCCGCCGGCCACCGTCCCGCTGACGTGGGTGCCGTGGTAGTGGGAGTCGTGCGGGTCGGAGTCCACCTGCTCGCCATCGCCGTCGAACTCCGCGAAGTTCTCGGGCGCGACGTCGAGGTCCGGGTGGTCGGGGTCCACGCCGGTGTCGAGGACCGCGATTCGCGCGCCCTCGCCCCGCGAGCCGTACGTCTCCCACGCCTCGGGAGCGTCGATCTGGTCGAGGCCGTACGTCACGTCCCCGTCGGCGGCAGCGCTCGCCGCTCTGACCTCCGGTTCGGGAATCTCGACGTGGAAGTTGGGGTGGACCTCCGAGACGCCCGTCTGTGCGGCCAGCTCTGCGGGATCGACTTCGGCGGTATCGACTTCGAGCAGGACCGCGTTCGCGAGCCAGAACCGGTTCTTCACCGCGAGCCCGTCGGTTCGCTCGGCGTAGTCTACGATGGGCTGTTGGCTCTCGTCGGCCGTCGCCTCGAGTTCGTCCACGACGGACGCCGACGACGCGAGGAGCGGTACGTCCGCCTCCTCGGCCCGGACGACGACGTCCGTCGTTCCGCCGGCGCTCCCCGTCGTCGAGAGTAGCGAGAGGACGCCCGCAGCAGCAGTGCTCTGAAGCAACTGCCGCCGTGAGATGCTTCCTTCAGTGTCTTTCGCGTTGGTATTATCGTGATTCATGTCTTATTTCGTGGCTCAAAGCCATGGTAGTACCCCACAAACTATAGTTTTATATTGCTTTTGTCTACAATTAGGTAATTATAATCGGAAATAGAGCGCCGTAACGTAGATTTAAACGGTCTCCGGCTCTCCTCACCAGTTTCTGAACGTTCGAGCATTCGTCAGAACGACGCCACGACGGTCGCAAGAAATCCAGAAGAAGTCTAGACGTCTATATATGATTCTTTAACAGGTTTGTACAATTCTTCAACGCGTGATTACGCGCCTAAGCGCCTTTTCGACGGCCCCGTCCGACTAACACCGCTACCGCGTCCACTCCAGCGACGCGATGAGAAGGCTGAAAAGCGCGGACCAGATACCCACGAATAGATGGACGAGGACAGCCGAATCGCCGACGTAGCCGACGTTCCTGCGGACTCCACGCTCCTGTTCACGATCCGAGACGGCTTCGACGAGCGCGAGGCCATCCTGACGAAGACCGACGAGGGCGAGGTGGCGGCCTACGAGAACTACTGCCAGCACTGGACCGACGTGCGCCTCGACAAGGGCAGCGGCGCGACCAAACGCGACGGCGAGTTGGTCTGTGGCAAGCACGGCGCGCTCTTCGAGGACGACACGGGCTGCTGCACCTACGGTCCGTGCGAGGACGCGGTCCTCCAGCAAGTCGAGGCGGCGGTCGCAGACGGCGGCGTGTTCCTCACCGACGACGACTACGAGTTCGTACAGGTCGGCTCCTCGATGGAGTACGACCTCTCCTCGGACCGATCTCTAGGCTTCGACTGAAACTTTTACTGCGCGAGCCGCCCTGCGGGTGGCTCGCTTGCAAAACTTTCATGAAAATCCCAAGGCGCGTCCCTTCGGACGCTAACGCGCCCTCCGGTCCTTACTCAGCAGGTCCACTGCTCCGCCTTCCCCTGCCTTCTCTTCCATTCGCCTCCCTCCGCACTACTACCGCCTAGTTCACGCTCTCGATGGTGAACGTCGGTTCGTCGATGCCTTCGTTCTTGCACTCGGGGCACCGCGACGGTCGGTTGGCGGGGTCGTCGAAGCCGTCGAAGCCGCACTCCCGACACTCCGGGGGTGCGACGAGTAGCTGTTCGTCGTCCTCGGAGAGCGACCGGGCGACGTGGCGGACGTGTTCGACCGCCAGACCGGGCGTCACGTCGAACTCGGCGGCCAGCGAACTCGGGGAGGCGGTGGTCTCGCGGAGGTGGGCAGTGATGCGCTCGCGGGTCGTCTCGTTGGCCTCGCGCATGTCCTTCCGTCGCGCCCGGCGGGACATAACCCTTTCCCGGCGATCCGGCGTCGGACTCCTCCCGGCGTCGAACCCTTCCCCGCGATCTCGTTCCTCTCTCCGGCCGACGAAGCGGGGTGGAAACGCGGGACGAGAACCGGGATGAGAACGAAAGCGATGGCCGACCCTAGGTGTTTAGGCCCACTGTTCTTTGTGGTCCGGGAGAAAGTGTTCGTCAGCACGCCGCAACATGGGTAACGAATTCACACCGACGGGAGGAGAGGGGGCAACGCCGGACGACTCGTCGAGTCTCCGAGACCGGACGATCCCGGAGATAGACCTCGACGCGCTGTTCGAGGTCCTCGCCGACGCCCAGCGCCGTCAGATCCTCGCCTATCTCGACGCGACGGACGACGACGTTGCGGCGTATTCGGACCTCATCGAACACGTCGCCGACGACTCCGCCGAGGCATCGACCGACGACCGCGACCGAATCGCGGTGGGTCTCCACCACAATCACCTGCCGAAACTGGCCGACGCGGGCGTCCCGAGACGTAACCACTCTCGTACCGCTGATTCTCGGCGCTCGGACGCGAACCCACCGAGGGCGAGCCTCGTACCCCGTAAATGAAAAAGGACTTACCGCGCCGGATAGACGTTCGTCGTATGAAAGCTGTCGTTCTCGCGGGGGGATATGCGACGCGACTCTGGCCGATCACCAAGCACCGACCGAAGATGTTCCTCCCGGTCGGCGACTCGACGGTCATCGACCAGATATTCGCCGAGCTAGAGGCCGACGACCGGGTAGACGAGGTGTACGTCTCGACCAACGAGCGGTTCGCCGACGACTTCCGCGACCACCTCGCCGACAGCGAGTTCGACAAACCGCGGCTGACGGTCGAGGACACCACCGAGGAGGACGAGAAGTTCGGCGTCGTCGGAGCCCTCGCGCAACTGTTCGACCGCGAGAACATCACCGACGACACCCTCGTCATCGCGGGCGACAACCTCATCAGCTTCGGCGTCAGCGACTTCGTGGACTTCTTCGAGGAGAAGGGAGCCTCGACGCTGGCCGCCTACGACGTGGGTTCGCGCGAGCGCGCGAAGTCCTACGGACTGGTCGAACTCGACGGCGAGCAGGTCGTGGACTTCCAGGAGAAGCCCGACGACCCCAAGAGCACGCTGGTCTCCATCGCCTGCTACGCGTTCACCGCCGAGACCATCCCGCGCCTCGACGAGTACCTCGAAAGCGGGAACAACCCCGACGAACCCGGCTGGTTCGTCCAGTGGTTGCAGGAGCGCGAGGATCGCCGACTCCGCCGCGGTCGAAAACACCACCGTCGGCGAGAACGTCCACGTCATGCCGGGCGCGGAGGTCGTCAACTCCAGCGTCAACAACTCCATCGTCTTCCCGTCGGCGACCATCCGGGACTGCGACATCCGGGACTCCATCATCGACGAGAAGACCCGCGTCGAGAACATGGACCTCGCGGGCGCTCTGATCGGGGCGCACACCCAGATTTTGAACGGGGAGTAGACGGCGCTCGAATCGGGGTCCGGACGGACGCACGACTTCTTCGACCAACCATCCGGCGCGGTGCTGTCGCGGTTGCGGCCTCTCATAGGCTTCGGGAGTAGCTAGCTCTGCTGCAGTCACAGTCGCCGACCAGTAGCTAGCTCAGACAGTCACGTTTTCCGACCGCCCGACCAGTTGACCTCCACGAGTTTCGTCCCATCTAACCCTGAATCCCTAGATACGCCTCCTGACCGGTGAACTCCCCACCCCGAAGAAGATAGAGAACGTGCGCCACCGCCCGATGGTTGCCGTCAACGACGTAGGCCGGGTCGTCGCCCTCCTTGGCGACGACGAGCCGACTGACCGGTCCCTCGGGGTCGATGGCGTCCGCGAGTTCGACCACCTCGCTCACGTCCTTCGGCGTCTCGGCGTCGAGTTCGGCCACGTTCGTCGTCTCGTCGGTCTCGACCTCGTAGATTCGCTCCGCGATGGCCCCGACGCGGTTGTCCTCGGCGAGCGCCCGCCAGTCCTCGTCGTGGGGGCCGACGACGACCCGGAGGTCCCGGAGTTCCTCCTCGGAGAGGTCCACGTGGTACCAGTCGCTGGGTTCCGCCCCGAACGTGCGGCTGGCGATGGGCTTGCGTTCGAGAAGTTCCTCGCGGAGGCCCGGCTGGCTCTCGACGGCGTCGGCGTCCAGCGGGCCGTCGTCGGCCTCGTCTAACTCCTCGCGGAGCCAGTAGCGGATCACCTGCGTCTCGGAGACCGATTCCAGTCCCTCCTCGCGTTGGATTCGCTCTTCGAGGTCCATCGAATGGGAGGGGACGGTGAGGACGGAAAGAAGTGTTACGGGCGAACCAGAGACGACGTTTAATGGAAGTTGTCGGCGAAATTGTTGTCTAGAACAGGTAGAACCTCCTGCTCGGCTGCTGGGAATTGAGCGAGGTGTTAGAGCAGTCGTCGTAGATAACGTTCAGAAAGCCCCCGCCCTGTCGCGGTCGTTCAGCGACATATCGCGGTCGTTCAGCGACATATCGTAGGCCTCACCGCACCGCAACGCATCGGCCCGCGATAGGGATCGCTGAGCCGACCACACCCTTCGGGCGCGACCGGGTGGCCCCTTTCATCCACCCAAACAGGGAACCACACCCTCCCCAGCCGATTGCGCTCCTCACTGCGTTGCGGTGCTCATCCCTCGCGCGGTTTGGCGCGGCACACGGCCGCGCACGCACGCGCCGGATGGTGAGTCACCGAGCGCGTCGCGAATGACTTGGCAACACGCGACTGGGAAAACGAATATCTAATTTAAGGAAATATTATCCTATGCTCAGGAACCGTGTAGTTGTGTCTGTCCAACAGTATCCGACGCCGAACGAACCGACTCTCGTCTCGACCTACTCCGCCAACCACGCGTCCGTAATCCGGAGCGTCCCCCGCGTGCCGTCCCATTCCGTCTCGTACGCCAACTCGATGGGTCGCTCCATGTGCGGACCGTCGGTCACCAGCGTCTCGAACTCGCCACCCTCGCCCAGAATGTGGACGCCGTGGCTCTCGTTCAGCACCTCCAGTTCCGCGATGGCCTCGCTATCCAGCGTCCGGCCGAGCCACGACTCGTCGAGTCCGTAGGCCGCGACCCGGATGATGGTGATCTCGAAGCCCGCGTCGAGCATCGCGTCGGCGAGTTCGCGCGGGTCCTGCTGCCAGAGAGGTGCGAACAGGTCGGCGTCCAACCGGTCCGCCATCGCCTCGATGCGGGAGGTCTGGTACTCGCTCTCGACGGCTCCGGCCGTGACGCCCGCGATGCCGTCCGGCAGCTCTGCGTCGAGTTCCCGGAGGGCGGCTTCGAGCGGCCGGAGTTCCGCGTCGCCCTGCGCGCCCGACTCCTCAGCGATCTCGGCCTCGAAGTCCTCGGGTTCGACCTCCACGAGGGGGATGCCGAGGCTCTCGGCCGCCAGCGAGGCGAGTCGCGTCGCCGGGACGTGGTACATGTAGGAGTCGCCCTCGGGGTGGACGGTGACGAGACGGGACACGTCCAGACCCGCTTCGAGGGCTCGATAGAGCGCCCACGAGGAGTCCTTGCCACCCGAGAAGAGGCTGACCCACTGGCCCGACCGGGCAGCAGATGATGGCCGTTCGGTCATGGGAGTGAGTCGGGACCGTGCGGATTTAGGTGCGGCGAATCGGGAGCCAGTGGACGGCGAGGACGACGCCGAAGCTGTCGGCCCGGAACGCTCTCCTCAGCGCTTTCGGAGTGCGATCTCGTAGAGATGCGACCAGTCGTCGTCCCCGTACTTCACTTCGGCGACCTCCCAGCCGGTGCCGACGACGGCCTCCCGAACGCGGTCCGGAGTGAACAGCCGGTACAACCACGGCGCGCCGAGGGTCCCGTCGTACTCGTACTGCAGGACGCGGTACGCGAGTCCTCGCGCGGGGTCGGCGCGGTAGTCCAGTTTCGCCTTCGTGACTTCGTGTTCGGGGTCGAACCCGTCAACCACGGCGGTGGCGTCGGGCGTCGTGACGAACGCGAGGTCGCGGAGGAACCGCCGGAGTCCCGGTAGCGAGCCCGAGAGGCTCGTCTGGGTGCCGATAGCCAGCGCCGACGCGAACCGGTCGCGCTCGAAGTGCTCGCGAAGCGCGAACATGTCGGCCTGCCGGGCGTCCTCGACGCCGCGGTCGCGCATCGTCTCGACGAGCAGGTCGCTCTGCTCGATGGCCACGGTCTCGAAGCGGTCCTGAAAGTACAGGGCGTGTCGGCCCGCTCCGGCACCCATGTCCAGCACGGGTCCGTCGAGCCACGATTCGAGCCACGCGTCGTGGCCCGCCTCCGGGCTGAACTCGGAGAAGTAGTGGTCCAGCGAGTGCTCCTCGGTCTCCTCGCCGTCGTGGGCGACGAGCGGCCTGCGCCGGTCGTCGAAGTGCGCGTCGTAGATCGCCTGCGCGAAGGGAGACGACATCGGTACCTACCGGTGGAACCGCTCGTCGTAAATAACGCCCGGAGGGTTGGTACTAAATGGCACACGGCCAAAGCCGGACCGGGAGTTCGAATGGTGCTCCGCAGTCGTCACTCCACCAGTTCCTCGTCCTCGAACTCCTCCTCCAGCGTCGAACCCGTGAGGTACGAGGAGACCCGCACGCCCAGCAGGCTGACCACGAGGCCCGCGACCACGTACAGGGCCATACGCGTGCCCGGGTGGAGGACGAGCATTTCGACGCCGAAGCTCCCGGCCTGAATCTGGGGGACGACCAGCGGGTCCACGAACCCCTCGCGCTGGAGGAAGTACGCCGAGAAGCCTCGGACGACGAGGCCGACCGCCAGCACGCCGAACGGGAGGTTGAGGTAGGAGTTGCGCACCCGGTCGTTGCGGATGACCTCGTCGAGGAGTCGGCCCGTCGAGGCCGCGAGCGCGGCCGCCGCCAGCCACGGCACGCTGTCGTAGGCGAACGCCATCACGGGAAGCAGGACGCCCTGCGTCGGAACCGAGGGGTCCGAGACCCGGAGCGCCCCGGCGAACACGCCGATGAGCGAGAGGCCCGCCGCGACGACGTAGGTGACGATGGAGACCCGGCCGGAGTAAAGTGCGTCCTTGGTCTGGGTCGGGAGGTCGGCCACGTAGTCGTCCACGCCGAGGCCCTTGTAGAGGACGAACAGGCCGATGACCGCGGTGATGGAGGCGACGGCGGTCGCCGGGCCGAACGCCATCAGCAGAATCGGAAAGGCCAGCATCGCCACGCCGACCGGCACGAGGACGGTCTGGCGCAACTCCTCGTCGGCGAGGAACTGCTTGAGCAGGTAGTAGGTGGACTCGATGTCGCGGGCCTGCCGGACGACCACGCGGTCCACGGCATCGACCTGCACCCGGCTCTCGATGATGGGGACGAGTCGCTCGTCCTGCGCGCTGTCGATGACGACGACCGCGGAGTCGGGGTCGTACTCGGCGATGAGGCCGTCCATCTGGTCGGCGACGGCCCGGTCGCGTCCGACCATCGTCTCGGCCGCTCCTGAGATGACCGCCACGGTGGCGTCCTCGTCGTCGGCTCTGAGGTCCCGCGCCACGCGCAGGGTCTCCAGCAGACAGTTGACACTGGCGTCCTCGGGGTCCGCGAGGCCGATCTCGGTGACGAGCGACCGGACCGCCTCCCAGCCAGCGACGGGGGTTTCCACCCCGGTCTTGGCCCCGATGTCGTCGTCGCGGTCGACGCACACCACCAGCGTACTCATGTCGCGTAACTGAATCCAGACGGTCAGGGGTTAAAAACCCTCGTGGTCGTGCGAATCGGACGATACCTCTCTCGCCGACCTTGGCAGCCCGAATGACCCTTGCCACTCCGTTTCGCGGGCTTCCGCGATCGACCAGATTTCGTGAACCGCCACAGTCCACGGGACGCGCCGCGAGGACCTCGTGCCCGAGCCGCGAGACGCCTCGGCACGCGAACGGCGTTTTCCTGAGCGGAGCGAAGGAAGGCTCGAAAGACGAGCAACGCGAGTCTTTCGGCGAAGCCGTGAGCAACGCGGGGAGGTACGGGGCGCGGTGCGAACAGAATTGGGAAAGGGCCTGGCGGATGAAGGGCGAGCGAGGTCGAGCGAGGGCTTCTTCTCATTGGCTTCGGGAGTAGCTAGCGTCGAATTTGTGTACCCCTGTTTCAGATGTATGTAAAAGTGTTAAGGAAATCTATCTAGTCGGTGAGAAAATCTCCACTGATGTTTTACAGCTTGGCGAAGCTCGGGACGTTCGACGCGACGCCGTGGCCGACCTTCTTGCCGGCACCCTTGAGGTAGTGGCGGACGCTCCGGTGGAGGGGCTGGCGTCGGCCGTGGATTTCGGCGTCCCCGTTGGCGAGGGCCTCGACGATGCGGTCGCTGTCGAGGGCCGCCCGGGAGTCGGCGCTCTGGACGGTGAGTTCGGTGTAGGCACGGCCGAGGTACTTTGCCGAGTGGGCGTCGCTCGCCGCGACGCCGGGGTAGTCGTTGCGCGCCGCGAACTGGCGGGCGCGACGGTTGCGATACCCGGTGAAAATCCACGCGTTGTACACCTCGATGGCCGATGTCGCGGGCTTGCTCCAGGAGGAGTTCGACCGGTTCCTTGGCGTCGTAGGACCCCTCCGAGTGGACGTGCGGGTCGATTGTGACGGTCACTCCGGATACCATCGAATATCCTCCATAGACCCGAACGCTAAAAAGTATTCCAGCCTATTTGAAAGTATAGAGCAAGGGGTGCTGGAAGTGACCCTCGAAGACGAGGAGTGGTACGTCCTCTCGAACTGGTTGCGCGAGCGCGAGAACCGGCTGATGTACGCCTTGCGCCCGAAGTCGGGGAGGTGGGAGTTCGTCCACGACCTCCGACGGGCTATCGAGCGCCAGCAGGAAGCGGAGGCCGAGTCCGCAGGAGCGACCGAGACGGGGAAAGCGACGGAGACGGCGGGCACGACCCGAACGGTCCCGCTCTCGAACCGGCAGGTGACGTACCTCTCGTCGTTCCCCCGGCGGCGAGCGCGGAAACTCCTCCTGTTTCCGTGGCGGAGTCGGGAGCGCCGCGACGTGCGCCACCTGCGAGCCCACCTGCTCGAAGCGGCCAAACAAGGTAGCGACGCGACCGCGAGGTCGCCGACCTCCGGCCGACGGCGAGGATGAAGTCGGCCGCGAGAGTGAGTCCGGCGGCGAGGTTAAATACGTGCGTCGCCGAGAGGACGTGTGAATTCGGACGACGCAATTCGGAAGACGACCGCGGCCACCCTCCAATTCGAGCGCGACCTCGAATCGCTGGGGCTGACCGCCTTCGCCGACGGGGCGAGAATAGAGGGAACGTGGACCGTCGAGGTGCCGGTGGCCTCCGCACCCGATGGACCGTCGAACTCCGAAAGGAGCGCAGTGAGACGAGTTGTGCGCTGCCGCGTAAGCCGAGTATGGAGTCAGCATGAGAACCGAAACGACCGATCCCGCCACGTCCAGCATCGACACCGCCGAACTCTCCCCGACGGCCATCTTCGACCTCCTCGCGGACGACCGACGCCGATACGCGCTCCATTACCTCTCACGGAAGGTCGGCGCGGTTCCGCTCGGCGAACTCGCCGAGCAGATCGCGGTCCACGAGGGCGACCCGACCCGCGACCGCTACGACCGCATCCTCACGGGGCTGTACCACAACCACCTCCCGAAGCTGTCCGACTCGGGCGTGGTCCGCTACGACCCCGAGCGCGAGACGGTAGCGCTCCGCGACGAGGACGAGCAACTCGCGCCCTATCTGAAGCTCTCGGTCGCCGACGACCTGCAGTAATCCAGTCGATTCGTCCCGATTTTCAGTCCGCGTCCGCGGGGTCCACCACCTCGCCCGTTTCTACGTCCACGCCTACTCTGTCGCAGAGGTCCGAGAGAGGGCACTCGTCCAGTCCGTCCAGACACGCGGGTTTCCGCGCCGAGCAGTACTCCCGGCCGAACTGGATGGAGGCGGTGTGTCCGAAGCCGCACTTCTCGGCGGGCACGTCCTGCTCCAGCACCGCCCGGACCGCTTCGTGGTCGGCGTTCGGCGGCGCGACGCCGAGCCGTCGATAGATGCGATGGACGTGAGTGTCCACGGGGAAGACGCCACCTCGTCCGCCAGCGAACAGGAGGACGCAGTCGGCCGTCTTGGGTCCGACGCCGCCCATGTCGAGCAGGGCGTCCCGGACCTCGGCGGGGTCGCTCTCCCGAACGAAGGCGTCGAACTCGGCCGCGGTCCCGTACTCGGCCAGCACGCGGTCGGCGACCGAGAGCAGCACGTCGGCCTTCTGGTTGTAGAGGCCCGCGGGTCGGATGGTGTCGGCGAGTTCGTCGTGGTCGGCCCCGGCGAGTGCGACCGCGAGGTCGGTTTCGGGGCCGTCGTAGCGTTCGATGAGTGCATCGTGGGCAGGCTGGCTCGCCTTGTCGCTGGTGTTCTGGCTCAGGATGGTCCGGACCAGACACTCGAACGCGTCCTGCCCGCCGTAGGTCTTCTGCCAGTACAGTTCCCCGAGGCGGTCCACCACCGCCTCGGCTTTCGTCGCGGCCTCGCCCGCGGCGAACTCCGCGAACGAACTCGCCGCCGGGTTCCCGCCGCTGATGTTCTCGGCGGGTTCGGGGTCGTCGGTCATGGTCGAGTGTGAGGACGCCAGGGAGGTAAATCCTACTCGCCTCCGGCGGCCAGTCTGCTTTTCACTGCCGCGACGAGAACGTCTACCAATGTGCGCCTGATTCAGGCCACCGTCCCGCCGGAGATTTTCCCCGACGTGAAGCGCGTCCTCGACGAGCGAGGTATCGACTACTTCGCGACCCACGAAACCGGCACCGACGAGTACGAGGCGGTGCTGTACGTCTCGATTCCCGAAGAGGAGGTCGAGTCGGTCCTCGAAGCCCTCTACGAGACGGGACTCGGCTCCGACGACCACGTGGTGCTCATCAACACTGAGGTGGACATCTTCGGGCACGCGGACGGAGCCACGGCGGGCGACGGCGGACACGCGCGGATCGCGTCCGCGGAACTCGAGGGCAAGACCGCCGATCTCATCCCGGACCTGCGGACGTTCGTCACGATGATGATACTGAGTACCATCGTCGCGACGACCGGCGTGTTGCTCGACTCGTCGGCGGTCGTCGTGGGGTCGATGGTGCTCGCGCCGCTGTTCGGCCCCGCGGTCAGCACGAGCGTCGGTACGGTCATCGACGAGTCGGACCTGTTCTGGGACGGCGTGCGATTTCAGGCGCTCGGCGTGGTGCTGGCGATAGCGAGTGCCTCCGTCTTCGCGTGGGTGATGAAGACCACGTACCTGCTCCCGTCGGGGTTCGCCCTGACCGCCGCACCGCAGATCGTCGAGCGACTGTCGCCGGACCTCCTCTCGCTGGTCGTCGCACTCGTGGCCGGTATGGCGGGCGTGATCAGCATCGCGACCGCCGCCGGGCGGGCTCTGGTCGGGGTGATGATGGCGGCGGCCCTGCTCCCGCCGGCCGCCATCGTCGGCATCGGCATCGCGTGGTGGGAACCCGCGGTCGCGATCCAGTCCAGCGTCCTCCTCGCGGTGAACATCCTCGCGATCAACTTCGCCGGGCTGGTCACGCTGTGGTATCTCGGCTACCGCCCGCAGTCGTGGATTCAGGTCCCCCAGACGCGGCGCGCGCTCCTGAAACGCGGCGGGACGCTCTTCGTCGCCATCCTCGTCGTCTCCGCGTTTCTGTTCAACGTCACGTACGCGGACGCGAAGCGGTCCCAGCTCGAAGACGCCATCGAGGAGGACGTCAGCACGCTCATCGACGCTGAATCGTACGGGAACGTCAGTCTCGTGGACGTCAAGGTCGAGCAGGATCGGACGTCGCTGAACAATCGGACGGAGAAGGTGATGATCACGCTCGGGCGGCCGCCCAGCGAACAGCACTCGGAGTTGCACCAGAAGATCAGGACAACCGTGCAACAGCGAGTCGGTCACAATCTCACGGTCGAGATTCACGTCACGCTCGTCATCGACGGGTGACGCGAGATTGCGCTTAGTAGGCTCGGGCGACTTCTCTTCCTGAGAAGTCCCATCAGCTTGCAGTTGCTGTGCGGTCTCATCGGCTCAACGGTAGTCGCTCCATCGATGCAGTAGTTGTAGCAATCGGGTCTTAGAAAGCCCCCGCCCGGTCGCGGTCGCTCCGCCGGATATTCTGGCCTTTCCGCACAGCCCGGCCAGAATCGGCCCCTTTCAGTCCCACCCGGTAGTTTGTCTCACCGGGTACTCGCTCGTCGGCTGTTACACCCGGCGCGTCTCTGTCGGCTGTCTCACCGAGCGCGATGAGTTCATTGCCTCGCTACCGCATCACCCTTGTGAGAAATCTATAGCTGTGTTTAGATAATTTATATATTTTCTTAAGCTAACGGAATAATTCCAGTGTTGGCGATTCGACGGGCGACCTCACTCCTCGCGTTCGACCGTCAGCGTCACCGTCAGGTCCGCGCCGTCGGCCAGCGCGGCGACCAGTTCGCGGTCGACCCCCCCGGCGGCGAACTCGGCACCGAGCATGATCGTGCGGTTGTCCACGTAGTCGCTGGTCCGACCGACGGCGCTCCGGTCGCTCTCGAAGGTGAGATCCGGGTCGCCCCGGCCGGTCACGGTCTCGCTGTGGTCGTCGCTTTCGGAGTGGCTCCCCACCTCGAACGTGGCGGTGATAGTCGCGTCGGAGTGCTGGCAGGCCGCGACGAACTCGGGATCGAAGTCCGCCGGAGCGCGGTCGGCCTCGACGCCGAGGATGCAGTCGCCCGCCGGGGGGAGGTAGTCGTCGGTCGTCAC
>PXSM01000165.1:0-1466 GCA_003023465.1 Halobacteriales archaeon SW_6_65_15 | reverse complement strand
CGTCACCTCGAAGGTGCTCGCGTGCGCGCCGGAGACGTTCTCGTGGCCCTGCGCGCGGATGACCCCTTCCATCGTCGTCTCCTCTGTCATCGTCTCTGGCGGGGGTTCGAGTGGCAGACACTTCAGGGATTCGAGTACGACGGTCGGCGGGTCGATGACGAAGCCGTCCGTGCGCGATGTCAACTAGCAGAGAAGGCTTTACACATACTCGCTTAGTAAGGGGTGTAAATAGAACCGTCTTCCGAGGCGAACGCAGAACTTCGCGACCACGTTCGCCAGCAGGAGATCGTCGGCGAACTCGGCCGACAGGCCCTCGACGCCGACGATCACGACCTGTTGCTGCACGACGCGTCCGCCGCGGTAGCCGACGCGCTGGACGCCGACTACTGCGGAGTCTTCCAGTTCTCGCCCGACGGAACGGGAGCGGTGCTCCGAGACGGCGTCGGCTGGCGCGACGGACTGGTCGGGACCGCGACGGTCCCGACCGAACAGGACTCGCCGATTGGCTCCGTCCTCGAACGCGAGGGGTCGGTCGTCGTCACCGATCTGCGGGCCGACGACCGGTTCTCCGGCTCCGAGTTACTCGCCAGTCACGACGTCGGGAGCGCCATCAGCGTTCCCGTCGGCCCGTCCGACGACCCGTGGGGCGTGCTCGGCACCTACGCGACCACCGCGCGAGAGTTCACCGACCGCGACGCCAACTTCGTCCGGAGCGTCGCCAACGTCCTCGCGTCGGCCATCCAGAACGACCGGACCCAGAGCGAACTCGAGGAGATCGACGGTCGCATCTCCGACGCGTTCTTCGCGCTCGACGAGGAGTGGCGATTCACCTACCTCAACGAGTGCGCCCACGAGATCATCAATCCCGAAGGGAAGACGCTCGTCGGCAAGAAGGTCTGGGAGGAGTTCCCCGACGCCGTCGGCCGGAAGTTCGAGGAGCAGTACGAACAGGCCATGCGCGAACAGGAGACCGTGTCGTTCGAGGAGTACTACCCCGAGCCGCTGGACGCGTGGTTCGAGGTCCGGGCCTATCCGTCGGAGACCGGCATCTCCGTCTACTTCCGGAACGTCACCGAGCGGAAGCAGGTCCAACAGCGACTGGAGGAAGAGCGCGACATCTTCGCGCAGGGTCCGGCCATCGTCTTCAGGTGGAAGAACGAACCGGGGTGGCCGGTCGAGTACGTTTCGGAGGACGTCGAAGACGTGCTCGGTTATGCGCCAACGGAACTCGAATCCGGTGACGTACCGTACACCGACCTGCACCTCGACGAGGAGATCGACCGGATCGCCAGAGAGGTCGAGCAGAACAGCGACGAGACGACCGACCGATTCAGCCACGAACCCTAGCATCAAGACCAAGGACGGCGACGTCCGGTGGGTGAAAGACACCACCAAGGTCGTCTGCGACGAGACCGGCGACGTCACCCACTACCTCGGCTACTTGGTCGACATCACCGAGCGCGAGG
>PXSM01000164.1 GCA_003023465.1 Halobacteriales archaeon SW_6_65_15 | reverse complement strand
GTTGGTGTCGTCGGCGTGGGTCAGGCAGGCCATGAACTGGACCCGCTCGCGCTGGCACAGTTCCTGGACCGCGACCGCCACCGCACTCGACGACCCGCCCGTCACCATGATGGCGTTGTCCCGCTGGATCATCCGCTGGGCCGACTGGCGGGCCTGATCGGCGTCGGTCGCCGTGCGCGAGACCGTCGACGACGACACCGAAAGCTTCACCGACGCCCGCGCCGAGCTCCAGATCCACCGCAACAGTGACCCGGTGAACCTGCGGCTGCGCTTGCGCTACGACTACGCCGGGACTCGACAAACGGATTCGGGCGCGGATACGAGCGATTTCGATCCCGCCGACCGGACCACCGTATCGACCGAGGCCGACTTCGTGGTCAACGACCGCGTCGTGTTCATCGGTGGCATCGGCCTGACCCACGCCGACGACACCAACGGCAGCGACTGCGTCCGGTACTCGTTCCGGGAGGTGTTCAACACGACCATGTCGGCCCAGGCGCTCGCACCCGTGGTCACCGACGAGTACGGCGACGACCTCAGCTTCTACCAGTTGTACGCCGACTACAACTGGGGACAGTCCCAGCAGGAGTCGATGAACACCTACTTCACCGAGGCCGGGTGGTCCCAGATCGACAGCGTGGCCACGCCGCTGGGCACGTCGGACTTCTCGTCGTTCCTCTCGCAGGTGCCCAGAGACGAGGCCGACGTACTCTTCCTCAACCACTACGGGCTGGACGGCGCGAACTCGCTGTCGCAGGCCATCGACCGGGGGCTGAACGAGGACGTGGAGATCGTGATGCCCCTGTACAACCGACCGATGGCGCAGGCCGCGAGCGGGGCCATCGACGGCGTGTTCGGCACCGCCGCGTGGGACTCCCAGATCGACAACGAGCCGTCGAACCAGTTCACGCAGGCGTTCCAGGACGAGTACGACCGGATTCCGTCCGGGGTCGCCCAGCTGGCGTACGCCCAGACGCTCCAGTACGCGGCCGCAGTCGAACGGGCGGGCACCTTCTACCCGCCGGAGGTCATCCGACAGCTGGAGGACTACGAGTACGACAACATCGGCATGGGGCCGGAGACGATGCGGGCCTGCGACCACCAGGCCCACCGGGCCGTCCCGGTGGTGCGTGGTCTGCCCGAGGACGAACAGGAGCAGGGACAGTTCTTCGAGATCGTCGAACTCACGCCGCGCGATGAGATCGGCTATGGCTGCGACGAGGGACCGGCCGCGGAGTGCGACCTCGGCCCGTACGAGTAATCCGGTGTGGACGCCGCTGGCGTCCGCCGAAATCGGGCCGAGGCACCAACCTTTATGATTGCAAGAGAATACCACACAACCATGGTGGGGGAGGAGGTACGTATCGGAAGCGAATCGCTAACGACGAGGGGGTGGAGCCGTGTTTCTCGTCGCTGACGGCGTCGTGCTGGTGGTGGCTCTCGACAGGGTGATCACCATCCTGTTGAACGGGCTCCAGCAGGGCGCGATCTACGTATTGGTCGCCATCGGCCTGTCGATCATCCTCGGCACGCTGAAGTTCGTCAACTTCGCCCACGGCGCGCTGTATCTGATCGGGACCTACGCCGGACTGCTCGTCACGCTCCAGATCCAACCGACCGGCGGCAGGCTGGCCGACTGGGGGTACGCCACGCTGGGGCTCGGCTGGGGCTTTCTGGCCGCGCTCGTGATCGTGCCGGTCGTCGTGTTCGTCGTCGGCCTGCTGATGGAGCGGTTCGTCGCGCGACCCTTCTACGACCGACCGGACACCGACCAGATACTGCTCACGTTCGGGCTGGCCATCGTGGTCCAGGAGGTGTTCAAGATACTGTTCGGGGGCCAGAGCTACAACTTCGCCCGCCCGGCGTGGGCCAGCGGCCCGGTTCACTTGCCGGTCGTCGGGGCGTTCCCCGAGTGGCGACTGTACGTCATCGGAATCACGGCCGTGGTCGTCGTGCTGGTGTACGCCCTCATCGAGTACACCGACTTCGGGCTGGTAGTTCGGGCCGGGACGCGCGACGCCGAGATGGTCCAGCTACTGGGCATCAAGCTCTCGCGGCCGTACCTCATGGTGTTCGGCGTCGGCGCGGCGCTCGCCGGGGTCGCGGGCGTGGTCGGCGGGCCGCTGTACGCGGTCAATCCCAACATCGGCACCGAAGTACTGGTGCCCTCCTTCCTCGTCGTGGTCATCGGGGGCGTCGGCTCCATCACGGGTGCGGTGCTCGGAGGCATCCTCATCGGCGAGACGCTGGCGATCCTCGTGGCGGTCGCGCCCCAGTGGTCGCAGGTCGGCATCTACCTGCTGGCGGCAATCGTCCTGCTCGCGCGACCGCAGGGCTTGCTGGGCACCGAGGAGGTGGCACCGTGAGCGACGAACCCACCGAGACCGCCGACGCGGCGGAGGACGGCGGCGCGGTCGTCGAGCGAACCCGACGCCGGTTCCCCTCGTGGAGCCGCGCGGTCGAGAGCGAGTGGTTCGTCGTCGGCGCGACGACGGTCGCGGTCGCGCTGTTTCCGTGGCTGTTCGCCCGCGCCCCGGTCGTCAGCGACCTCCTCAACGGCTATCAGGACCTCGCGTCGCTCATCCTCATCTGGGGCATCTTCGCCATGGGGTTCAACCTCCTGCTCGGGTACACCGGCCTGCTATCGTTCGGCCACGCGGCGTTCTGGGGCGGCGCGGCCTACGCGGCCGGCCTGTTCAGCACGCAGGTCTCGTCGAGTCCCCTGCTCATCGTGGCCGCGGGGACCGTCTTCGCGGCCCTGCTGGCGTGGGTGCTCGGCTTCGTGGCGCTCCGGCGCGGTGGCATCTACTTCGCCATCCTCACGCTCGCGTTCGGACAGATGATGTACTACATGGCGCTGTCGCCGCTCTCGGGGATAACGAACGGCGAGAACGGCTACACCGACGTCGAGGTCGGACAGCTGTTCGGGAGCTTCCACCTCCGGTATCCGGTTCCGGGCCTTGACTGGTTGCTCGGAACGTGGCAGTACGTGTTCGTCGGCGCGATCACCGTCCTCTGCGTCGCCCTCGCGTACCGGGTCCTCAACTCGCCGTACGGCATGGTGTTCCGGGCCATCCGCGAGAACGAACAGCGCGCGGAGTTCGTGGGCCTGAACGTGTGGCGGTACAAGCTCATGGCGTTCATCATCTCCGGGTCGCTCGCGGGCGTCGCGGGGAGCCTCTTTACGATACACGGGTCGTACGTGCCCCTCGAATCGCTGTACTGGACCACCAGCGGCGAGGTGGTCATCATGGCGGTGCTCGGCGGCGTCGGGTCGCTGTTCGGACCCATCCTCGGCGCGGGGCTGTACCTCTACGTCGAGAACATCACCAGCGGTATTCGGGAGTTGACCGTCCCGTTGACCGACGTGGTCCTGCTGGATGGGTTCGGAGCGTACTGGCACCTCATCCTCGGACTCGTGTTCGTCGCGGTCATCGTCCTCTTCCCGCGGGGCATCTGGGGCCTGTTCAGGGACGTGGCGGCGGGCATCCGCCGGCTGGGAGGTGGTCGGCGATGACGCCGACGGTCCCGGTCGGCGCCGACCGCGGTGCGGGAGGTGGTCGGTGATGGTCCTGCTGGAGACCCGCGGACTCACCAAGTCGTTCGGCGGCCTCGTCGCGGTAGACGGCGTGGACCTCGCCATCGAGGAGGGCGAGTCGATAAGCGTCATCGGGCCGAACGGCGCGGGCAAGTCCACGCTCATCAACCTCGTGACGCGGATGCTCGACCCGACCGCGGGCGAGATCGAGTTCAAGGGCGAGTCTATCACGGGGTACGAACCCCACGAGGTGGTCCAGAAGGGGGTGAGCCGGTCGTTCCAGACCGCCTCCATCTTCCCGGAGCTTTCGGTCGAGGAGAACGCCCAGATCGCGTCGCTGGCCGCCGAACACGGGTCGTTCCGGCTCAACTTCCTCCGCCACCGCGACAACTACGGCGAGGTGGAGGCGTCGGCCCGGGAGATACTCGACGCGGTCGATCTCCTCGGCCAGCGCAACGTGACGGCCGAGGACTTGCCGTACGGCGACAAGCGCCGGCTCGAACTCGCCATCGCGCTGGCGAGCGAACCCGACCTGCTCCTGATGGACGAACCGACCGCGGGGATGTCGCCCGAGGAGACCGCGGCGACGGTCCGACTCATCGAGCGAGTCAAGGAGGAGCTCGGCCTCACCATCCTGCTGGTCGAACACGACATGGAGGTCGTCTTCAACGTCGCCGACCGGATCGTGGTGCTCCACCGCGGGGCCGTCATCGCCGAGGGCGCGCCCGAGGAGGTCCAGGGCGACCCCGAGGTGCAGGAGGCGTATCTGGGAGGTGTCGAGGCGTGAGCCTTCTGGAGTTGACCGACGTAGACGCCTTCTACGGCGAGAGCCACATCCTCCGGGACGTGACGATGGGCGTCGAGGAGGGCGAGGTCTGCGCGCTCCTCGGCCGGAACGGCGCGGGCAAGACCACGACGCTCCGGTCCATCTCGGGCACGCGACCGCCGGAGGTCCGCGCCGGCCGAATCTCGTTCAAGGGCGAGGACGTGACCGCGATGGCTCCGGAGGACATCTCGGCGCGGGGCATCTCGCTGGTACCCGAGGAGCGGCGCATCTTCCCGAACCTCACGGTCGCGGAGAACCTCCACATCGCGGAGGTCTCCGAGAACCGGTCGAACACGGTCGGGCGGTCGCTCGGACAGGTGCAGGTCGAACACGTCGGCATGACGACCGAACAGGTGTACGAAGAGTTCCCCCGGCTGGGCGAGCGCAAGACCCAGAAGGCCGGGACCCTCTCGGGCGGCGAACAGCAGATGCTCGCCATCGCCCGCGCCCTGAAGCAGAACACCGACCTCCTCCTGCTGGACGAACCCTACGAGGGGCTCGCCCCGCAGATCATCGCGGACGTGGAGGACGCCATCCGGCGCATCAGCGAGTCGGGAACCACCATCCTGCTGGTCGAGCAGAACGCCATCGCGGCGATGGACATCTCCGAGAGGTGTTACGTCATCGACCAAGGGAGCATCGTTTTCGAAGGAACCGCGGACGAACTACGCGACGATGACGACACGAGAGACAGATACCTCGGAGTTTGACGGAGCGATCACCAGTGCAGCATCCAAAGCGCTGTTCGACCGGCTGGTCGAAGAGAACGTGTTGACGGTCGAGGAGGGCGGAGGAGTCCGAACCACGGACGCCTTCGACGACACCCACGCGGTCTACCACGACTCGTACGTCGGCGTGAGCGACGCCGACTACCACGAGGCGGTCGCGGCGACGTTCGGGCTGGAAGACGCCGAATCGGCGGCCGAGTTGGTCGAAGCCCGAGGAGTCGAGCGCCGGGAGTTCATCTGCTATCTCGCGGTCCGATCCCATCTGGACGGAGACGCGACCGCGGACGGCCCCACGGGCGAAGTGTCCACCGACAGTCCCACAGACGAACTCTCCTCCGACGACCTCGCCGCGATGGCCGGGATGATCTCGGAGGTCGTCCCGGACTCGCCGGTTCCGCCGGGGGTCGCCGACGTGACCGACGACCCCGAGAGGCTCCTCGTTGGCCGGGACCGGGCGGTGGTCTCGGTCTGGAAGCGATTCTGCGACCCCTGCGACGCGCTGAAGGCCGACCTCGACGCGATCCTCGACGCCATTCCGGACGACGTGGCGGTGGCCGGAATCGACGGCGAGGTCGCCATCGGTTTCTGCGGGACCCACGGGGTCGAGTCCGCGCCGGGGTTCGTCCTGTTCCGAGACGGCGAGCGCGTCCGGACCGTCACCGGGAGCGACCCCGACGAGGTAGTGGCCGCCATCCAAACAGTCTACTCGAACTGACACGGAACCAGCACGAATCACACCCGACGACGCGTTCACCACGGCAAACACTCGGCGACACGAACCACCGGGACGCACTCGATGACACCAGCCTCGGGTGGGATAAAGGGGTCGCCCGGTCGCGGGCTTTCTACCCGTTATTCGAGACAACGTCTCCCCTTTGGTGGCTCCTAGCGGGGAGAACACCTAAGGCCGCGTTCGTCGAAGTTTCGAACATGTACCACGTCGTCATCGCCGTGGACGAGGGGGCCGACCGAGCGCGCAAGCAGGCTCGGGCGGTCGCCGACCTCCCGCAGGCCTCCGAAGCAGTGCGCGCGACGGTCCTCCACGTCTTCACCGACAATCCCGGCGGCGCGTCGGCGACGCAGGTAGGGTCGGTCCGGCGAGTCGAGGAGATACTGGACGAGGAGGGCGTCGAGTTTCGGATCGCCGAGGAGAGCGGCGAGCCAGCCTCGACCATCCTCGACTTCGCTCAGGCCGAGGACGCCGACTGCATCTGCGTCGGCGGGCGGAGCCGCACGCCGGCCGGGAAGGCCATCTTCGGGAGCGTCGCCCAGTCGGTCATCCTGCAGGCCGACCGCCCCGTGCTCGTGACCGGCGCGGCTAACGACGTCGAGTAACGCGAAACGGGGAAATCTCCCGACAGCCGCTGGAAGTGACTCCGAAACGCCACAATAGCCGTAGTCAGGAGCGGATAGAAAGCCCCCGTCCGGTCGCGGTCGCTCTGGCGGCCCCTTTCTCCACCCGACGGTGATTCGTGCGCCAAGCGGTTCCCGGTGGTCTGTGTCACCGGGCGCGTTCTCGCCGATTCTGATTAGCCCTACTCGGCCTGTTCGGCGTCGAACCGTCGCGAGACGTACGCGACCAGCCCCAGCAGGACGCCGAGAATCAATCCAACGGTGACGACGCCGTAAATCGCCAGCCCCAGCGGCGTGGGCTGGAGTTCGACCAGTCCGAGGAGTTCGACGGACGTGAGGCTCTCCGGACCGACTGCGCCCAGTACCGCGCCCACGACGCCCGTGATGGCCACGATGACGCCGTAGAGCGCGACCACGAACCACCGACCGCCGAACTGCCCGCTCACGTCCGAGGGTCGGGGAGTCGGAAGGATTAGCCTTTTCATCCGCACGGCTCCTACTGGGAGTGTGTCCGACAAAGAGCTGCTCGCCGTCCTCCTCGGCGGTATCGCCCTCCTCATGTTCGTCATGGGCATCGTCCTCGTCCTGACGTGACGGTCCGCGACCGACGCTATCCCCGAGGAGAGACATCAGAATATTTCTCTAACGTATCAGATGAAGCGGCGGACATTTCAAAGCCTACTCTTAGACAAATGAAGTGATTCTGTCGCCCGTAGCGACAAACCTAACTCGCTCTGCCGACAGGTAGCCCCATGGACTGGGCTCGCGTACCCTCGTTCGTTCTGATGGGCGCGGGTGCCCTGCTCGTCGTCGGGTTCGTGCTGGCGCACGTGGGGCTGCTCCCGCTGACCGCCGACTTCGGCGACGAGCGCGACCTCCGGGTCACGGACTGCTCGGGTACCGAGAAGGGGCAGTTGACCGTGGGCGTCGCCGACACCTTCGCGGAGCGCTACGTCGGGCTGAGTCGCACCGAATCGCTGGCCGAAGGCGAGGGCCTACTGTTCGTCTACGACGAGGAGGGCTCGACGAACATCGGGATGCGGAACATGGACTTCCCGCTCGACGTGGTCTTCGTGTCGGCGGCGGGCGAGATAACCCGCATCGAGACGCTCGACGCGCCCGATTCGCCGGTCGAGTACTACCTGACGTACGACTCGACCTCCGGGCCGGGACGGTTCGTCGTCGAGACGACCGCGGGATGGGCCGACTCGCACGGCGCGTGACGCGTCGAACGACGGAAAACAGAGGGTCGGTTCGCTACTCGTCTTTCGACGTTCGCGGGTCTTCGACCCGCTCACCGCCGTCCGTCAGGGCGAGGTCGGTCTCGCGCTTGCGCTCGAACCACGTCCACTCGTGGGTCAGCATGCCGTCTTCTTCGAGGTTCCACGGGTCACCCGACTCGACTCGCGGGCCTTCGAGCCACGAGACGACGAGGTTGTAGACGAAGACGAGTTGACCGAAGGCCATCACGAACGCGCCGACCGTGGCGACGACATGGAGGGCGGCGAACTGCGGGAGGTAGGTGGCGTACCGCCGCGGCATCCCGCCGTAGCCCAGGACGAGCATGGCGATGAACGTCACGTTCGAGCCGATCATGGTGAGCCAGAAGTGAATCTTGGCGAGGGTCTTCTGGTACATCCGGCCGGTGTAGAGGGGGAACCAGTAGTAGATGCCCGCGAACCCGGCCACCGCGATGGCTCCCATCACGATGAAGTGGAAGTGGCCGACCACGTAGTAGGTGTCGTGTAACACGAGGTCGACGGGAATCGACGCGAGGAAGACGCCGGTGACGCCGCCGATGATGAAGTTCTGGACGAACCCGATGCAGAACAGCATCGGCGCGGTCAGGCGAAGCCGGCCGTTCCACATGGTGGTGATCCAGTTGAACACCTTGACCGCACTCGGAATCGCGATGGCAAGTGAGACGGCCATGAACGAGGCCCGAATCCGGGGGTCCATCCCGACGGAGAACATGTGGTGGGCCCAGACGCCGAACGACAGCACGCCGATGGCGAGGGTGGAATAGACGACGAACTTGAAGCCGAAGAGCTTCCGGCCCGAGAATCGCGGGAGAATCAGGCTCACGAGGCCCATTGGGGGCAGGACGAGGATGTACACCTCGGGGTGGCCGAAGAACCAAAACAGGTGCTGGTAGAGCACGGCTCCGCCTCCCTCGACCGTGAAGAAGGTGGTGCCGAAGTTGCGGTCGAGCAGGAGCATCACGAGCACGCTCCCCAGCAAGGGGAACGCGAACAGGATGAGTCCCGACTGGGTCAGCATCGTCCACGAGAAGATGTCCAGATTCGCCCAGTCCACCTCCTCGCCGCGTTCGGTGAAGATGGTGGCGATGAAGTTGATCGCCCCCATCGTCGCCGACACTCCCGACAGATGCAGACCCAGCAACATCAGGTCCACGCCCGGATTCGCCTGCTCGGCCGACAGCGGCGTGTACATCGTCCACGCGGTCTGGGCGGGTTCGACCTCGCCGCCGGTCAGCGTCGCCAGCGGGAAGCCCGCCCAAATGAGAATCGCCGCGGGCGGCAATAACCAGAACGCGATGGCGTTGATGCGGGGGAACGCCATGTCGTCCGCGCCGATGAGTAGCGGAACGAAGTAGTTGCCGAACGCCGCGATGATGGGCGTCCCGAACAGGAACAGCATCGTGATGCCGTGGGTCGTCAGCAACGAGTTGTAGAAGTTCGCCCCGATGAACGCCTCCTCGGGAACGGCCAGTTCGGCCCGCATCAACAGCACCGCGACGCCGCCGAACGCGAACGCGACGAGGCCGTAGACCCCGTACAGCATCCCGATGTCCTTGTGATCGACGGTCGTCAGCCACCGCACGATTCCGGCGGGCTTCTCCTCGTGGTGGGTCCGCCCGGTCCGTTCGCCGACGTACCCGCCGCCGCTCGCGAGGGGTCTGTACGACCGCCAGTCCTCGATGCGCGTGAGGAACGTGGCGACCGCGAACAGGATACCCCCCATCACGACGGTGAGTGCGATCTGCCCGACTTCTGCCATAGGCGAAGGTCGGGACTACACGGTAAAGAAAGGTTAGGATACGACCCGATGCCTTCGTGCGATTTTCGTGCGAGAGAGTCCCACGCGAGGGGCGGGTTCGCGCCCGGGACGACGCGTTAACGAGTCAAAAAATGTACGGAAACGGTCCTCGGAAGTCGGTGCGCTTACTCCTCGGCGGACTCGATGAGAGCGGCCGCGTAGTACGTGAGGACCGCCAGCCCGAGGAAGGGGACGACGAGCAGGGCGAACCCGACGACGGAGGGCAGGCCCGCAACCGCCCACGGCGAGGCGAACGCGAACAGGGCGACGAAGAAGGCGATGATGGCGAGGGGGACCACGTTGACCGAGATGTCGAGCCACGTTTCCTTGTCGAAGACGGGGGTCGTCATACCCGGCGGTTGCCGCGCGGGTCTCAAATAGGTTGCCGATTCGGGTCGCCGGGTCGAGAGGGTCCGTGCAGTCAGATAATTCGCGCAATCAGACGCTCTCCGGTTGCCAGATCGACCCGAAGACGCCGCCCGCGAGGATGGCGACGCCCCGGAGGTGGACCGATCCGGTGGTCGTGAGCGCGATGAGACCCCCGGCCGCGAGACAGACGACGGAAGCGGCGACCAGTCCCTTCCACGGATTGGCGATGTAGCCCGACTCCCGGAGGATGCCGACGACGCTGCCGACGAACAGCAGGAGGCCACCGACCGCGACGGGAAACAGCGGCCACACGATACCGACCTCGAAGATGGCCAGCCCGAAGGCGACGAACAGCGGCCACGGACTCGCCTTGCGGTACTCGTCGCTCAGTCCGGGTTGCTCATCCATACTCGATTCTGAGTGTGGCCGAGACTAAAGACCACCGACTGGGAATGGATGTAGGCTTGTTCGTAGTGCGTTTCTGTTCCTCTAGGATTTGGTTTTGGGAGTGATTTCATTTCTTTAGTGTTGTTCTGTCTTGTTTAAGACCTGTTATAGAGGCCTCTCGATTGCACGAAGCTAGCTATTCACGAAACCAATGAGAAAGAAGTCCTCGCTCGATTCGGTCGCTGGCGCTCCCTCATCTTCGCTCGCTCTTCATCTTCCGGAAGACGGTCCTGCTCGGCCTCCGGCCTGCGCGGGCTGCGACTTCCGGCGTCTGCTTCACTGCGTTCAGCAGACCGCCAAGGGCCGCAGACCGCCACTGCGCCCCCGTTCCTCCCCGCGTGCTCGGCCACAGGGGCCTCGCGGCGCGTCCTGTGGTTTGGTCCGTCGAGCGCGTCCTGTCGGCTGACTCCCTGCCGCGTCCTCGTGGCCCGACTCCGAGCGTCGCGGTTTCGAGAGTTTTAACCACCCGAACGACACCCTTCAATCCATGAAAGCGACCGCGAAGGCTCACCCGATTCAGGGGCTCGTCAAGTATCACGGGATGCGGGACGAGCAGTTGCGGCTCCCCTACCACGACAGCATCAGCGTCTGCACCGCGCCGAGCCACACGAAGACCACCGTCGAGTTCGACCCGGACCTCGACTCGGACACCTTCGTCGTGGGCGGCGAGGAGTTGGCTGACCACGAGGCCGACCGGGTGGCGAGCGTCGTCTCGCGCGTGCGGGAGCTCGCCGACGCCGACCACGCCGACTATCCGGTCCGGCTGGAGAGCGAGAACTCCTTCCCGTCGAACGTGGGGCTGGGCTCCTCCTCGTCGGGGTTCGCGGCGGCTGCGACGGCGCTCGCGGAGGCCGCGGACCTCGGTCTTTCACTGCCCGAAATCTCGACCATCGCGCGCCGGGGTTCGTCCTCGGCGGCTCGCGCCGTGACCGGCGGCTTCTCGGACCTCCACGCGGGGCTCAACGACGAGGACTGTCGCTCCGAGCGCCTCGACTCGCCTCTCGAAGACGACGTGCGCATCGTGGCCGGACTGGTCCCCGCCTACAAGGAGACCGAGGCGGCCCACCGCGAGGCCGCCGACAGCCACATGTTCGAGGCCCGGCTGGCTCACGTCCACGACCAGTTGGCCGAGGTACGCGACGCGCTCCGCGAGGGCGACTTCCAGCGGGTCTTCGAGACCGCCGAGCACGACTCGCTCTCGCTGGCCGCGACCACGATGACCGGTCCGGCTGGATGGGTGTACTGGAAGCCCGACACAATCGAGATTTTCAACGCCGTGCGCGAGTTGCGAGAGGACGAGGGCGTCCCGGTCTACTTCTCGACCGACACGGGCGCGAGCGTCTACGTCAACACGACCGCCGAACACGTCGAGCGAGTCGAGGAGGTCGTCGCCGACTGCGGCGTCCCCGAGGACGCCTCGGGGGCTCGTGGGACGGAGTCACACGGCGTCGAGACGATGGTCTGGGAGGTCGGCGGCCCTGCCGAGGTCCTGCCCGAGAGCGAAGCCCTGTTCTAACCCTACTTCTAAACCCCCTCGCTCCCTAGAGCAGAGCGAATGCGAATCGCTGTCCTCGGCGCGGGCTACGCCGGACTGACCCTCGCCCGAAAGCTGGAGCAGACCGTCCCCGACGACGTGGAACTCCTCGTTATCGAACGGACCGGTCGCCACCTCGTCCAGCACGAACTCCACCGGGTGATCCGCCGCCCGTCGCTGGCCGACGACATCGTGGTCGAGTTGGACGACGTGCTGGACCGCGCGACGGTCCGGCAGGCCGAGGTCGCCGACGTGGACCCCGAGGAAGGAGTCGTCGCGCTCTCCTCCGGCGAGGGGATCGAGTACGACTACGCCGCGGTCTGCCTCGGGGCCGAGACCGCGTTCTACGACCTGCCGGGCGTCGAGGAGCACGCCACGCCTCTCAAGACCCTCGATCACGCCGAGCGCATCCGAGCCGACTTCCTCGACGTGCTGGATTCGGCCACGGAGGCGGTCGGAGATGCCGACGACGAAGGTTCCGTCGCCGAGCCGCAGGGTGTTCTTCACCGCAGGGCGCTCGCCGTCCAGCGCGGCCGGACCCCGGATGCCGCCGGTCCAGACGAACTGGTCGTAG
>PXSM01000163.1 GCA_003023465.1 Halobacteriales archaeon SW_6_65_15 | reverse complement strand
CTCGGGGGTCCTCCTCCTCGGCGTCCTCGGCGCGGTGTACTTCCTCGGCGCAATCGGACTGTTCGTCGGCCCGATAATCCTCGCGCTGTTCAAGGCGACGGTCGAGGTGTTCAGCGAGTACTACCGGATTCCGGCGTACGAGTAGTCTCGAACCGGAGAAGCGGATCGCTCGCGGTAAAAACCGATGCTCCGCTAGTCTTCCTCGGTCGTCGTCTTGTCCAACTGCTTCTCGCCCTCGTATATCTCCGTCCCGTCCTGCACCACCTTCTCGGCGAGAACCGCACACTTGACGCGCATCGGGCTGATGTCCACGCCGAGCATGTCGATCACGTCGTCGCGGTCCAGTTCCAGCATCTCCTCGACCGGCATCCCCCGTAGCTTCTCGGTCAGCATGCTGGCGCTGGCCTGACTGATGGCGCAGCCGTCACCCCGAAACGCGACGTATTCGACGGTCTCTTCGTCCTCGTCGAGCTTCACGTCTATCGTAATCTCGTCGCCGCACATCGGGTTCTCGCCAGCGTGGGAGAAGGTCTTCTCCTCCAGTTCCCCGTAGTTTCGGGGGTTCTTGTAGTGATCGAGACAACCCTTTCCAGCAACCTTTTACTGCGCCAGAGGTCTGCGACCGCTGGCTTGCAAAACGTTGATGAAAAGCCCAACCCGCGTCCCTCCGGCCGCTAAAGCGTCCTCCGGTCCTTTCACCGTACCCGCCGCGGATGATCGCTCTTAGAAACGATAATATTCCTTTAACATAATTTTTTATTCGGTAAACAAATGTATTTCGTTTTTGAGAAAGATATTGGCAGTTGGTGAGGGGGAGCTAGCCGGTCAGACCACGTACCCGATAATCGCCGCGTCGAGGACGAGCAGGGTCGCGACCAGCGCGTTTGTCCGGAACGCCATCTTCAATCGGGTGGGCAGTTCGGCGACGTTCGCGGCGCGGGCCTGCTTGGTCTCGCGCCACGCCCACAGGCTCGTCAGCGCGAAGATGCCGTACAACGTCATCATAGCGATGAGCGCAGTGCCCCGCGTTCCCTCGGGAAGTTCGTTGTCGTAGATGAACCACAGCGCGCCGCCACCGGTCGCGCCCATCAGCAGGATACCGCCGAACGCGAACCACTTGAGCGAGTCGAGCACGTCCAGCGCGAACGCCGGGGCGTCGTGGCGTTTCGCCGCCGGGACCACCAGCATCGACGTGACGAGGTAGCCGCCGGTCCAGAGGACCGCCATCAGGACGTGGAGCGCCATCACCGTCGCGAGCGTCAAGTTGACCATGTCCGGACCTCCGGACGCCGGTCTCAAAAAACGGGTGATGTATTTCGACTCAGAGTTCACCCGCGGCTTCGCGCTCGAACCGCTCGGCGAACTCCGCGACGTACTCGTGGCGGTCCTCGGCGAGTTCGCGTCCCGCGTCGGTGTACATCCGGTCGCGGAGCGAGAGGAGTTTCTCGTGGACGTGGTTGAGCTGGGTCTCGCCCGCGGCGGAGTCGTCGGCTTCGAGCGGGTGGTCGGGGTCGTGAATCGTGAATCCGTGTTCGCCGCCGAAAGAGAAACACCGGGCGATTCCCACGGCTCCGATTGCGTCGAGGTTGTCGGCGTCGCAGAGAATCTCGGCCTCGCGCGTCTCGGGTTCCACGTCGTTGGAGTACCGGTGGGCACGGATGCAGTGCTGGACGGCGGCGACGGTCTCGTCGGCCGCGCCGAGGTCCGTCAGAATCCGGGCCGCCTCCGCCGCGCCCCACTCGGCGTGGTCCTCGATCTCGCCGCGGTCCTCCTTCGCCCGGCCGACGTCGTGGAGCCAGATCGCCGCGAACAGCACCTCCTCGTCGGCGTCGTACTCCGCGACGAGCGTCTCGGCCAGTCGCGCCACGCGCCGGACGTGGTGCCAGTCGTGACAGGGCGACGCGCCGTCGAAGTAGGTTCGGGCGCGTTCGCGCACCGCGTCTATCATGGGCGAACTGGACTGACGCCAGCGAGAAAAAACGACCGGTTAGGGCCGAAACGCGCGGGCGTAGAGGTAGAAGAACGCGACGAGGACCGACGGAACGGAGACGACGGCTCCGACGACGAGGAAGGTGTCGTACCACGGCGTCACCTGCGCGGACATACGGTGTCAGAGACGGGTGAGTGACAAAAAGGTGCCGACGAGTGCGGCCGAGCGACCGTGGAGAGCCGAGAGCTTCAGACGAATTGTTCGCGTCCTTCGTTACGCGAACAACTCGCGCGCACTGTCGAGTGCCTCGACCAGCGCGTCGATTTCGTCGGTCGTGTTGTAGATGTAGAACGACGCCCGCGCCGACGCCGCGACGCCGAGCACGTCGTGGAGGGGCTGGGTGCAGTGGTCGCCCGCCCGGATGGCGACCGCGTGGTCGTTCATGATGGAGGCGAGGTCGTGAGCGTGGACCCCGTCGAGGTTGAACGAGACGAGGCCGGTCCGGTCCTCGGGAGTCGTCGGGCCGTAGACCTCGATGTCGTCGAACTCGGAGAGCCTGTCGAGGGCGTAGCCCGCGAGCGCCTCCTCGTGGCGCTGGACGTTCTCCATGCCGACGTCTTCGAGGTACTCGACCGCTTCGGCGAAGCCGACGCCCTGCGCGATGGACGGCGTCCCGGCCTCGAACTTCCACGGCAGGTCGTGCCACGTCGTCTCCTCGAAGGTGACCTTCCGGATCATGCCGCCGCCGTAGAGGTACGGGTCCATCGCTTCGAGGAGTTCCCGCTTGCCGTAGAGGCCCCCGATGCCGGTCGGGCCGAGCATCTTGTGACCCGAGAATGCGTAGAAGTCCGCGTCGATGGCCTTCACGTCCACCGGCCGAGTGGGGACGGCCTGCGCGCCGTCGACGAAGATGAGCGAGTCGTGGTCGTGGGCGACGTCGGCGAGTTCGGAGACGGGGTTGACAGTCCCGAGCGTGTTCGAGACGTGGACGACGCTGACCATCTCGGTGTCGTCCGTGATCAGCTCCTCGGCGGCCTCCATGTCGAGATACCCCTCGTCGGTGATCGGGACGTACTTCACGTCCGCGCCGGTCCGCTCGCCGATCTGCTGCCACGTCACCAGCGAGGAGTGGTGTTCCATCTCCGTGGTGACGATCTCGTCGCCGGGTCCGAGTTCGTTCAGTCCCCACGAGTAGGCGACGAGGTTCTCGGCGTCGGTGGTGTTCTTCGTGAACACCATCTCCTCGCGGCCGTCCGCGCCGACGAACTCCGCCACCGTGTCGTGAGCCTCCTCGTAGGCGATGGACGCCTCCTGACTCAACTGGTGGATGCCCCGGTGGACGTTGGCGTTGTACGTCCGGTAGTAGTCCGAGATCGCGTCGATGACCTGCTCGGGCTTCTGGCTCGTCGCCCCGTTGTCGAGGTAGACCAACTGCTGGCCGTCGAACTCCCGTTGCAGGATGGGGAAGTCCTCCCGTATGCGTTCGACGTCGAGCGCATCAGATTTTTGCAGTCCCATTGATCGCGACTAGGGTTTCGAGCAAGAACATTCCTTCGGTCCAGCCGTCCTCGCGTAACTGGAATCGGTTTCGTCGCCCCGGAAACGACCGGGTAACCAGACCGGCCTGGGCCACAAGAACGGATTGTAACGCGATAATTCGGACTACGGTCGCCGAGAAAGAGATAGGGTGTTAATAACTAACAAATGGCTGATTTCACGTTCTCTGGGGACGTCCGCAGGTCGATTCCCCACCGAAAGCGACAGGGGGAGAAACCATGGTAAACAGACGCGACACTATCAAGCTGGCCGCAGGTGCGGCGCTCGCGAGCCAGTTCGGAACCGTACTCGCATCGGAGCAGGAAGCGACGCCCACGGAGGACCTCTCGGGCATCTTCCTCGCCGGGGCTACCGGCGGTCAGCAGACGCCGCCCGTCGAGACCGAGGCGCAGGGAACCGCGTTCTTCGGGGTGAACGAGGACGGCACCGGCGTCGATTACGCCCTCGCCGTGCAGGACCTCGAAGACATCACGATGGCCCACATCCATCAGGCACCCGTCGGCGAGGCCGGAGAGGTCGTCGCGTGGTTGTATCCGGAGGACGCAGAGGAACCCGATCCCATCTCGGGTGAGTTCGACGGGTCGCTCGCCACCGGAAGGATAGAGGAGGACGACCTGACCGGAACGCTCGAAGGCGAGTCGCTCGAAACGCTCCTGCAGGCGATGGAAGGCGGCGAAACGTACGTCAACGCCCACACCGAGGAGGACCCGGACGGCGAGGTTCGGGGCCAGATAGTTACGGTGACCGAAGTGGTCGATTGTCTGGGCTTCGAACAGCAAGCGACGCCCGAGGCGGAGACTACGCCGGAAGACGAAGAAACGACGCCACCCGAAGACGAGGAGACCACGCCACCTGAAGAGGAGGAAGAGACACCGGACGAGGACGAAGACGAGGAGACCACGCCCGCCGAGGAAGAAGAGACCACGACGGTCTGAGGTCGGTTTCGCCGGGCGGGTTTTTAGCTGTGCCCGGACGCCACACCGCAACCGAAATCGGTTGGCGACGGGGACGCCGGCGGCCGAGTTCCGGTCGGGGACGGGGGTAAGGCGCTCCGGTCCAATGCCCGGCCGTGGTCTCGAAGCGGCGACTCGGCGCGAGCCTCCTCCTGCTCGGACTCGCGTTCGTCGGCGCGTTTCACGCCGTCGTGGCCGTCGCGTTCGACACGGGACTGGCGTACGTCGGCGCGGGTCTGGCCGGACTTGCGGTGCTGGCGCTACTGGTGATCAACCTGCCGACACTCGGCGGAGACGGTGCAGACGGTGGGAGCGACGGCGAACCGGGCAGCTAAAACTACATCCGCAGGAACTGCGCGTGGCGGGTCGTGTCCACTTCGAGGACGTTGGCCTCGTCCACGAACCCCTCCCTGACCGCGAGTGCGACCGCCTCCTCGCCGACGATGTTGGCGACGGAGGCGCGGGCGAGGCTGTCCACGACGGTCTGCTCGTCGGCCTCGTCGCCGCCGTAGAACTCCTCGGTGACCGTCAGCGACACCTCGCCGTCCTCGAACGTCTCGCCGAGTACGTCGTCGTCGCAGACCGCCACGAGCAACCCCTCGTCGGTGTCGCGTTCCCTGAGGATCATCGTTGTTGTCGCTTCTCGTGGGTCATCGCTGTTCTTGCTGTTCCTGCCGCTGCTGGATGAGTTCCTGCTCGGCCTCTTCGCGTAGCTCTTCGGCCTCCTCGGCGATCTCCTCGGCCTCGTCATACTGGCCGAGTTCTTCGAGCGCGCGGGCCTTCTCGTCCAGCACCTGCGAGTTGCGCAGTCCGAGCCGAATGGCGTTTTCGAGGCTGTTCAGGGCGTCCTCAGCGAGGCCGCGCTCCAGCAGGAAGAACCCGCGGTTGAACCACGCCTCGGCGAACCGCTCGTCGATCTCGACCGCGCGCTCGGCGTGTTCGAGCGCCTGCTCGCTCCGGCCCGACTCCCAGAGGGCGTAGGCCAGATTCGTCTCGGCCGTGGCGGCGTGCTCGCTTGCTTGCGGGCGCTGCCCGCTCGCTTCCGAGGCGCTTCGCGCCTCGCGGTCCTCGTCGACGCTGATGGCCTCGCGGTAGGCCCCGATGGCGGCGTCCCACTCGTCGAGTTCGGCGTGGGCCGCGCCCTTGTTGGTCCACGCCTCCTGTTCGAGTTTGCTGTCGTCGGGAGCGAACTGGGCCGCGCGCTCGAAGGTGTCGGCGGCCTGCTCGAAGCGGTTGATCCGCACGTAGTTCAGCCCCACGTCGATGAGTTGCTCCACGTCCACCTCGTCGTCGGCCATCTGGCCCTCGTCGAGCAGGTCGGCGACGACCCGCGAGTCAACCGGGTCCACCTTGTCGGGGTCCACGTCGAGTTCCGGCGGGTCGATGTCGAACTCCTCGTAGGGGTCGCCGAAGCCCTCGCCCTCCGAGAACTCGTGGTCGTCGTCCTTCGGGTCGGTCATGTGTACGGAGTTGGGAGTCAGCGGTGTTAAGAACTGCGCACTCGAAATCGTGCAGGCGTTCTGGGTTCGGGGAATTCCCTGAATCCCCTCGCGGCCACCTACCTTCAAGCCCGTCTCCGACGAAACACGGGACGAATGAGACTTTTCGTGAGCATCGACCTGCCCGACGAGTTCGCCGACGAAGTCGAGCAGGTCCAAGAGCACTTCACCCACGCCTCGGGCCTCAGCTTCACCGACCCCGAGCAGGCCCACGTCACCGTCAAGTTCCTCGGCGAGGTGAACCGCGGTCAGCTTCCCCGCGTGAAGAACGCCCTCCGGCGGGCCGTCGGCGAGGCCGGGGTCGAACCCTTCGAGGCGACCTACGAGGGACTGGGCGTCTTTCCCAGCCTCGGCTACATTCAGGTCGTCTGGCTCGGCGTGAGCGAGGGCGACGAGGAGATGACCCGGCTTCACGAGGCCGTCGAAGACGAGGTGACCAAGCTCGGCTTCGACCCCGAGGACCACGACTTCACGCCCCACGTCACCCTCGCGCGGATGGAACACTCGGGCGGCAAGGAGCTGGTGCAGGAGAACGTCGAGGAACTGGAGCCTATCGTGGGCACGACCGAAGTTGGGGAGATTCGGCTGACGAAGAGCGAGTTGACCGACGAGGGGCCCGAGTATTCGACGGTCGAATCCTACTCGCTCTGACTCGGGCAAGCGACTCGGCTTCGAACGACACAAGACTGATTACGCGACGGTGGGCCGGTAGACGTATGCCCTCCGAGAGGACCGAAACGGTCGAGGAGACCGGGGAGACCACTGGGGCTTCGGAACGGGAAACGGGAGCGAGCAGGGGCATCCACTGGGGCCGAATCCTGCGGGCGACCCTCCGTTATACCGTCGTCTACGCCGCGGTCACCGTCGGCGGGGTCTACTGGGCCACCGAGTCGAAACTGGCGATGATTCTGACCGTCGCGCTGGGACTGCTCGCGCTACTCGGCGGGTTGAAGGGGACCATCGCGGGGACGAAGAAGCAGACCGCCGTCTTCACCGACCAGAGCGACGGACCGACCACGCCAGCGAGCGAACTCCCGTCCTCGGTCAAGCCCCTGTTCTACGGTGCGGGGGTGCTGGTGTTCAGCGCCGTCGTACTGGTCGCACTGTAGGAAGTAGACTGGCCGTACCGTCGGCGGCGGTTCGAGATTCCGCGAACGGCCCCAAAGGAACAAGATTTTAAGCGACGGCAGGGAAGTACGTGGTACCATGAGCAAGAAGTCCAAGGCGAAGAAAAAGCGCCTGTCCAAGCTCGACCGTCAGAACAGCCGCGTCCCGGCGTGGGTCATCATGAAGACCGACCGCGACGTGATGCGAAACCCCAAGCGCCGTAACTGGCGGCGGCAGGACACCGACGAATAATGAGCGCCAACGACTTCGAGGAGCGCGTCATCACGGTTCCGCTCCGCGACGCGAAGGCGGAAGCGAAGCACAAGCGCGCCGACAAGGCGATGTCGCTGGTCCGCGACCACCTCGCCCAGCACTTCAAGGTCGAGGGCGACGAGGTCCGTCTGGACCCCTCCATCAACGAGGCGATCTGGTCGCAGGGCCGCAAGAAGCCCCCGAGCAAGCTTCGCGTTCGCGCCGCCCGGTTCGAGGAAGAGGGCGAGACGATAGTCGAAGCGGAACACGCCGAGTAGAGCTTTGCTCCGCGCCGCCTTTTTCGGTTCGTCGTACGTCGGGGTGTTCGCTCGCGCGACCGACGAGTACCTGCTGGCGCGGCCGGACCTCGACGACGACGTCCTCGCGGACGTGAGCGACGAACTCGACGTCGAGACCGTCGAGACCACCGTCGGCGGCTCCTCGACCGTCGGCGCGCTCGCCGTCGGCAACGAGAACGGCCTCCTCGTCAGCAGCCGCGTCACCGACCGCGAGCGCGACCGCATCGAGGACGCCACGGGCGCGTCCGTGGCCGAACTCCCCGGCAAGATCAACGCCGCGGGCAACGTCGTCCTCGCCAACGACAGCGGGGCGTACGTCCACCCGGACCTCTCTCGGGATGCCGTGCAGTCGGTCAAGGACGCGCTTGACGTGGACGTTACCCGGGGCGAACTCGCCGACGTGCGGACGGTCGGCACCGCCGCGGTCGCCACGAACGAGGGCGTCCTCTGCCACCCGAAGGCGACCGACGACCAGCTCGACCGGCTGGAGGAGGTGCTGGACGTGCCCGCCGACATCGGCACTATCAACTACGGTGCCCCGCTCGTCGGCTCGGGGGTTTTCGTCGGCTCTGCTCGCCCGTTTCTCGGACTTTCTCCGAAGACCGTTCGTTCGGCGAACCCGGCGTGCCTCGAAAACATATCTAAATATGTTTTAAGCATAGAATTTCGTTTCTTATAGATTCACAGAGTTATGTTCGTGGCCATCTCATCACGGCCGCCGAGCTTCGAGCGGCCAACCGAGACCTTTATCTGAACACTTCTTCAATCGTTCAATCGATGGCCGAATCACTCGACCGCCTTCGGAGTCTCGTCGAGGACGAACTCGGCGAGTGCTGCGACGCGGACGTGGAAGCGCGACTCGACGAACTGGACGACCTCGAAGCCGGAACCGACGCCGGGCAGGTCTCCGAACGCGTCGAGGTGTTCTCCGCGCTCGCCAACGACACCCGGTACCGCATCGTCCAACTGCTCGCGGCCGCGGAGTCGGACCTCTGCGTCTGCGAGTTGACACCGATGCTGGACGTGAGCGACAGCGCGATCAGCCACGCGCTCTCGTCGCTGACCGACGCGGGACTGGTCGCGCGCCGGAAGGAGGGCAAGTGGCGCTACTACGAGGCGACCGACCGGGCCGAGCGCCTGCTCGCCGCCGTCGAACCGGAGGAATCGGTGTGAGTGACGACCTCTCGGTCCTCGACCGGTATCTGACGGCGTGGACTCCCCATCGCGGTCGGGCTGTTCGTGATGATCTTCCCCATCATGGCCACCATCGACTACGGCCGGATTCCCGCCGTGACGCGCACTACCCGGAAGGAGATCGGCCTGACGCTGGCGTTCAACTGGCTGATCGCCCCGTTCGTGATGTACTGGTTGGCGACGACCCTGCTCGCGGGCTACCCCGACTACGTGACGGGGCTGATCATCGTCGGCATCGCCCCCTGCATCGCCATGGTGCTGGTCTGGAACGAACTCGCCGACGGGAATCAGGAGTTGTGCGCGGTCTGCGTCGGCGTCAACAGCCTCCTCCAGATTCTGCTGTTCGTCCCCTACGCCTTCGTCTTCCTGACGGTGTTCCGCGGACAGACCGTGGACGTGGAGATGGGACTCATCGCCCAAACCGTGTTCGTGTTTCTGGGCGTTCCCCTGCTTCTGGGGTATCTCGTCCAGAAAATCTCGTTCGCGACCGTCGGCGAGGCCGCCTACTACGAGCGCGTCGTCCCGAAGATCGACCCGCTCGGCCTGCTCGGCCTGCTCTTCACCGTCGTCGTGATGTTCGCGCTGAAGGGCGAGTTCATCGCCGAGAACCCCGAGCAGATCGCACTCATCGCCGTGCCCCTGCTCGTCTTCTTCGCGGGCCTGTGGGCGCTGGCGTACGGCGCGTCCGCGGCCCTCGGCTTCGATTACACCGAGAGCATCAGCGTGGCGTTCACCGCCTCCTCGAACAACTTCGAGCTGGCCATCGCGGTGGCCGTCGCGGTGTTCGGCATCGGGAGCAACGTCGCACTGGCGACCGTCGTCGGGCCGCTCATCGAGGTACCCGTGATGTTGGCGCTCGTTCGAGTCGCGCTGGCGACGAAGGGGTACATCTGGACCGACGAGGAGGTGGGCGCGATTGCCGCCGACTAAGGTCGCCTTCGTCTGCGTCCAGAACGCCGGGCGGAGCCAGATGGCCGCCGCGTTCGCCGAGCGCGAACGGGAGCGTCGAGGTGCAGAGCACCGACAGGTCGAAATCGTCACGGGCGGAACCGATCCCGCGGACCACGTTCACGACGAGGTCGTCGAAGTCATGCAGGAGGTGGGCATCGACCTCTCGGACCGGACGCCCCGCGAGGTAACTTCCGAAGAATTGCAGGACTGCAATTACGTGATCACGATGGGCTGTTCGGCCGAGGACGCGTGTCCAGCGACGTGGTCGGGCGAGAACCGCGACTGGGAACTGGACGACCCCGACGGTCGGAACCCTGACGCGGTCAGAGCGATTCGGGACGAGGTCGAGAGACGAGTCGAGACCTTCTTCGAGGAACTCGAAGACTGAGTTGGGTCCGCCCGTCTCCGAGTAGGAAGATTCTTCCCTGCGCGCGTCCCAGATTTGGCCATGAGCCAGTTTACTGTTCGCGGTCGCTTCCAGGCCCGAGACGGGTGGCAGGACTTCGAAACGAGCGTCGAAGCCGACAACGAGGACGTGGCGCGCGAGCGCACCTACGCCAACTTCGGCGGTCGCCACAACCTGAAGCGCACGCAGGTCGAGGTCGAGGAGGTAGAAGGCCAATGATGGGCGGTGGCGGCAACTCCGAACTGCAGGAACTCTCCCAGCAGCTTCAGGAGATCGAAGAGCACAAGGAGGAGCTCGAAGCCGAGATCGAGGACCTCCGCGAGGAGAAGACCGAGATCGACGACGCCATCGACACCATCGGCGCGCTCGAAACCGGTTCGACCGTGCAGGTCCCCCTCGGCGGCGGCGCGCACGTCCACGCCGAAGTGCAGGACCTCGACGAGGTCGTCGTGGAGTTGGGCGGCGGTTTCGCGGCCGAGCGCGACGGGGAGTCGGCCGTCGAGACCCTCGAGAACAAGCAGGACACCCTCGACGACCGCATCTCGGACCTGCAGGACGAGGTCGGCGAACTCGACGAGGAGAGCGCCGAGTTGGAGCAGAAGGCCCAGCAGCTCCAGCAACAGCAGATGCAACAGCAGATGCAGCAGATGCAGGGCCAGCAGAACGACGAGGACGAGTAATCGGCGATGTTCGACAGCCTGAAGGACAAGCTCGGGAGTTTCCGGGAGGACGTAGAGGAGACGACCGAAGAGAAGGCCGAAGAAGCCGAAGCTGAAGCCGAGGAGAACGCGGCGTCCGAAGCGGACGCCGAGGCCGGAGCAGGTGCGGATGCAGCGTCCGAGGCCGAAGCAGGCAGTAAGGCCGAGACAGACGCCGAATCCGGCGCTTCCGAGACGGGAGCCGAGGAGAGCAACGAGAGCAGCGGCTCGTCCCGCGGGTTCGCCCAGAAGGCCAAGTCGTTCGCCAAGGGCGAGATCGTCATCGAGGAGCAGGACCTCGAAGACCCGCTCTGGGAGCTGGAGATGGCGCTGCTGGAGAGCGACGTGGAGATGAGCGTCGCCAAGGAGATACTGGAGAACATTCGGGAGGACCTCGTGGGTGCGACGCGGTCGTTCAGCAGCGAGACCGCCGACGTGGTCGAGCAGGCGCTCCACGACTCGTTGTTGAAGGTCATCTCGGTCGGGCAGTTCGACTTCGACCAGCGAATTGCCGAGGCCGACAAGCCCGTGACCATCATCTTCACGGGCGTCAACGGGGTCGGCAAGACGACCTCCATCGCCAAGCTCTCGAAGTACCTCGAAGACCAGGGCTACTCGACCGTGATGGCCAACGGCGACACCTACCGTGCGGGGGCCAACGAGCAGATACAGGAACACGCCGACAACCTCGGCACGAAGCTCATCTCCCACGAGCAGGGCGGCGACCCCGCGGCGGTCATCTACGACGCCGTCGAGTACGCCGACTCCCACGACATCGACGTGGTGCTGGGCGACACCGCGGGACGGCTCCACACCGACGAGGGGCTGATGGACCAACTGGAGAAGATCGGCCGCGTGGTCGGGCCGGACATGGTCCTCTTCGTGGACGAGGCCGTGGCCGGACAGGACGCAGTCCAGCGCGCCAAGCAGTTCAACGAGGCCGCCGAGATCGACGGCGCGATCCTGACGAAGGCCGACGCCGACTCGCAGGGCGGCGCGGCCATCTCCATCGCCCACGTGACGGGCAAACCCATCCTCTTCCTCGGCGTGGGTCAGGGCTACGACGACGTCGAGAAGTTCGAACCGGAGGAACTGGTCGGCCGGCTCCTCGGCGACGAGGAGTAGTTTCTGGGCGACGGAAAGTTGGTTTTTCGGCCTGCGCCTCAGGCCGACCAGTGCCGCAATGCCACCACGACGTTCACCGCGATGAGTCCCGTCGCGGCCAGTCCGAGCGTGAACAGTTCTACCGGGAGGTTCCGGAACAGGACCCAGTACGACAGCGAGAGCATCGCGAGTGCGACCACGATGTTGTAGGCGTCCGCCGCCAGTTCGCTTGCTAGGTTCGTATTCGTTTCCCCCCGCGAATCACTGTTCGCGTCCGGTCGATTCACCGAGGTATCGCGTGCCTTGTTTAAATCGCGTGCCATGCATTGAACTCTGACGGGAGGGGCTTTCTGAGGCAACGATATAATTCTATCGGCCAGCAAGTGGAAGAACGGGAATTACGGAAGACGTAGTAACGACGAATGGAGACACGTCGTAGTCACTCGCGTCGGTCAAAATACAGGCGTTGCGCGGCGTCCTAGCACCGCGCAACCGAGTTTTGGATAGGTGTACTTCTGATAGTGACGACCGAGTCGTCTCGGCCCTCGGCTCCAGTTTTCCATTGGTCGGCATCTCGTATATATGTTCGGTGTCAGACCATTGGCCAGCAGGTAGAGATTTAAATAAGAGAACGAGGAAAGCGCCCCTGCGTGGCGTCCTAGCGTCACGCGTGAGAGACGTGCTTCGAATAGGTATGCTTCTGATAGCGACGACTGTAGTCAGTACCCTCTGTCTTCGGCTCGTGCCGAAGCGTTGGGACAGTGTCGACGTGAAGGTCAGGCCGTGGGGCTTGACCGTGTCTGCGGAGAGCGATTCCCACGACCCTGAGTAAGGGTCTCGGGACTCCGCCTTGGTCGGATTCTGCAACCACCGACGTGCTATCCTCGAAGTACCACCGAGACGCTAATCCCCACAAACTACCAAAACGCCATCCTCTACAACCCACCGAAACGCCAACCTCCACAAACCACGTTGCCAGCACCTCGGCGCGAAGCGCCGAGGTTGGGACCCTGGCAGACATGAAAAGGGCGAGCGAAGGGGTGGCCTCCGGCCAGCCCGAGCGAGGGCTTTCTTGAGAAAAAGCCTTTAACGCCCGCGCGGCCTACCCCTCAGTAACAATGGTACTCGACGACTTGGGAAGTTCCCTCCGCGACTCCCTCGGCAAGTTGAGCGGGCAGTCCCGCGTGACCGAGGAGGACGTGGAGGAGATCGTCAAGGAGATCCAGCGGTCGCTCCTGCAGGCCGACGTCGAAGTCAGCCTCGTGATGGAGCTATCCGACTCCATCAAGGAGCGCGCGCTGGAGGAGGAGTCGCCGGCCGGAACCTCGGCGCGGGACCACGTCCTCCGCATCGTCTACGAGGAGATGGTCGAGCTCGTCGGCGACAGCACCGAGATTCCCCTCGAAGGCCAGACCATCCTGCTCGCCGGGCTTCAGGGGTCGGGGAAGACGACCACGTCCGCGCGAGCGCGCCGAGGTGGACTTCTACGGCGACCCCGACGCCGAGGACCCGGTGCAGATCGCCAGCGACGGCCTCGATGCGACCGAGGAGGCCGACGTACACATCGTGGACACCGCGGGTCGCCACGCCCTCGAAGACGACCTCATCGACGAGATCGAGGAGATCGAGGCCGCGGTGAACCCCGACCGGAACCTGCTCGTCCTCGACGCCGCCATCGGGCAGGGTGCCAAAGACCAGGCCAGCCAGTTCGACGAGTCCATCGGCATCGAGGGCGTCGTCGTCACCAAGCTCGACGGGACCGCAAAAGGTGGCGGCGCGCTGACCGCCGTCAACGAGACCGACTCCTCAATCGCGTTCCTCGGGACGGGCGAGACCGTCCAGGACGTCGAGCGCTTCGAGCCCTCGGGGTTCATCTCGCGCCTGCTCGGCATGGGCGACCTCAAGCAGCTCACCGAGCGCGTCGAGCGCGCCATGCAGGAGACTCAGGCCGAAGAGGAGGACTGGGACCCCGAGGACATGCTGAAGGGCGAGTTCACCCTGAAGGACATGCGCCGCCAGATGCAGGCGATGAACAACATGGGGCCGCTCGATCAGGTGATGGACATGATCCCCGGCATGGGCGGCGGGATGATGGACGAACTCCCCGACGACGCGATGGACGTGACTCAGGACCGGATGCGGAGCTTCGAGGTCATCATGGACTCGATGACCGAACGGGAACTCGAAAATCCGCGGTCCATCGGCGCGAGTCAGGTCGAACGCATCGCCCGCGGGAGCGGGCAGGACGAGGAGCGCGTTCAGGAACTCCTCGAACAGCACAAGATGATGTCCCAGACCCTCAAGCAGTTCCAGGGCATGGGTCAGGGCAACATGGAGCGGATGATGAAGAAGATGCAGGGTGGCGGTGGCGGCGGTGGCGGCATGGGCGGGATGGGTCCCTTCTGAGACCACGTTTGCGCGTGAGCTACCCTGCGGGTAGCTCGCTTGTAAAAACTTGGGGAAAAAGCCCAACGTACGGCCCTCCGGCCACCGGAAGACAACCCGCGTCTTCCGAGCAATCGTTCGCTTCGCTCGCGATGAGGCTGAAGCCGCCTCCGGGCCTCTTCCCACGGCGACCGCTGGCAGCGGCCTCACTTCGTTCGGATATAATTAATTCACGCTCC
>PXSM01000162.1 GCA_003023465.1 Halobacteriales archaeon SW_6_65_15 | reverse complement strand
GATGAGGCGGTCGACCTTGTTGATGAACAGCGTGGGCTTGACGCCCTCGCGGAGCGCCTGCCGGAGGACGGTCTCGGTCTGGGGCATCGCGCCCTCGACCGCGTCCACGACCACGAGCGCGCCGTCGACCGCGCGCATCGCGCGGGTCACGTCGCCGCCGAAGTCGACGTGGCCCGGCGTGTCGATGAGGTTGATGAGGAAGTCGTCGTCATCGTACTCGTGCGTCATCGAGACGTTCGCGGCGTCGATGGTGATACCGCGCTCTTGCTCGTCTTCTTCGGTGTCCATCATCAGCTGCGTCGCTTCACCCTGGTCGGCGATCATGCCAGCACCGGCCAGCAGATTGTCCGTCAGGGTCGTCTTACCGTGGTCGACGTGTGCGGCGATAGCGATGTTCCGGATGTGCTCCGGTTCGTCCATCAGTCGCTCGCACTGTTCGACGATCTTTTTTCGTCTACCCATTATGGATGTTCTACCCGAAGGAAGTTGAAAAGGGTAGTGTTTTGCCGCGAGAGACTGTGTGAGCGAGTGACGAGGGGTATTACGGTCGGAATCGCGCCGTTTTGCCGCGACCTGCAGTCACGGTTGCTCCAGCCTGAAATCGCCGCCGTCGCGGTCAGATCGGAGCTTACTCCGTCTCGCCCCGGTCAGGTCGTCGCTTCGACAGCCGCCGTGGCTGTCAGGCCGAGGTTTCGACCGTCGCCGTCGCGGTCAGGTCCTGCCAGACGACTCCGACCATCACAAGAGTCAAAGCCTCCGAGGCCTTGGCAGTGATACGCATGGAGGTTCACGTCCACGGTCCCGGTCCGGCCGCGCCGTTTCTCCGCGCCCGCGACCTCTTCGAGACCGAACACGACCTCGACTCGCCCGTCCGCGTCCGCGTCCGGGAAAACCCCGACGAGCGAACGTGGACCGCCCACCCGGGCGACGAACACGTCCTGAACATCTCCCGGCAGGCCGCCACCAGCGCGATGGCCCGCGAGCTTGCGCTCCACGAGTTCGCCCACATGGCCCGTCACGAGCAGGCCCACCCGTCGCACACGCAGTCCACCGAGGAGGTGCTGTTCCTCGCGCTGTCGGGCAAGTCGGTCGAGCAGCGCCGGGTGACCCACTGCTACCAGATCGCCAACCACATGAAGGACATCTACGCCGACGACATCACGCTGCAGGTGGGTCCGACCGACAAGCTCGTCTCCTTCCTCGAATCCGAACTCGCGGCCGCGGTGGCCGACCGGCCGACTCGGGGAGACGACGATCCCGCCCGAGGCCGCGACGGCCTGCGACTCACCGGGACGGCCGACCCCGAGATGACCGCGGTCAACGCCGCCTTCGCCCTCGCGCTGGTCGAACGCCACGACCTCGTTGACTCGGACCACCGCCTCTACGACCTCGCACACGCAGCCGCGAAGGACGCGCCCGAGGTCGGCCTCTCGGAGTTCAAGCGCCGCTTCGAGGCGCTCGGCCCGGAGCCCGGCGAGAGCGAGTACCGGCGAGCCCTCGTGGACGCGACCCGGGCGTACGCGGTCGGCAACGGAGGGAAAGCGGCAGATTGACCTCGGGGCGTCGCTGACTGACCTCCAAGAATGATTCTCTGGAAAACAGACTCGTGGGAGGCCACCGAATGACGAAACTACGAGGCGCACTCGTGGACCTCGACGGGACCGTCTACCGCGGCGAACGGCTCGTTCCCGATGCCGAGTTGGGTCTCGACGCGCTCTCGGCCGCGGGCGTCACGCCGGTGTTCCTCTCGAACAACGCGACCAAGCGTCCGACCGAATATCGGGAGAAGCTGGCGCGTCTCGGCATCGAGGTCCCCGTCGAGCGCATCCTCAATTCCGCCGCCATCTCGGCCGACTACCTCGCGACACACCATCCGGACGCGGGCGTGTACGTCGCGGGCGAGGCGTCGCTTCGCGCGGAACTCCGGGACGCCGGCCTCTCGGTCGTCTCGGCTCCGGAGCAGACCGACGTCGTGCTGGCGTCGCTGGACCGGTCGTTCGACTACGACACCCTGCAAGACGTGCTCGACGCCGACCGCGACGGCGAGACGCTGCTGTTCGCCACGAACCCCGACCGGACGTGCCCCGTCGAGGGCGGCGAGATTCCCGACTGCGGGGCGGTCATCGGAGCCATCGAGGGGCTACTGGGCCGGGACATAGACCGGGTGCTCGGCAAGCCCTCGCAGGTGACCATCGACGTGGCACTCGACCGCCTCGGGGTCGCGCCCGACGAGTGCGTGATGATCGGCGACCGGCTCGAAACCGACATCCAGATGGGCGAACTCGCCGGAATGGAGACCGCGCTGGTGCTCTCGGGGGTCACCGACCGCGCGGACCTCGCGGCGGCCGACGCCGAACCCGACTACGTCCTCGACTCGTTGGCCGACGCCCGGACGATTCTGGAGTGAGGACTGCATTTGTCCCGGGTGCGCTCGGTGACGCATTCCACCAGAAACGCGCCCCCGAAACAAACCACCGTCTGGGTGGACTGAAAGGGGCCGCCCGGTCGCGCGTGGTTCGGTCGTCTGTGCGCGGCCAGTATTTCGCGGGCGCAGAACTGCGCCCGCGAAATAGTAGCCGTGCTCAGACCACCAAGCCAAGCGCGACCGTGCGGAGGCTTTCTACCAGTTCTTCACTACAGCTACATCGACTGCGACGACTATCTTTGAACCGATGAGACCGCACGGCAACCGCGACTAGACGCGAACTTCCCAAACCAAACTAGCGACGACTCCGATTCTATCTCCAACGTCACGAAGCGACGAAAGTTAACTATCTGGCTCTCGACAGTGGGAGTGTGACGGAAACCGTTCTCATCACCGGGTGTTCGTCGGGTATCGGCCGCGAGACGGCGTGGGTCTTCCTCGACGACGGTTGGGAGGTGTACGCCACGGCGCGCAACCCAGCCGACGTGCAGACGCTGGGCGACGCGGGGGCAAATATCGCCTCGCTCGACGTGACCGACGAAGACGACGTGGAGCGCGTGGTCGAGCGAATCGTGGACGAGCAGGGGCGCATCGACTGCCTCGTCAACAACGCGGGCTACGCCCAGCTCGGCCCCGTCGAGGACGTGCCCATCGAGCGCGTCGAGGAGCAGTTCGAGGTGAACGTCTTCGGCCCCCACCGACTCGCCCGGGCGGTCCTGCCCCACATGCGCCAGCGCCAGACCGGCACCATCGTCAACGTCTCCAGCGTGTCCGGACGACTCGCGGTGCCCGGAAACGGCGTCTACGCCGGGTCGAAGTTCGCCATGGAGGGGATTTCCGACGCCCTCCGGCCGGAGGTCGGCGAGTACGGCATCGACGTGGTGCTGGTCGAACCCGGTCCCGTCGAGACGGCCTTCAACGAGCGCGCCTCCGAGGAGATCGACGGCATCGAGCGCTCGGACGCCTACGAGACGCTCTACTCCATCCTCGACGACACCGAGGCCGTCGGGGGCGGCGGCCCGGGTGCCATCCCCCCGCGCGAGGTCGCCGAGACGATTCTGGACGCCGCGAACCTCACCGACCCCGCCGCGCGCTACCCGGTCGGCCAACTGGCGAAGGTGGCGATGCTCGGTCGGTTCGTCCCCGCGAAGCTGCGGGACAGGTTCTACCGGCTCGCCATCTCGCTGGTGGCGAAGAATCCCCTGAATCGCGGTAACAAGGACGACTGACGTTACTGACTGTCACCACCGCGTTTTCTCAGCAGAGCAGTCGAACGTCCGGCACGACCCCGTTCAGTCGAACCGAGTCGTCTTTCACGCGGTACACTACTTCGGTAGTCTTGCCATCCACCGCTCCCGAACGACTGGCACAGGCGTACTCGTAGGTGTAGGACATGACGACCCGAACGCTGACGACTCCTTCCTCGCGGCCAAGCAGAGTGGATTCGATTCGGCCGTACGCTCCTGCCGTGCCGGAGACGTTCGAGGCGTTCGCCAGCACGTTCCCGACGCGGGTTTCTTCGGCGTCGATTGCGCGCTCCCTCGCGGAGGCATTCGAAGGTGCCAGAACGCTCGTCACGACGGTCCCGGTGTCAGTCGCCTCGGTTCCCTCGGTTGTCGGGAACTGACCAGTCATCGGCGAGGCCGTCGTCTCGGCGTCCGGTGCGTCGGGCGTTCCGATACCGACGCATCCGGTAAGTGTGGCAACGACGAGCAGGAGGGCGACGAGTCCAAGGGAGGGCTTCTTGGACGGGCTCATGGGGTTTCTCTCCGAGACTTCCGGACTGGTCAATAAGTACCTTGTGTAGAATAGCCGCAATTGGGGCCGTCTACTCCAGACAGGAGGCCACGAGCGCCAGCATCTTCTCGCCCCGCACTTCGTCGGCGAGGAGGGGCACCCGCTTCACGTCGTGGCCGCGGAAGACCTCCTGGGCCTCCGCGAGGGCGTCCTGCTGGACCTGCCACCGTCGCTGGCAGAACTCGCAGTCGTCGAGGTCGGGCGAGACGAAGGCGTCGGGGTCGATGCTGGTCGCCCCGGTCACGTCCGCGAGGTCCTCCATCACTTTGTTGACCACGACGGTGCCGGCGGGTACCTCGAACTCCCGGAGCTGAGCTAGCAGGCGCTTGGACTCGAAGACGCTCATCTCCTCGGGCACCAGCACGACCCGGAAGTCGGTCTGGCTCGGGTCCCGGAGGGTCGCCCGGAGGCGCTCGATGCGGTCGCTGAGTTCTTCGAGGTCGTCCAGTCCCTCCTCGGGGTCGGTCTCTCCGCCGCCGAACATCCCCTTCATGCCCTCCATCATGCCCTGGAACTTCTGCTTGAGCTTCATGATGCGCCCGACCATGGTGTCCATCAGCTCCGGCAGTTCGAGGAGTCGGAGGGTGTGACCCGTCGGCGCGGTGTCCACGACCACGCGCTCGAATCGGTCGTCGTCCATGAACTCCAGCAGCTTCTGCATCGCCGCGGCCTCGTCCGCGCCGGGCATCGGCCCGCCGAGCAGTGATTCCATGGGGTTGCCGTCGCCAAGCATGCCGCCGAGGCCGCCGAGCGGTCCTCCGGCGTCCCCCTCGGATTGGTCACCATCGAAGGGACCACCGGCTCCCTCGCCGCTCGTACCGCCCATCGGGTCGGCCGGGTCGGACTCGTACTCGCTCTCGTCTTTCGGGCCTCCACCAGCACCGCCGAACATCGCGTGGCCCTCCTCCATGGCGGCCTCGGGGTCGATCTCGGCCGCGTAGAGGGGAATGTCGTCCCGGATGCGCTCGGGACTCGCCGGAATCTCGGTCTCGAAGGTGTCCGACAGCGAGTGCGCGGGGTCGGTCGAGACCACCAGCGTTGCCGTCCCGTCGCGGGCGCTGGCGAGACCGGTCGCGGCCGCCATCGTGGTCTTGCCCACGCCACCCTTCCCGCCGTAGAGGACGTACTCCGGGGCGTCTACGCCCTCGGGCACGTCGCTGTCGTCGATCTGCTCGACCGCCTCCACGTCGAGTTCGTTCATTGGGACGACGGTAGGAAGTCGGGACTTGTGTACCCGTCGGTCGGCAAGTAGAGATAGATATACACTCGGAAAGGATCTAATTTCACATCTTTAGACACGATATTCATTCCTTCTCCCAGATACATACTCTGTATGACAATTTTCTGAATACTGCGAGAGCATCGGGAAGACGGCGAGACGCTAGCTACTCCCGAAGCCAATGAAAAGAAGCCCTCGCTTGGTTCGGTCGCTGTCGCGACCTCACCGTCGCTCGCCCTTCATCCACCGAGGTCCGCAGGCGGTCTGCGTCACTGCGTTCGCAGAGCCGCCGCAGACACGCGCCCCCGCGCCTCCCCGCTTGCTCGCACGTGAAGTGCTCGCGGCGCGTCCCGTGGTTTGCGGAGGTTCGAGGAACCGTTCTCAGTCTCGAACTTCCGCCACGTCCTCACGCGAAGTCGCGAGTACCTCGTTCGGGCTCAGGTCGGTCTCGCGCCACGCCGGGAGGCGTCGGTCCTCTCCCGGCGGGCGGACGGCCTCGGCGTAGGCGTCCACCTGCTCGCGCTCGTCTCCTCGGTCGTAGTCGAGACCGTTGAAGGCGGCGTCCGCGGCGTACTGCTCGACGAGGTCGTCAGCGACCCGGCGGTAGCGCTCGGGAAGGGTCTCGTAGTCGGGAGCCACGCCGTGGGATTCGACCGCCCGGAGGAGCGCCCGGCCGACGTGGCGGCTCATGTCCGAGAGGCCGGTCGGGCCCGACACCGCCCGGTGGTCGTGCTCGTACCGGCCGAGGTCCACCTGCGCGGTGCCGTCGAACCCGGCGTAGCCGAACGCCTCGCCGAGGGTTCCGACCTCCAGTCCCCAGTGGCGCTCGACGCTGACGGACTGGGCGAGGTCCGCGGTCGCGCCGAATTCACCGGCCAGCGCGTACCTGAAGGCGTCGAGGTAGGACACCACGTCGGCGCTCGGGTGGGCGTCCGCGAGGGCGCGGACGAGGGGTGCGTAGAAGAGCCGACAGAGCCGGCCGTAGAGTCGCCCGTTCTCGACGCGGGCGTAGTACCCCTTCGAGAAGTCGTAGCCGTGCGCGAGCGGGAAGAGGAGGCGGGCCACGTCGCTGGCATCGTATGTCCTGGCGTCGGCGTCGTGGACGACCACGTACTCGTGGTCGGCGGCGGCCATCCCCAGCGCCAGCCAGACGTCTCGACCCTTGCCTGCGGCCCCGTTCAGCCCGTGGCGGTCGAGCAGATCGATCACGCCGGGTCCGTTGCACCACAGCACCGTCAGGGGCAGGTCGAACCCCGCGAGCCAGTCGAGAAACGGCCCGACCTTCTCGGCGGATACGCGCAGTGGGACCACGACCTCGCCGGGCGCGACCGCCTCCAGTTCCGAGAGGACGCGCTCGGCCGCCAGCCCGGCGTACTCGCGCTCGGTCATCGGGACGACCACCGCGGCGCGGTCGGTCGGGGCGTCCGGCACGGTCCCCGTCAGGTCGTGGAGGGTGGCGATGCGCTCCTGTCCGTACTCCATCGAGAGCAGGTTGGGAGGGAGGGGTTGAAAAGGCGCGGGAATCGGAACCGGTCTCGTGGGAATCCCTCGAATTTCGTTTACAGCTCGTCGGCAGGCAACTCGAACAGGACCACGATCAACGGGAGAAAGAATGCCTGCATGAGGACGAGGAACGTTAGAACACCGAGAGCAGTCAACGCCTCGGTCAGGCCGACCTGCGGAAGCGTCGATATGGTCGGCCACACGTAGTCGAACGTCCATCCGAAGACCGTCACTAGGTCCACGATAACCATCATGGCGGCTATCGAGTGCGAGATGAGCTTGAGCACGTCTCCATCGGCCGTCGTTTCCGTCATTTTCGATTATTTAGTCGATATTCTTGATCTGTCATCTTAGTTCTGTTCCTTGGTATCGTCAGCGTCATCTGATGAGGTCGTTCCCTGAACCCGCAGTTTTCTACGTCGAAGTTGGCTTACGACGGCAAATGCCGTAGAACACGTTTTCGATGCTTCACTCGTGAATCGTTCCGAGGAGAGAACGATCAGTAATGGAAGGGTGAGGCTGATGACCGTCATAGCGAGCAGCGGGTAGGCGAGGAGCGAAGGGAGCGACTGCGTGGTTATCAGGTACAAACTCGACTGGAGAAACGAAATCGAAAGCAACACCAGCAAGCTCATCCCTGCGCCGAGTCCTATCCTCTCTAACCTGCCCGAATCGACTGCACGATGCTGTAGCTGAACCAAGAGCGCCACCACAGGGAAGAGGAGCGCGATGAGTTCGAGCAACCGGAACGCCGCGAGCGAGGGTCGGAACGCCGGGCGAGTAGTCAGCGATTTAGGGCTGCCGCGTCAGCGTTCGAGTATGAAACAGGCTATCGTCGCCCGGACGGATATCGGCATGGGCAAGGGGAAACTCGCCGCACAGGTCGCACACGCCTCGCTGTCGGCCTACGAGGACACCTCG
>PXSM01000161.1:4840-17154 GCA_003023465.1 Halobacteriales archaeon SW_6_65_15 | reverse complement strand
CACCTCGGGTACGACGTGCGCCACGTCGAGAACTTCACCGACGTGAACGAGAAGATCGTCGCGCGCGTGAGCGAGAACGACCTCGGCGAGAGCGAGAGCGAAGTCGCTCGAACCTTCATCTCGGAGGTCATCGACGACATGCGGTCGCTGAACCTCAAGCGCGCGGAGGGGTATCCGCGGGTCAGCGAGCACGTCCCCGAGATCATCGACCTCGTGGAGACCCTCATCGAGAAGGGGTACGCCTACGAGTCGAACGGTTCGGTGTACTTCGACGTGACGAAGTTCGAGGAGTACGGCAAGCTCTCGAACCAGCAGATAGAAGAGATGGAAGCCCAGGGCGAGGAGGGAGAACTGGCCGACAAGCGCAACCCCGCCGACTTCGCGCTCTGGAAGGCCGGGGAGGCCCATCCGGACGACGCCGAACCCGGCGGCCAGACGTGGGACTCGCCTTGGGGCGAGGGACGGCCCGGTTGGCACATCGAGTGCTCGGCGATGAGCATGTCCCACCTCGGCGAGACCCTCGACGTCCATGTGGGCGGGCAGGACCTCGTCTTCCCCCACCACGAGAACGAGATCGCCCAGAGCGAAGCCGCCACCGGCCAGCAGTTCGCCAAGTACTGGCTCCACGTCCGCCTGCTGGAGACGGGCGGGGAGAAGATGTCCTCCAGCCTCCAGAACTACTTCACGGTCCGGAACGCGGTCTCGGAGTTCGGCTCGGACGCCATCCGGATGTTCCTGGTCTCGACCGCCTACAACAACCGCCAGACCTACAGCGAGGAGACGCTGGACGAGTCGGTCGAGCGCTGGGAGCGATTGGAGCGAGGGTACGAGCGCGCGGTCGAAGCCGCCGACGGGCCCGACGCCCGGACGAAGGTCGCAGACGAGGACCTGCAGGCCGCAGTCGCGGAGACCCGCGAAGCGTTCGCCGAGGCCATGAACGACGACTTCAACACCCGCGAGGCAATCACGGCACTGCTGGAACTCGTCGGCGCGGTCAACGAGCACCTCGACGAGCGCGACGAGTACGATTACCGGAGCCTCCGGGACGCCATCGACACCTTCGAAGAACTCGGTGAGGAGGTCCTCGGCTTCGCGCTCGCTGGCGACGGCGAGGGTGACGTGCGCCTCCTCGACGAACTGGTGGACCTCGTGCTGGACATCCGGGAACAGGAGCGCGACTCGGGCAACTACGAGCGCGCAGACGACCTCCGCGACGAACTCGAAGCCCTCGGCGTCGAAGTTCAGGATACCGACGACGGCCCCGAGTTCCGACTGCCGTAAGGGCGATTCACTCTCGCCCTGCTCGTCTTCCGATAGCGGACCTCCGATACAGGTCTTGTTCCAGACGAGGTACAGTATCAACGTTTCATTACTGTTCCGCGGCGGAGCCACGAGATTGATAACCCCGGCCGGTCTACCCGCCGACCAGCATGAAACGCAGAGTAGCTGCTGGCACCGTGTTGGCCCTGCTGGTCGTCACCAGCGGGTGCGTCGGAATCCTCTCGGGTCCCGTGACGTTCTCCGCGACCGCGGCGACGGTGAGCGACGCCGCCCTCGAAGAGACCGGATTCGAGCACAACCGCACCGACGACCAGACGGTCACGCGAGAGTTCTCGGCGGCCGGACAGTCCAAGGAGGTCGAGGTGACCAACCGAATCTCTGAGTACCACCGGACCGTCGGACTGCCGGGTATCGCCGAGCAGGAGGTCGCCGTGTTCGCCACGTTCGCCAGCCCGCAGGTCGAGGTGCTCGGCCAATCGTTCAACCCGCTCGCGGAGTACGACAACCGCGAACTCGCCGAGCAGTTCACGGCCCGCCTCGACTCGGTCGAGAACGTCCGCGAGGTCGGCAGCCGGAACCGCACGATGCTCGGCACATCGACCGAGGTGACGAAGTTCGAGGCCACCGTGACCACCTCGACCGGCGTCCAGTTCGACGCGTACCTCCACGTCACGAAGGTCGAACACGGCGGCGACCACGTCGTCGCGCTGGCGGTCTACCCCCAGCAGTTCGGCGAGCAGGGTGACACCGTCGCCCGACTCCTCGAAGGCGTCGAACACGGCGAGTAGCGTAGTGAACGTCACTGGATAGATTCAGCAGGAACGGCTGTCAAGAACGGGTAGAAAGCCCCCGCCCGGTCGCGGCCGCTGGCCGACATATCTGCTCCTCTCTGCTCACGCCAGCGTTTACATACGAGAACGGGACGAACCCGGACTGGATGTTTCGTGCGGCCACGCGAGCGCAGCGAGTGTGACCTCGGCGGACGCGGTTTGTCCTCCGGCGTCGTCAGCTTCGCTGACGGCTCGGAGGGCGCCGGTTGCCCTCCGGCGGTTGCGACGAGGGAGTCAGCATCTCGGCTGACAGCGTCGATGAGATCGTGACCGCCAGTCCGACTACCCCGAGAGGGCTGAGCCAGATGGACTCCCCACTAAGCGCACCAGCATACGGCGTGAAGCGCCGTTTCACCGCGAGCGACCGGAGGAGCGAGCGGCCTTTTTTTGGTCTCTTCGTGAGCGAAGCGAACGAAGGCTCGTCAGAGCTTGCCTCTGACGGTGCAGATTTTTTCGAGGAGCGGTGGACGCAGGCCGCTCCGCCACGGAGCAGCCGAGGGAACCCGACGAGAAAAAAGGTGGTCCGTGACTAACCCGAGAGGGCTGAGCCAGATGGACAATCAGGGAACCATCAGTACCTACTCTGCGTCGGTCTGCACGAGCAGGACGCCGCCGAGGACCAGCGCACCCCCGACCATCGTCACGGGCGTGATCGGCTCGTCCAGCACCGCCGCGCCGAGCAGGAGGGTCACCACCGGTTCCACGGTGCTGACGATGCTGGCCCTGCTCGCGCCGATTCGCCGGAGTCCGGCGAAGAACGTGAAGATGGGGAGCGCCGTGGCCACCACCGCGATGGCGACCTCCAGCTCCCACTCGTAGACGGTCGCCGGAATCCGAAGCTGACCTGTCGCGGTGCCGACGGCGAGGTACGCCACGGCGGCCGCCGGCAGGACGTGCGCCGTGAGTACCTGCGGGTCTACCGTCGTCAGCGCCGACCGACTGACCGTGATGTAGCCCGCGTACACCAGCGCCGCCGCGAGGACGACCGCGATGCCGCGGGGGTCCGCTCCGGCCGGGTCCGCCCCGGTCACGAGCGCTACGCCCGCGAGCGCGGCCCCGAGCGCAGCGACCGTTCGCCGGGTCACGCGCTCGCCGAGTCCGACCGTCGCCGCAGCCACGACGAACACCGGGTACGTGGAGAGGACGATGCCCACGAGTCCCGCGGTCATGAAGGTCAATCCCCAGAAGAACAGGCCGCTCATGGCCGCGTACCCCAGCGCGCCGAGTGCGAACCCGACGAGCGGCCGACCGCGGAGGCGGCGAAGCTCCCCGCGAGCGCCGAGGATCGCCCACACCACCAGCGCAGCGAGGACGAACCGGAAGGTCAGCACGGTGGGGATCGACAGCCCCTCGGCAGCGGCCAGTTCGCCGAGGACGCCCAGCGTGCCGAATCCGGCCGCCGACACCAGCACCAGCGGGGTTCCGACCCGGTCCATGGACGCCGTTCGGAGGGCGCGCACTAAACGGGTCCGGAGGGAGCAAAGCCGGTTCGACGGACGCGGAACCGGTCTACATAAGCGTCGGCCCCGTCATCTCCGGGACGATGACGTGGTTCGCGCGGCTCGAAGAGCGAACCCCGCCGATGGCCGCCCTCGCCGTCTCCATCATCGCGGTCAGCACCAGCGCCATCCTCGTCCGATGGAGCGACGCGCCGAGCATCGTCAAGGCGCTCTACCGCGTGATCTTCACTACGCTCCTGCTCGCACCGTTCGCAGTCACGCGCTACCGCGACGACCTTCGCGCGCTGTCGACCCGGGACGCCCTCGTCGCAATCGTCGCGGGCGTGGCGCTCGCGGCCCACTTCGCGGCGTGGTTCGAGAGCCTGGAATGGACCACGGTCGCGGCCAGCGTCACGCTCGTCCAGACCCAACCGCTGTTCGTCGGACTCGGCGCGGCCGTCCTACTGGACGAACGCATCAATCGCCGGATGGTCGCGGGCATCCTCGTTGCGGTCGGCGGAGCCGCGTTCATGTCGCTCGGCGGCTTCCTCTCGGGGGCCGTCCTCGCGGGGGAGCGCCCGCTGTACGGCAACGGGCTGGCGGTCGTCGGCGCGGTCATGGCCGCCGGATACGTGCTCGTCGGACGCTCGCTCCGCCAGCGGGTCGCGCTCGTCCCCTACGTCACCGTGGTCTACTCGGTCTGTGCAGTCGTCCTGCTCGGCCTCTCGCTCGTCGAGGTGGACGCCGAAGGCGCGGTCGCGACCGTCCGCGCGTTGACGGCCTATCCACCGCGGGAGTGGCTCCTGTTCCTCGGCATGGCGGTCGGCCCGGGCATCTTCGGCCACACCACGCTCCTCGCGCTGGCGCTCTTGAGCGAGGTACCTGACGCCTTCACCGTGGCTGGCGGCGCGGTCGTGCTCGCCGGCATCTACGTCACGGCCACGGGCCGCCCGGCCGCGTCGTGAGCGAACCAGCCGGCGCGAATCGGAAGTAGCAACCGCTTACACCGTTTTCAGACCCGGCCATACCACCGTCGCCGAGCGAGCAGGCTCCGGGTTGTGAGCAGTCAGGCGGCGATTTGTGACCGGACAGGCGGGGGCTTCAATCGTGACAGCCGAAGGATAACAAAGGGCGAGTGTAGCGGAAGCTTCGGAGTAACGATGCTCTGACGAACGACTTCAGGTTAAGATGGTCAGAACGCACCGAAAAGGAAACTTACCCCCCGATCACCCGACAGGATGACAGAACGGAACTCCCCCCAAAAACGCCACGGACCACCGCCGACGCAACGGTATCATCGCACTAGCATCGATAAGCCGACCGAAACGCCGACGGGTCGCGAGATCAACCCGCGCCGAGGAGGTGGGCCGTCGTGAACGAGCGCGCGCTGAGCGTCGCTCTGACCTTCCTGCTCGTAGTGTCGGCGCTCTCGACCGCTGGCGCTGGAATGGTGTCGGCGTCGCACGCCGCAAACGCCGACGACGCGACGACGTTCCACGTCACGCAAGGTGGCGAGTGTTACGACGTCGAGCCCATCGGCGACGGAAGTCAGTCGGTAGAGGACTTCTACGACTATCGGAGTAACGAGACGCACCCGAACGAGACCGAGTGGCGCAACTGGACCTACTCCTCGTGGGGCACGACCCACCTGCAAGAGAACCAGGGTAGCAAGCTCTTCGTCTACAACGGCTCCGACGGGTACAGTCTCGTCGTCCTCCACGACAAGTTCGCGCTCGACGGAGGCGACGGGTCGAACGCGACCACCGTCACCTTCACCATGTCCGGGATGTCCAACGTCTCGTGGGCCGTCAAGGACGACACCTACGGCAACGACACCCAGGACGACAACTGGGACACCGACGGTTCGGTCCACGAGATCGACTGGATGTGGGCGAATAACCGGACCGACGGCGGCGCAGTCGGCGACATCCAAGGTGAATCCATCACCATCGACCCCGCCTTCAACGAGGACGCGTCCGAGTGGGGCCAGTGGCCCCACTCCGGCGACGAGAACAACCGGACCGAGTCGTGGGACCTGATCTACGGCGACGAGACCGAGGAGTCGCTGAACATGGATCAGAGCGTCACGGTCGAGGCAGGGAGCTGTCCCGACGAGACCGGCCCCAACGCCGACCTGACGGCCAACCCCAACACGGTCGGTAACGACGAGTCGGTCACCCTCGACGCCAGCGGCTCCTCGGACGACGAGGGCATCGACCGCTACGAGTGGGACTTCGACGGTGACGGCAACGTGGACGACACGACGACCGACACCGCGACGGTCGAACACACCTACGAGTCCACGAACGACTACACCGCCGAGGTGACGGTCGTGGACGGAAACGGTAACGAGGACACGGCGACTGCCGAGGTGACGGTCACCTCGTCCGACAGCAACATCACCTTCATCAACGCGACCGCAGTGGAGGTCGAGGGCTCGTACGACACCGTGCGACTCAACGTCGGCTTCTACGACGAGACCGGCTACGGCAACGTGAAGCCCGGCGCGACGAACGTCTCCGGGACGACCGTCATCGAGGTCGAAGACTACGGCGTGAACGGATCGGTGATCAACACCGTCGAACTCTACGAGGACGAGAGCGACGCCTACAGCAACCCCGCCGAGGAGCGCAAACATCCCCGACTCGACCACTACGCCGAGACGATCAAACCCTACCCGGTGAACGTCTCCGTCGAGGAGGTCACCGAGACGAGCGACGGTACCTACGAGGTCACGTTCGGCTACGACAACCCGAACGACGAGTCGCTCGACATGCGCGACAGTACGCTCTCGGGCAACGTCTCGGGTGAGGCTCCCGAAGTGGTCGAGCCGGGCAACAACACGTTCACCGTGACGTGGACGCCCGACAGCGACATGGAGCGCGCGACGTGGACGCTCGACCGGACCAACTTCGGTCAGGAAGAAGTGAGCGCCAGCACCCAGCCCGCGGGCGAGTACGGCGACGACACGGGCGCGACCGAGGCCGACGTGACGGCCACGCCGACCGAAGGCTTCGGCGAAACCGAGTTCACCTTCGACGCCTCCAACTCGACCGGCGACGAGGGCATCGAGGAGTTCCGCTGGGACCTCGACGGTGACGGCGAGGTCGACCGCACGACCGAGACGGCCGAGATTACCCACACCTACTCCGAGGCCGGCGACCACGAAGTTACCGTGCAGGTCGTCGATGCCACGGGCGCTACCGACGTCGCCACGACCACCGTCACGATCTTCGAGGTGTCCGACGACGAGCCGCCGACGGCTCGGCTCTCGGTCCCCTCGGGATCGATGAGCCAGTTGCTCTATCCGTTCGACGCCACGGACTCGACCGACGACGACGAGATCGTCGAGTACCGCTGGGAAGTCGACGGTGACGGTAAGATAGACTGGGTCGAATCCGAAGACGGAATCACCTCGATCAAACCGTACGAGTACTTCGACGAGCCCGGCACGTACGAGGCCAGCGTGACCGTCGTGGACAGCGCGGGCCAGACCGACACGGCGACCGCCGAGTTCAAGCTCAAGAAGGTGCCCCCGGAAGCGACCATCCACGCGTCCAGCGAGACCGTCGAGGTCGGCGAAGAGGTCACCTTCACGGCGAAGAAGTTCACCGAGGACCCCGACACCCTGAAGCACATCTGCTGGAAGGTCGGCGACGAGCCGGGTCCGGACGGTAAGACGTGGACCACCTCCTTCGACGAGGCCGGCGAGAAGCAGATCAAGCTGGTGCTCCGCGACCGCGCGGGGTACGAGACCGTGGAAAAGCAGACGATCACCGTCACCGCCGCCGACGGCGGCAACGGCGGCGATAACGGCGGCGACGAAAACAACAACAACAAGGGCGGCTCCAACAACCCCAACAAGGGTGGCAGCCAACCGCCTGCCAACGACGGTGACGACGGCAAGGACGACGAAACGGTCAAGGCACCCCTGAACGGCGAGCACGCCGAGATGGGCGAGATCGCGCTGCTGCCCGCGGCCGACGCCGACGCGACCCTCGATGTCAGCGAGACGGCTCCCGCGGACGTCGAAGCGCCCTCGGTCGCCGACGACGGCTTCGAGGCGCTCTCGTACGTGACCGTCGCGGACGCCGAGCAGGCCACGTTCACCGTCTCGAAGGACAGCCTCGACGCGGCCGGCGCGACGGCGGACGACGTGACGCTGTTCCGCTACGAGGACGGCGCGTGGACCGCGGTCGAGACCGAGCAGGTCGGCGAGACCGACGACGCCTACGAGTTCCAGGCCGACGCGACCGACGCCACCTACGCGGTCGGCGTCGAGCGACCGGCCACGGGCGTCACTGACCTCTCGGTCGAGAGCCAGCGCGTCGAACCCGGCGAGACCGTGACGGTCGTCGCCACCGTCGAGAACACCGGCCTCGCGGACGGTACCCACGAGGTCCAGCTCACGGTCGGCGGCGACGTGGTCGCCACCCAGACCGTCGAGGTCGCGGCCGGTGCCACCGAGCAGGTCTCGCTCACGCACGCGTTCGACGAGAGCGGCACCTTCGACGTGAGCGTCGAAGGCGAGCAGGCCGAGGTCGTCGTGGAGGGCGTCGAGACCCAGACCACCGACGACTCCGGCGAGGCCGAGACCAGCACCTCGACCACGACCAACGACGGCGCGGGCGTCCCCGGCTTCGGCGTCGGCGTCGCGCTGGTCGCACTGCTGGGCGCGGCACTCCTCGCCCTCCGGCGACGATAGGCGAGGAGCACCGCGTTCCGGCCGCTTTCGAGCATCGACCGCGTTCGAACATCAATCGCGTTCGAGCACCACTCGCTTTCGAACGCCAATCGCTTTCGAGCGTTCTTTTTTGCGCGGTTCCGACACCGTAGACGCTTCTCCGTCGTAGTCACTCCTCAGCCGATACGTTCGAGACTAGCCACGGACAGACTACACTATATCGTCGTATTCACACAACCATAGGAGTTTGAAAGACAACTGCTCCTATTTTTAAGAATTATACTTGTGCCTAAATCCGCCAGCGCCTCGCCAGCGAGCGTCCGGCTAAGCCGATACTGTCGGCGATTAAGCAACGACGACCGTCGTCGTCCGGCGTCGGCTAGACCCCCACAGACGACGTATAACAAAGGTCGTCTCGGGGCAACGTCGGGGCAAGCCGCCCGCAGGCGGTCGAATGGCACTACGAACAGCGGCGGGTCTCGCTCGTCGCTCGCGCCGCTCGCAACTCCAGCATGACTCGGACATCAACACGACTCGCGTGCGTCGGTATCGCCCTCCTTTTGGTCGCGTCGCTCCTGTCGCCCATCGGCGGCATGACCGGGACGACGACGGCCGCACAATACTCGTTCGTCGTCGAGCAGGGCAATCAGTGCTACGAGGTGACGCCCCTCAGCGGGAGCGAGGACGTGGTCTCGTTCTACGACTACCGCAACATCGAGAACAGCGACGGTCCGGACAGGTACACGTACAGCTCTTACATGCCGGGCCACCTCACGCAGGCGGACACGAGCCGTCTGTTTCTCTACGACGGACCGAACGGCGTGAGCCTCGTCATAATCCACAACGAACTCGACGGCTCCGGGAGCGGGAGCGCCGCCACCTTCCAGTTCAGTGGACTCCCCGGCAGCGGTAGCTGGGTGGTTCAAGACGACGACTACGCCGATCAGGACGACCGGTTCTCGCGCAACCGCATCGACTGGATGTGGTACGCGGACCGGACCGACGGAGCCGCCTTCCGCAACGTGGATCAGCAGGGGACCGAGATCACCATCCACTCCGCGTTCGACGAGCAGGCCGCCCTCTACGACGACTACGACCGGACCGGCACCACCCGAGCGTGGCAGTTCCTCACCGGGAGCCTGAACAGCCCTAGCGCGGTCGGCCTCGACATGAGCCGGCCGGTCACCGTCCGAACCGGCAACTGCGGTCCCGACGAGACGCCGCCGAGCGCCGCGCTCTCGGCGGGGAACGGCGTCGCCGGCCACGCGATCACCTTCGACGCCAGCGGGTCGAGCGACAACCGGGGCGTCGCCGAGTACCGGTGGGACTTCGACGGCGACGGTCAGATCGACCGCACGACGAACGAGCCGACCGTGACGTACGCCTACGGCGAGTCCGGCACCTACGACGCCACGGTGACGGTCGTGGATGGGGGCGAGAACGCCGACGCCGCCAGCGCGAGCGTCACGGTCGAATCCGACGACCCGCCGAGCGCGACGTTCGAGACCAGCGACTCGCCGACGGAAGGCTTCCCCGTCACGTTCGACGCCAGCGAGTCGAGCGACGACGTGGGGGTCGCGGAGTACCGATGGGACTTCGACGGCGACGGCGATATCGACCAGACCACCGGGAGTCCGACCGTCGCCCGGACCCACGAGGAGGCCGGCAGCTACGACGTCAGCCTGACGGTCGCGGACATCGGGGGCAACAACGCCACCGAGACGCGGACCGTCGAGGTGGGCGAAGATAGCCCGCCGGAGCCGACCTTCGGGGTCGAGTCACCGGAAGTTCCGGTCGAGGGCCAGCAGGTCGTCTTCAACGCGAGCGACTCGACCGACGACACCGGAATCGCGGCCTACCGGTGGGAGTTCGAGGACGGCGGAACCGCCTCCGGCGAGCGCGCGGCCACTACTTTCGCAGGGAACGGAACCTACGAGGTCACCCTCGAAGTGATCGACGAGGGCGGCAACAACGCCACGGAGACGATGGACGTCGAGGTCCTGCCGCCCGACGAGACGCCGCCCGGGGCCGACGCGACCGCAACCCCCGAGACGGTCGAGGCGGGCACGAACGTCACCCTCGACGCCAGCGACTCCTCGGACGACCGCGCCGTCGAGAGCTACTACTGGGACTTCGGCGACGGGACGACCGCCGGGGGCGAGACGGTGAACCACACCTACGGCGCGGCCGGAACCTACGACGCCACGGTGACGGTGACCGACGGCGGCGGCAACTCCGACGCGGCGAACGCGACAGTCGAGGTCCGCCCGGCGCGCCCGCCGAACGTCAGCGCGTCGATTCCCGAGAACGTCACGGTCGGCCGGTCGTTCTCGGTCTCGGGGTCCGCGACCGACGGAACGAGTGACATTGCCAGATACGAGTGGAACTTCGCCGGAGTCGCGAAGTCCGGACAGGAAGTCAGCCACACCTTCAACGAGACCGGGAACGTCACCGTGACGCTCACCGCCGTGGACGAGGCGGGACAGGCCAACGACACGTCGCAGGAGGTCTCCGTCGTCGAGGACGAGCGCGCCCATCCTAATCCCGATAACGGCGGTAGCGAAACCGGCGGTAGCAACTCTGGCGGAAGCGACGGCAGTAGCGCGGGCGGCGGCTCGGTCAACGTCGGACCCCCGCCGGTCGATACCAGCGTCGAGCAGACGGCATCGGATGCGGCCGTCGTGGACGTGCGCAACGCGCGAGCCGACGAGACGGTCCGGGCCGACCTGCCCGAGAGCGACGCCGCGGCGGCGTCCGGCGTGACGTTCCGGAACGTGGCCGTTGATCTGTCGGAGGACAACGCGCACTTCGCGGTCGAGACGAGCCGGGATGCTGTGGAACAGGGGACCCCGGACGGGTCGCCCCCGGCGGACGTGACCCTCGGGTCGCTCGCAGTCGAGGGCAAGTACGTCAAAGCTGGACAGGTCGAGGGCGTCACCTACGAGGTGGCGATCCAGCAGTCGCGCCTCGACGAGGTAGGCCTCGCGCCCGCGGACCTGACCGCGTACCAGCGCGGGGACGAAGGCTGGACGGAGATCAACGCGACTGTCGAGGAGCGCGAGGAGACGGTGGTCCTGCAGGTCGAAGCCGACGCCCTCGCGCCCGTCGCCGTCGGAGCCGACCGGTCGGTGGCCGTGATCGACGCCGAACTCGCCGCCGGGGAAGTCGCCGCCGACGAACCGGTGTCGGTGACTGCCACGGTCGAAAACGACGGCGACGAGGCCGCGACGTTCGCGGCGAACCTGACGGCGGACGGCGAGGTCGTCGCCACGGAGACCGTCGAGGTGCCCGCGGGCGAGACGACAGAGGTCCGCGTCGCCGCGACGCTCTCCCCCGGGACGCACGAGATAGGCCTCGACGGCGAGCGAGTCGCCAGCCAGCAGGTCGGCTCGGTGACTTTCGCCGAGTCGCCCGCCGGACTCTCGGTCGCGGACGTGTCGGTGAACGAGTCCACCATCGCGGCGGGCGAGCACGTCGCGGTCACCGCCACGGTCGAGAACCCGGGGGGCCAGTCGGTCGAGGAGGCGGTCGCGCTGACCCTCTTCGGCGAACAGGTGGCGACCGAGACGGTAGAGGTACCCGGCGGCGAGACCCGTGAGGTCACCTTCGTCCGCCAGATCGACGCGACCGGGACCGTCACCGCGAAGGTCGGCGACGCGACGGCCGACGTAGAGGTGACCGGCGAGGATTCCGACGACGGGGCATCGGCTCCGGAGGTTCCGATACCCGGCTTCGGCGTCGGCGCGGCGGTGGTGGCGCTGGTCGCGGCCGTCCTCCTGGCTCGGCTTCGGGGACGAAGATAAGTCCGAAGACAGCTATAGAAATTCTTCTAACCTCTTCTCGGATGTTTTAGAAGCGTATTTATTTCTAAGAACAATTTAGAAGCGTATTTGTTTCTAAGAATAATAAAGAGTCATCGGCGCGTGCAGGAGCGGCCTCCGTGCCGCGACAAATCGCGCGAGGGATGAGTAACGCAGCGGAGTGAGTAACGCAATCGGCTGGGGAGGTTCGAGGCTCTCGCGGTGCTGTCGCGGTGCGGAGGCGGTGCGGAGGCGGTGCGGAGGCGGTGCGGATGCGGTG
>PXSM01000161.1:0-4788 GCA_003023465.1 Halobacteriales archaeon SW_6_65_15 | reverse complement strand
GTGCGGAGGCGGTGCGGAGGCGGTGCTGTCGCGGTGCGGAGGCGGTGCGGAGGCGGTGCTGTCGCGGTGCGGTCTCCCCTAGGTTTCGGGAGTAGCTAGCTCTCTCCGTCTGTCCGGTTCTCCGCAGGTGTGCGAGTTAGAGTATCTAGTGACCCTCTACGTCCGACCAGTCTGCGCTCCTCCGCTAGGTCTCACTCCACATACTCAGGCCGTTCCTCGTACTCGATGGGGTCACGAACACCGATATTCTGGAAGGCCTGAAGACGATACGCACAGGCGTCGCAGGTCCCACAAGCCGGCGATTCCGCGCGGTAGCAACTCCACGTGTGCTCGTAGGGGACGCCCAATTCGACGCCGCGCTCGGCGATGTCGGTCTTGCTCAACTCGACGAACGGCGCGCGGATTTCGATCTCCGTCTCCGCTTTCGTCCCTACGTCCACGGCCTGCTGGAACGCCTCGAAGAACTCGGGGCGGCAGTCGGGGTAACCCGAGAAGTCTTCGCTGTGCGCGCCGATGAAGACGGCGTCGCAGTCGTTCGCCTCGGCGTAGGAGACCGCCATCGCCAGCAGGTTGGCGTTCCGGAAGGGGACGTAGGAGGTGGGGACCTCCTCGCCGTCTTCGCGCGAACTTTGCTCGCTCGAACTGCTCGTGGAGTCTTGCTCCACGGTGTCCCGCCGATGCGCGCGAGGTGGCTCGTCTCGACGTGGAGGAAGTCGGCCGCGTCCACCTCGTCGGCCAGTCGGCGGGCGCACTCGAACTCCCTGTCCTCGGTCTCCTGTCCGTAGGAGGTGTGGAGCAGGTACAGGTCGAATCCTCGCTCGATGGCCTCGTAGGCGGCGGTGGCGCTGTCCATGCCGCCCGAGGCGAGGACGACGGCGCGCTTGGAAGACTGCGAGTCGCTCATGTGCGACCACAGGACCGGGGGACGGATGAGTCGTGCGGTCCCGGCCCCACGTCTCGAATGGTCCGTGGAACTATCACCCGTCCGACCGACAGGATTATGATTCGAACGTTTGACCTGTCCGGCATGGGAGTCGTTTCGTCACTATCGGTCGCGGTCGAGACCCTGAAGCGCAATCCCGTGCTGTTCGTCGCGGGGCTCATCGTCGCGCTGGTGAACGGCGTCGTCGCCGGCGGGCAGATGCTCTCGACGGGAGCGAACGCCCTCCTCTGGACCCTCGGGTCGTTCGTCGTCCAGCTCGCGTCGCTATTCTTCGTCGCGGGAGCCCTCGGGATGGTCGCCGAAGCGCTCGACGGGAGCACCCGACTGGACACGCTCGTGTACGAAGGCAAACAGAACTTCGCGGACGCGCTCGCCGCCACGATACTGCTCGTGGTCGCTATGGTCGCGGCGTTCGTGTTCGTCGGCTTCGTCGCGTTTCTCGCCGCCATGGGGGTCATCATGACCGACGTCGGTAGCGGACTATCGCCCTTGCACGTGGTGCTCGCGATGGGCGTCGTCTACCTGCTCGCCCTGCTCCGGTGTTCTTCCTCCAGTTCTACCTCCCGGCGGTCGTGGTGTCCGACCGGAGTCCCGCCGACGCGCTCAAGCAGAGCTACCGGCTGGTCCGCCGGAACCTCCTCTCCACGCTGGGCTTCGACGCGGTGATTGCCGTCGTGATGGCGGTCGGGAGCCTGCCGACTATCTTGCTCTACGCGCGGTGGGCCGACTCGATGACGATGGGCACGACGGCCCCGATGACGTACCCGTTCGCTGGTCTGTCCCCGGCGGTGGTCGGGACCTACGTCGGGGCGACCGTCGTGCTCGGCACTCTGACGGGCACCTTCTTCTACGCGTATCAGGTCGCCTTCTACGAGGAGTGTCTGCCAGCCGAGGCCGACGCGCAGTCCGAGTCGGGCGTCACCGACGAAGCAGTCTGATTCTTCGGGTCGCGTCCTCGACGCCCCGTCCTACGTCTCCGGCGCGTCGTTCCAGAGGTTGACGTGCAGGCGCGGGGTGTACCGGAAGCCGTACTCCTGTGCGAGGTCGGCGACCAGCGGCCGGGTCTCCCGGATTCGCTCCTTCGTCGCGCCCTCGGGCATCAACAGCACGTCGGAGTCCCGGATCGGCACCGCGGCGGCGTTCCGGACCCGACCGAGGAGGTCGGTGATCTCGGCCATATCCTCGCGCTCGCTGACGACGAACTTGAGCTGGAAGTCGTACGACGCCACGAGCGCCGCGAGTGCGTCGAGGTCGATGCGGCGGTCTTCGTGGCGGTCGGCCCACTCGCCCGCGTCCGTCGGTCCGCCTTCGGGCGAGGGGTCCAGCTCCTCGGTCGGTGTGCTGGACGCCAGTTTGGGGCTGACGCTGGCGAGGTCGATGGGCGCGTCCCGGTGGATGGTCCCGTTGGTCTCGACCGTGGTGTGGTACCCGCGGTCGTCGAGTCCCTCCAGCAGGTCCACCACTGCGTCGTGGATGAGGGGTTCGCCCCCGGTGACGACGACGTTGTCGGCGTCGTAGGACTCCACCTCGGCGAGAATCTCCTCGACGCCCATCGTCGCGTGGGTCGGCTCCCACGAGGTGTGGTAGGAGTCGCAGAACCAGCACCGGAGGTTGCAGCCGGACGTGCGCACGAACACGCTCGGCACGCCCGCGAGGCGGCCCTCGCCCTGTAGCGACTCGAACAGTTCGTTGACCGGGAGGGACTCCGAATCGGATCGCTCGGAGTCCGCCGCCTCACCCTCTGTGTGCCCGTCCGGCGGGTTCGCGTCGCTCGAAACCGGCATGGTCAGAACGGGGACCCGCCGCAGAGTTCGGCGGTCTCGCTCACCTGCACGCCGAAGCACGACGACCGCGTCGCCGTCGCCAGATTCCTCGAAGGCGTCCACGAGGGGGTCGCCGGACTCCAGCAGGAACCTGTGGTCCCACTCGGAGATTATCGACGTAATATCACCCTTGTCCACGACCCATCCCTCTTCGCGCAACTCGCCGACGACCTTGACCGTAATCTCGTAGTTGTGACCGTGCGGACGGCTGCACTTCCCGTCGTGATGCTGGATTCGATGGCCCGAACTGATGCGGATCGGCCGGTCCCGATCCACGTAGAGGGTGCGCTGACCGGATTCGGAGAGGGAGGGCTCGGGTACTCGCTGAGACATACTCGAAGATTATTCGGCGCGCACTTAAGTTCACGCAAACGGGTCGCTGCAAGTCGGGGTGCCGTCTTCGGTACGGTCGCGGGACCGTGCTGTGCGGTTGCGGGTCGTGGTGTGTGGCTGTGTGGGGTTGCGGTGCAGTGGGGTTGTGGTCTTGATTTGCTCAAGCAGTAGCTAGTTTCTCGTCACTATCCGTCACGGCAAGGGCAGCGCGAAAACAGGGAATACGACAGAAGACACGTCAAGCACGGAACCTCGTCGTTCAAGAAGTCAGAAATATCCCCTAAACAATCTATATCACGATTTCCCGTTCCCGTCGCCCGATTCTTCACCCGGGCGTTCCGCCAGCCGGTCGAACCGCGACTGGGCCTCCTCCGTTCGGCGCTCGGTCGTCTCGGGGTCGTAGGTCATCGACACCACGTACCCGTTCCGGAGGGCGAGTTCCAGCACGGCGTCCTGCCGGCGGGCGTTCTCGGGGAGTCGCCACGTCGGAATCGCCCGCTCGGCGACCACCTCGTCGCCGGATTCGAGGAGCAGGACGGCTAGCTCCTCACCGCCATCGGTAGTTTCGAATCGGTCGAGGACCGCGGTGTAGCGACCGTCGGCCACGTTCGACCCGTCAGCCGTCATAGGTCACCTCCAGCACGAGCGTCCCTTCGTCGGTCCGGACGAAAACCGTGTCGCCGTCGTTGTTCCAGACGGGGCGGCCCGACCCCCAGTAGCAGTGGCCGTCCCCGTCGGTGCCCGAGCCGGTGTGGAGGGTCAGTGTCTCGCCCGGCGCGAGGGTGGTCCCGTCGGGGAATCGGTAGCTGTGGTCGGCCTCGTCGGTGACCGTCCACCCCGAGAAGTCGATGGTCTCCTCGCCGTCGTTCCGGAAGGTGAGGTACTCGTCGCCGAGATTCTCGCCGTCGTGGCCTGCCGCGTCTTCGTTGACTTCGGCCACGGCGAGCGAGGTGGATTGGGCGGGGCCCCCTTCAGCTCCTCCGTCGGCGCGAACCGTCACGCGGTCGGGACTGCGCTCGGCTCCGAACGTCTGGCGAGATTCGAGCGGGTCGGTGCTTCCCGGCTGGACGCCCGGCGCGCTCCGGAGGTCGGCGGGGTCGGTCGAGGCTTCGCGCTGAGTGAAGACCCGCACGTCCCGGCCGTCGGTCTCGAAGACCACGGTACCGTGGACGCCGGTCCAATAGGTCGGGATCCCGCGGTCGGCGAGGCGCGCGAGCAGTTCGTGGTGCGGGTGGCCGTACGGCGAGTCGTAGGCGCTCTGGATCGCGACGACCCGGGACGTCGTCGCGCCGAGGAGACCGGGACCCGTGCTGGTGTTGCTCCCGTGGTGGCCCGCCGCGAGGATGGTCGCGTCGAGGTCCTCGCCGTAGGTCCCGGTCAAGTGGCGCTCCGCCGCGACCTCGGCGTCGCCGGGGAGGAGGGTGCTGACGTTTCCGTAGCCCACGCGGACGACGATGCTGTTCTCGTTGCGGTCCTCCCCTGCGAGGTACCCCTCGGGCGGTGCGAGGACCTGCACCGAGGTGTTCTCCATCGGAATCTCGTCACCGGCCTGCGTCCGGTAGAGGGTGACGTCGTGGGCCTCCACCGCGTCGAGATACGCCTCGTAGGTCCTCGTCGCGGACGCGATGCCGGGGTCGTAGATCGCGCCGATGCCGTCGGCTTCGGTCTCGTAGTAGTCGATGACCTCGG
>PXSM01000160.1 GCA_003023465.1 Halobacteriales archaeon SW_6_65_15 | reverse complement strand
GAACTGCTCGAGGAGATCCGCGTCGGCGAAGCGCTGACGGAACTCGGTGGCCGGTTGCGGCGTATCGAGCATGGTGGACCTCGGGTCGCGAAACGGGCGGCCGGCCGAACGTCACCCGCCGCGGCGAAGCGGAGGGAACTCCCCGGGCAACGCGGGTGAAAGCACTCCCAGTGCACCGGCCAGGAAGACGCTCCCGACGGTCACCGCGAAGGCCATCCACAGGGCGTGGGCCCCGGCGACGAACGGTGCGGCGATGATGGCGAGGCCGATACCGCCCAACACCAGCGCTGCCAGCCACGACTTCGCGTCGATACTTTCGGACACGTGACTACATACTTGTCGAAAGGATAAGTGTTTACTGGACGGACAGTTCCGAGGGCGTTTCGTGTCGGACCGGAGAGTGAGCGACCCCGAACTTCACACCTCGGCGACCCACACCCGGAACTCCTCGGGCTGGTCGAACACCTCGCGGAATATCTGCTCGACGCACTGAGAGACCCGATTGGGGTCGGCCAGCGCCGACACCCGGACGTTGACGCCCTCGGCCTCCTCGGGCCGGGGGAGGTCGTCGATCTTGAACGCCGGGAACTCCGAGAGGAGGGACTTGAGGGCGTCCAACTCCTCGTCGGTGCAGTCGAGGTTCAGCGTACCGTCCGCGAACTGGACCCACGGAGGCGCTTGCGTCGGCTCCTCGTCTGCTGAATCCTCGGCCTCTGCGGTGTCGGTCCCTGCGTCTGCGTGGGCCTCGAAGGTGACGAACGGACTTGCGCGCTCGCGGTGGGCGGTGATGGCCTCCGCGAACAGCTTGCGGCGGTCCTCGGGGGTCGCGGCGTCGAATCGCGTCATACCGGCCGGTACGCGGGCGGCCCTGAAAAAGGCCCCTACAGCGCTCGCGTCCGGCGGGCGACGTGCGTTCGCGCTCGGAACGGCCGTCCGTCACTCGGCCTCGGTCTCGTCGTCGACCTCAGCTCTGGGCGAGGGCGGCGTCTCGGTGCCGCCGCGCCAGCTGAAGAACAGTTCGCGTCGGTCGAGTATCCGAACGTCCGGGAACCGGTGCTGCTCGGTCTGGGCGTAGTTCACCAGGGTGAACAGGAACACGCCGCCGACGGTGTTTCCGAGGAGTACGGGGGGCCAAAACTCGTAGAAGACGGCCAGCGACGCCGATTCATGAGCGCGATCACCGCGAGCGGGGGGATCGTCTGGGCGACGTTCCCGAAGGTCTCGATCGTGCCCTTCGCCCGGTCGTTCCGGGTTGCGATGATCCCAAGCGGAACGGTCACGGCGATCGCGAGCAGCTCCGAGACGAACACGAGTTCGAGGTGTTCGATAAGGAGGGTAGTGAAGTTCCCCCAGTTCGCGAGCAGGTACGTCCCGAGTCCCGCGCCGACATCGTTCGCGATCAGCACGACGACCCAGACGCGCATGAGCAACGGGAAGCTGGCGAGCCGCAAGACCAGCGCGACCGGCGGCAGCGTGTTCTCAGTGTACAGTTGGTAGTGGCCGAGGATGATGTAGAGGAACCCGATGGGGTACAGGATCGCGCCAAGGAACCGGTTGTCGGGGAAGGTGGCGGTGCCGACCGCGTGTCCGAGGAACGTGAGCACGATGGCGAACCCGGCCGTCAGCCCGCTGAAGAACAGTCGCTTCTTGTCGGCCGGAATCTCCTCGTCGGCGCTCGCCAGGATGCGCTCGAATATCTCGTCGGCCGAGAAGCGGTCCCCGACCGCCCAGCCGGCCGCGGGCGCGCCCGACGCGGCGTGGTCTATCGACTCGCGGAGTTCGTCCTCCGAAGCCACGCCGCTCCCCTGGCTCTCCGGGCCATTCTCCTCGGCGTCGTCCGTCGAATTCTCCCAGTCGCTCATTCAAGACTGCCTCCGTCGAGGGCGCTCGCCAGTCGATCCGCCGGCGAGCGCGCCCCGACTACTGCGCGATTCGCTCCGTACCCCGGCGACGGCCGTTCGGCGCGGTCCGGACAACTCTCAGAGCGGGGACGGCCTCGTGCCTGACGGCCGGATTTCGCCGTCTCCGGTCGGCGTCCGCTTTCTTTAAGCCTTTAAACGTGGCCGCCACAGGTGCAGACATGAACCCGCACATTCTGATCCTCGGTGCGCCGGGCGCAGGCAAGGGTACCCAGAGCGACAACATCGTCTCGGAGTACGGCGTCGAGCACGTCACGACCGGCGACGCCCTCCGGGCGAACAAGCAGATGGACATCAGCCACCTCGGACTGGAGTACGACACGCCCGGCGAGTACATGGACAAGGGCGAACTCGTCCCCGACGAGGTCGTCAACGAGATCGTCGAGACGGCCCTCGACGAGGCAGACGGCTACGTGCTGGACGGCTACCCCCGAAACCTCGACCAGGCCGAGACGCTCTCGGAGATGACCGACCTCGACGTCGTGCTCTACCTCGACGTCGAGGAGGACGTGCTGGTCGAGCGCCTGACCGGCCGTCGCCTCGACCCCGAGACGGGCGACATCTACCACGTCGAGTTCGACATGCCCGACGACGAGGAGGTCCGCGACCGGCTCGTCCAGCGCGAGGACGACACCGAGGAGACGGTCCGAGACCGCATTCAGGTCTACCGGGAGAACACCGAACCCGTCATCGAGTTCTACGAGGAGCAGGGCGAACTGGTCCGCATCGACGGCGAGCAGTCGCCCGACGAGGTGTGGGACGACGTGAAGGACGCCATCGAGTCGAACGCGTAAGCCCTCGTTTTCCGACAGTTCGTACGTTTCTTCCTTTCCACCAGATTCGGTCGACTGGACTTCTTCGTCTGGGAGTCTGCGTGAGCGACGCGAACGCAGGCTCGTCGGAACTCGCCTCCGACGGTGGATGAAAGGGGTCGCCCGGTCGCGGTCACGCGAGCGCAGCGAGTGTGGCCTCGGCAGACGCGGGTCGTCTTCCGGCGTTCACTGTAGTCGCCTCAGCGACCGCGACCGGGCGGGGGCTTTCTGCGACTGCTCGGTTACGAGTTCCCAGTAAATCCTCAATCAACTTCGATTGCTTTTGCCTCCGGAATAGAATCACTTCCGACCCCAGAATAGACTCCTGTTGCGCACGAAAGACGAAAGTTGATTAACCGGGGGATTCCAAAACCGGTATAATGGCACGGACCGCGGACAAGATCGAGTCGCTCATCGGTGAGGACTCGGCGATGGCCGACGCCCTCGCGGTCGTCTACGACCGCACCGACGGCGGCTCCGAGGACGTCTCGTGGGGCGACGTGAACGACACGCTCACGAGCGGCCAGTGGGGCCGACTCATCGAGAAGGACGTCCTCGAAAGCGACGGCGGCGAGTTCCGACTCGCCGACCCCGAGGCCGTCGAGGCGGCGCTGGAGGACGAACCGACCACGACCATCACGACCACCGACACCGACACTGACACCGACGTGGACCTCGACGAAGAAGGGTCGTCGTGGTCGACGTGGGACAAGCTCGCCGCAGTCGGCTCGGCCGGGCTGTTCCTCGGCTACTCGCAGGAACCAGTTCGCGCCGTGATCGGCGGGGCCCTCAACGTCTTCGTCGGCCCCATCGACGCGGTGTTGCCCTTCTACGTCGTCGTGTTGGTGCTGGCACTCCTGACGGGGCTGTACTCGACGCTCCTCCAGTCGAACCTGATGAACATGGAGAAGATGAGTGCCTATCAGGAGCGCATGAAGGCGATTCAGGAGAAGCGCAAGCAGGCCAAGGAGCGCGGCGACGACGAGGCCCTCGAACGCATCCGCGAGGAGCAGATGGACGCCATGGGCGACCAGCTCGGCATGTTCAAAGAGCAGTTCCGCCCGATGGTGTGGACGATGTTCTTCACCATCCCCGTCTTCCTCTGGATCTACTGGATGGTGCTCGACGGCCACGTCACGGGCAGCGAGACCCAGATCGTCGCGCCCCTCGTCGGCCCGGCCGAGTGGACCACGCGAATCCTCGGGCCGATGCAGCTCTGGATCGTCTGGTACTTCCTCTGCTCGATGGGGTTCACCCAGCTCATCCGGAAGTCGCTCAACATCCAGACGACGCCGACGTAAGCGCGGGATTTTTCTTCTCTACTTCGTCGCTCCCGAACCAACGCGCTCCTCGGATCTTCACTGGCCACGAGATTCTCCGTTTTCCCTGACCACGGACTCCTCGACCGTTCACCGACCACGGGAAGCGCCGGAAGACATACCGCGTCTTCCGAGCCTCACCTCGCTCCGCTCGGTGAGACGACGGGAGGTCTCTGTGGCCGACCACGCGGGAGGAAGCGAGGGGAACGTGCCTGTCGAAATGCGAGCGAGGCGACACAGGCCGTGAGACCCTCGGCGGTCACGCGAGCGAAGCGAGTGTGACTTCGAGGGAGCTTGTCTCCCTCGGCGGATCAAGGGCGAAGGAGGGTGCATTCGCACCCGATTGAGGGCTTCTCCCCGAGGTTTCGGGAGTAGCTAGCGTTCCTGTTCGCCCAAGTAGTTGGAAGCGACAGAGAAGCTAGCTACTCCCGAAACCTATGAGATACCGCACAGCACCGCGCCTCGTCCTCCCCAGCCTCCTGTGTTACTCACTCCACTTCGTTCCGTTCCGTTACTCGTCCCTCGCGCGCGTTGCTCGCACGCGCCGAGATTTGATGTTCACAATAGCTCGTTCCGATGGCGTTCCAACGGGCTGTGACGAATCGACCCCGAAGGTGTCGCGCGAGTTCAAAACCTCTTTCATACCCCACCTCCGAGGTAGGATATGCTAATTACAGTCTCCGGACCGCCGGGTAGCGGCAAGAGCACGACCGCCTCGAATCTGGCCGAGGCGCTCGGGCTCGAACACGTCAGCGGCGGGGACATCTTCCGGGAGTTGGCCGACGAGCGCGGCTACACCACCTTGGAGTTCAACAAGCTCGCCGAGGAAAACGACCAGATCGACCGCGATCTGGACCGACGACTCCAGAACGTGGCCAGAGAGCGCGACGACGTGGTGCTGGAGTCGCGGCTCGCCTGTCGGAGTTCACAGTCCCGGAGGCCGACACGGAGACGGCCCGCGAGCGCCTCGCCGGGACGGAGTCGGCGGTGGCGAAGGCCCGCGAAGAGAGCGCGGCCCGCCAGAGTACCGAGGCCGACCGCTACGAGGAGTACTACGGCATCGACGTCACCGACCTCACCATCTACGACCTCTCGATCAACACCGCGCGGTGGGACGCCGACGCGGTGCTCGACATGCTGGTGACCGCCGTCGAGGACTACGACCCCGAGGTGGACGAGGGCAAGTACCCGGTCGAGGCCGACTACGACTTCTGACGCCATGCTCCGTGGACCTCCAGAGGACCGGTCGCCCGCCGAACTCCTCGACTTCGGCGTCGTGAACCTCGACAAGCCGCCCGGCCCGTCCGCGCATCAGGTCGCGGCGTGGGTTCGGGACCTTGCGAGGGAGGCCATGGCCTCCGTGGAGCGGGCCGAAGGCCACGCGGAACCCGTCGAGCAGGCCGCCCACGCCGGGACGCTGGACCCGAAGGTCACCGGGTGTCTGCCCGTCCTGACCGGTACTGCGACCCGACTCTCGCAGGTGTTTCTGGAGGGGGCCAAGGAGTACGTCGCGGTGCTAGAACTCCACGACGAGGCCCCGTCGGACGTCGAGGCCATCGCGGCGGAGTTCGAGGGACCGCTCTATCAGAAACCACCCAGAAAGAGCGCGGTCGCCCGCCAGCTTCGCGTTCGGGAGATATACGACCTCGACGTGCTGGAGGTCACAGACCGGCAGGCGCTCCTCCGGATTCGGTGCGAGAGCGGAACCTACGTCCGCAAACTCTGCCACGACCTCGGGCTCGCACTCGGCACGGGCGCGCACATGGGCGACCTGCGCCGGACCGGGACCGACCCCTTCGACGATTCGACCCTCGTGACGATGGAGGACCTCGCGGACGGGTTGGCCAGATGGCGCGAAGACGACGACGACGACTGGTTGCGCGAAGTGGTCCAACCGGCGGAGGCGGCCCTCACCCACCTTCCCGCAGTCACCATCGCGCGGAGCGCCGCCGAGCAGGTCGCACAGGGGGCACAGGTCTACGCACCGGGGGTCATCGAGGTTGACGGGCTACGCCCGTCTGCTCGTCGGACGGAGTCCGACGGTGCCGAGGACGCCGACGAAAATCAGCTGGTCGCGTGTTACATCCCCGACGGGGCCGCAGTCTGCTTGGGGACGATGGTCGGCGACCCCGTTGCAGAGGAAGGGGTCGCAGTGGAATTAGAGCGCGTGCTGGTGTAGGTCGTCCGCAGCAAACAGTCGTTCGATGGGTATCATAGAAATATTTTTATTTCTTAAAGACTCAATTTCCTACCCGAGAAATATCCAGATATTTTCCGCTCATGAAGAACTTAGTGACACATTCCACGGTCCGGGTGGACTGAAAGGGGCCGCCCGGTCGCGTTTACGTGGTCGTCTCTGCGAGCAACTATTTCCGCGCCGGGCTGTGCGGAGAGGCGCGGAAATATCTCGCAGAGCGACCGCGACTCTCGTTCGGATACGACTGTTATCGCGGAGGTAGCGAGACCCACGACAACAACCACGACCACACTATCAGCCGCGACCACTCTAACTCTTGAGCCATTGAAAACCGCATCTGCACCCGCGACCGTACCAGCAACCGCCACTGAGATTCCCCTTCCGCCAAACTCACCTTTTTAGCCTCACACTACAACCACCCTCGCATGCAAGTCGGAACTGCGGAATCCGAACCCGGCGAACTCGTTACGGGGTGGCTCGACGTGACCGACCTCCCGACCGGAACCCCCGAACGCCTTCCCGTCATCATCGCGGAGGGCGAGGAAGAGGGCCCGACGCTCTGGGTCACGGCCGCCATCCACGGCAACGAGGTGACGGGACTCGCGACCGCACAGGACGTGATGACCGACGAACTCGCGTCCGAGATTCGGGGGACGGTGGTCTGCATCCCGACCCTGAACCCCGCGGGCCTCCGTCGCACCACCCGGACCTCCTACTACGACGACGAGGACCCCAACCGCTACTTCCCCGACCCCGACGCCGAGAGCACGCGCCCGCCGAGCGTCCAGCAGTTGATCGGCGAGCGCGTCTTCGAGGAGTTCGCCGCCTCTGCGGACGCCCTCGTGGACCTCCACACCGCCCACGTCGGGTCGATGCCGTTCCTCATCCGCGACCGGGTGCTCTATGGCGAGAATCGCACGGAAGAGGAGGCCCAGAATCTCGCCGCCGACCTCGAAGCCATCGTGGAGGCGTTCGGGATGCCGGTGGTCAACGAGTACGCCGCCGAGGAGTACACCGAGCAGAACCTCCAGCGCTCGACCGCGGGTGCTGCCCTGAACAACGCCGGAATCCCGGCCTTCACCGCGGAGTTGGGCGGCCACGCGGTGGTGGAGGAGGACGTCCGCGCGGCGGCCGTCGAGGGAATCCGGAACGTCATGCGCGAACTCGACTTCCTGCCGGGCGACCCCGACCCGTCCGCGGTCGGTCCCGAGTCCCCCGTCGAGTACCCGGTCAAGCGCGCGGTCCACCCGCACACCGACGCGCCGGGCGTCGTCCGCCACCGCGTCGAGGCGGGCGACGTGGTCGAGGAGGGCGACGTCATCGCCGACGTCTGCACGCCCCACGGCGACCGGAAGGCGACCGTGGAGTCCGACCACGACGGCTACCTCCTCGGGCGGATGCACGGCGTCGCGGCCTACGAGAACGACGCGCTGGCGAGCATGGCGGTCCGCGACGACGGCGATCTGGTGGTTCCGCGGGACGCGGACGATGAGGATTCGGAGAACGCGGAGGAGTGAAACGAAGCGCTTAACTCGGGGACGGGCCTTCGTTCAATTGCACGTTACAGTGTGCAAGCGGGACCGTAGGGTAGTGGTATCCTCTGCCGATGGGGTCGGTAGGACCTGAGTTCGAATCTCGGCGGTCCCATACAACCTTTTACTGCGCGAGGTACTCGGAGAGTACCTCGCTTGCAAAACGTTGATGAAAAGCCCAACGCACGGCTCTTCGGGGGCTGAAGCCCCCTCTGAGCCTTTCCAATTCCACTACTGCTGAATCCTCGGTCACCTCGAAAGGGTTGGAGAATACTGGTCTGTAAGACGACAGTTCTCTAGTCTCGTTTCCGGTGTTGACTGACAATCATCACTTCTCTCCGTAAGTTCTGTAGATTGTACTCGGAAGACAGATGTTTAGGAAATTATTTTTATTAGAGAAAATTTAACTATAAGTGAATTTCTATCAGTATACAATGTCCTCGCGCAGTTCGGACTCCGACGCTGGTACTGCCGCCCAAAAAGAGGTCCCGCTCCACGGGAACCTCTACGACGACCTGTCGTTCGACGAACTGGAGCCCTCGGGCACGTTCACCGAGGAGGCTGCCAAGCAGTTCTTCCCGGTCCACGAGGAGGAGCGTATCGACACGATGGACAGCCCGGTGGTGATCGAGTGCGCGTATCCCGGCTGGCAACCCGGCGGGGAGCACTACCCGGCGGTCGCAACTGGCTCCCGACGCTGATGATGGGGCTGGTCGCCGGAGCCAACGTCATCCGGGTCGGCATCGAGGACGCCTACTGGATGTACCCCCACAAGGACGAACTCATCCAGAAGAACTCCGAGGTGGTGGAGATGGCGGTCGAGATCGCCGAGACGCTCGGCCGCGAGGTCATCACCGACCCCGACCGCGCCCGGGAGTTCCTCGGAATGGAGTACACGTCTCCCCGCTGACGGCTCCGTTTCCCGCTGACGGTTCGGCGGTCTTCAGAGCGCTACCTCGAGATCTCGTAGGCTCGCTCCGTTCCTTCTTCGGTCTGTTCGACCCGGACGAACGCGCCGTCGTCGCTGAACTTCTCGGCGACGCCTTTCAGGAGTCCCTCGTCGAGCGACGAGGGATAGGGGTTCCGACACGTCATGACGCCGTTGGAGTCGCCGGTCTGCTCGAAGTCGTAGTAGCCGAGGTCGCTACCGCGGTGGTTCATATTGTAGACGTCGTCGAGAGATTCCATCGCCTCCTCGACCGTCTCGACCTCCGGCGGCCAATCGACGACGTTGGGAATCTCCGAACCGATCTTCGACACAGTCTTCGGGCCGACGGTGTCGGTGAGTTCCGCGAAGGCGTCGAGGTACGCCTGCATCGAGTACCATTCGCCCTCCTCTGGCTCGGGCAGACCGTGGTTGTCGAGGATTTCGAGCGCTCGTTCCTTGTACGCACTGGAGAACTGACCGACGCCCTCCACGATGGAGCGAACCGACCGTCCGTTCACTTCGACATCCTGACTGAACGCTTCGTACTGGGGCATACCTCGGCGTTTTTCTTTATTTAACTTAATTTTATTATTTTCATTTTATTAGTTATAATAATTTATAACTATAAGTTACAGGAAGTAAAATAGGTGGGATCCGTCGATTTTCGACCGGAGCCGCGACGCCGACTGCCTTTTCCGTTCCGGCGGTATGACGTGTTGGCTAGATTAATTTTATAAGAACGAAAGGGGACGTAATTGGCATGAGTGGTTCGAATCGGTACGCGATAGACGACGTCGCTTTCATCGGTCGTACCGCGAACGAGTACGAGCGCATGTTCGACCTCGACCTCTCGGCGTGGGAGGACGAGTCGATACTCGACTGTCCCGGGGGTGCGTGCGCGTTCGTCGCGACCGCGAACGACCGTGGCATCGACGCCGTCGGCGCGGATCTCATGTACGGCATGTCACCCGGGGACCTCCGCCAGCGGTGCGAGGCCGACATCGACACCGCCATCGCCGGGTTCGACGGCGTCGAGGACCAGTTCGTCTGGTCGTTCTACGACGACGTGGCCGACGTGCGCGACCACTGGACGGCGGCCTACGAACAGTTCATCGAGGACTACGCCGACTACCACGACACCGACCGGTACGTCGAGGCGCGACTCCCCGACCTCCCGTTCGACGACGACTCGTTCTCGCTGGTACTCTCTGCTCACCTCCTGTTCCTCTACATGGACGACCTCAGCCACGAGTTCCACGAGGAGTCGCTACTGGAACTCGCCCGCGTAGCGAGCGACGAGGTGCGAACGTTCCCTCTCGCTCGCTTCGACGGCAAGCGGTACCCTCGACTGGACGACCTCCGCGAGACGCTGGCCGACGCGGGGTACGACACCGAACTTCGGTCGGTCCCCTTCCGGTTCCTCCGGGACGAACCGGAGATGCTGGTTATCGAGGCGTGAATCCGGCGAACGTTGCGCTATTCTGATATTTATTGGGCTTCCAGCGAGAATCCGAATGCGATGGCCGGACCAACGTTCCTCGACGGCGACTGCGTGACTCTCCGCGTCCCCTCGGAGGCGGACGTCGACTTCCTGCTCGAAAACGAGAACGACCCGGAGGTGCGCGCGACGCGGAGCGCCGCCCGCCCGACCGGTCCCGACGACGTTCGACGACGGCTCGGCGGAACCCTTGGGCGAAACGACGACACGCTCGCGCTGGTGGTCTACGCCGACGGAGCACCGGTCGGCCACGTCTATCTCGTCCGCGAGAAGCCCAACGACCGGACGTACCGCCGCGCGGAACTCGCCTACTGGATCGCTCCCGACGAGCAGGGCAACGGCTACGCCACCGACGCCGCCCGGACCCTCCTCGACCACGGGTTCGACCGACTCGGTCTCCACAAGGTGGTCGCCAAGTCGTTCGACTCCAACGAGGCCTCCGCGCGAGTGCTAGAGAAACTCGGTTTCGCGCGAGAGGGGGTCTTTCGAGACGAGGCGCTCGTCGGCGGCGAGTGGTGCGACGTGGTTCGGTACGGACTACTCGAAACGGAGTGGCGAGGGGACATCGCGTAGCCCGATACCATTTTGGAAACGTATAGCCGTCCTAAACGAATGAAAATACGTCTTCAAGGCGTATTCTCAATCGTTCCGCTTCACGCCCGGGTTCGTCACCGCGCCGTTCGCGGCCGATCCGAAGGTCGCGCCGTACTTCGCCAGCACGCCGTTCTCGTAGGCGGGTTCGGGGGTCTCGCGGGCGTCGAGACGATCTGCAATCTCGTCGTCGGAGAGCGCTACCGAGAGTTCGAGATTGTCGATGTCGATGGTGACGGTGTCGCCGTCCTCGATGGCCGCGATGGGGCCGCCGACGTAGGCCTCGGGCGCGACGTGTCCGATGGAGAAGCCCCGGGTCGCGCCGGAGAACCGGCCGTCGGTGATGAGCGCGACGTCTTCCGCGTGACCCTGCCCGGCCACCGCGGACGTGACGCCGAGCATCTCGCGCATCCCCGGACCGCCCCGGGGTCCCTCGTTGCGGATGACGATTACGTCGCCCGACTCGACGCGGCCCTCCTGGACGTACTTCATGGCCTCCGATTCGCGCTCGAAGACCCGGACCGGTCCTTCGTGGCGAAGGTGGTCCTCGCCGGTGATCTTGATGACCGCGCCCTCCGGCGCGAGGTTGCCCGTCAGGATGCGGATGGCCCCGCGCTCGTGGATGGGGTCCTCGACCGTGTGCAGGAACTCCGCGTCCAGATCCGCTATCGACGGTGGGGCGCGGGCTTCGAGTTCCTCGCCGATGGTGTTGCCGGTGACCGTGAGGGCGTCGCCGTGCAGGAGCCCCGCCTCGTAGAGTTCGTCCAGAACGACGGGGACGCCGCCGACCTCGTGGAGGTCGTTCATCACCTTCTCACCGCCGGGCTGGAGGTCCGCGATCTTGGGGATGCGCGCGCTGACCTCGTTAAACGCCTCGACGTCCAACTCGATTCCCGTCTCTGCTGCCAGCGCGAGCAGGTGGAGCACGGCGTTCGTGGAGCCACCGACGGCGACCTGAAGCGCGATGGCGTTCTCGAACGATTCCTTCGAGAGGAACTCGGAGGGTCGGCGGTCCGCTTCGACGACCTCGACCGCGAGTTCGCCGGCTCGCTCGGCCACCTCGTAGCGGTCGTCGTCCTCTGCGGGCGGACTGGCGCTTCCCAGCGGTGCGAACCCTAGCGCCTCCGAAATCGAGGCCATGGTGTTGGCGGTGAACATCCCGCCGCACGACCCCGCGCCCGGGCAGGCGTGGCGCTCGAGGTCGTCGAGTTCGTCCTCGGACATCTCGCCGTCCGCGACCGCGCCGACCCCCTCGAAGACGTTTTGGATGGTCACCTCGCGGCCCTCGTGCTCGCCGGGCATGATGGACCCGCCGTAGAGGAAGACGGAGGGCAGGTCCGTGCGGATGGCGGCCATCATCATCCCGGGCATGTTCTTGTCGCACCCGCCGATGGTGACGAGGCCGTCCAGGCGCTCACCGAACGCCACCAGTTCGACCGAGTCGGCGATGACCTCCCGCGATATCAGCGACGCTTTCATCCCCTCGGTCCCCATCGAGATGGCGTCCGAGATGGTGATGGTTCCGAACTCGATGGGCATCCCACCCGTCGAATCGACCCCCTCGTAGGCCGCGGCGGCCACGTCGTCGAGGTGAACGTTGCACGGAGTCACGTCCGCGGCAGGGTTCGCCACGCCGACCATCGGCGAGGAGAGGTCCTCGTCGTCGTAGCCCATCGCGCGGAACATCGCCCGGTGCGGGGCGCGCTCGACCCCCTCAGTCACCTCGCTGCTTCGGAGTCGCTCGGATTTCTGGGTCATATCCGGGAGAGGCCCCGGAGTGGCTTAAATCACCCCACTCGGGCAGACGACGCTGTTCGATGTCGTCAGCCCGCCGTCACGTCGGATCTCCGAAAGGTGAGTTCCGCGCCTCGGCGTCGGAAACGAACTTCGAATCCGAGCGTCACGGCGACTCGCCGCCGACCGGTCGGCGACCGACGAAATCCTAGAATGGGAACATACTTTTCGGCAGGCTGCCGAAGGCATGCCATGGACCTGACGGTCGCCGTCGCTCACTACCCCGAAGGTGCTGGCCACGCGACTCGGATGCTAGCGGTGGGGCAAGCACTCGAAGACGCGGGCGCGGAGGTCGTGCTCGCGGGCGGCGGTCCGGGCTCCCGGTTCATCGAACACAACGGCTACGACGTGTACCGGGCCGCGCCGGTCGATTACATCGGCGACTATCAGCAGGGGTCAATCGGTCGAGTCCTTACGAGGAGTCTCCCGTACAGTGGTAAGCGCGTGTTCGACTTCGTGCGGTGGCTCCGCCGCGAGGAGCCCGCGGCGCTCGTCACCGACGACATGTTCGCCGCGATGGCCGCGTCGCTGACCGGAACCCCGCTGTACGTCGTCACGCACAATGCCGCCTCCTACTACGACGCGGCCGTCGAACAGGTCTTCACGTGGCTGCTCAACCGCTACCAGCTGGGAACCGCCAAGTCGTTCCTCTATCCGGCGGTGTGGCCCCCCGACGAGGGCGACCCGCCGGGCGTGACTCACGTCCCGCCCATCGCACTCGACCCCGGGGACTGCCCGCCGCCGGACGAGGACGTGGGCGTGCTGGTCGTCCCGAGCGTCTACTCCACCAATTTCGACGTGCTCGCAGAGACCCTCCGCACCGAAGGCCACGACGTGACGCTCGTCGGCGACGACGGCTGGGAGCCGGTGCCCGCGCTCCTGCCGTGGATTCGCGCCGCGGACGTGGTGGTCTGTTCGGGCTACTCCACGGTGATGGAGGCCGCGGTGGGAGGGACGCCCTGCGTGGTCTACCCGTTCACCGACGAGCAACACGGGGTCACGCGCGTGCTCGAACGCCGGGGCGTCCGGGGATTCCAGGTCGAACACTCGGTGGCCCACGTCGCCCGCGCGGTACGGCACCCGCCGCGGGACCCGGCCCACGACAACGGCGTCGCGGAGGTCGCCGACCACGTCCTCGACGGCTCGACCTGACAGTTTTGCCACTATCGGAACCACGAACCCGAATCCGACCGTAGCGACTCCCATGGCTCGGATCGCGGCCGGAGCGCGGCTACACTTCGGCTTCCAGAATCTCTCGCTGGCTCACGAGCGCCTCTACGGTTCGCTCGGGGTTGCACTCGACTCGCCGCGCGTCGTCGTGACTGCCGAGTCCGCCGAGGGCGTCCGCGCCGACCACGACCGCGCCCGCACGTACGCCCGGAGAGCGGTCGAACTGCTGGACGTTCCGGGTGCAGACGTGACCGTCGAACGGACCCTACCCCGCCACGTCGGTCTCGGGAGCGGGACCCAGCTGGCGCTGACCGTCCTCGCGGCGGTGGCGTCGGCTCACGACCGAGCGCCGCGAGTCCGCAAGCGCGCGCCGAAACTGGGCCGGGGAGGTCGGAGCGGCGTCGGCGTCGCGGCGTTCGAGTCCGGTGGGTTCGTCCTCGACGCTGGACATCCGGTGGAGCGATTCACGGCCGACCGCCCGGCTCGCGGACAGTGGTCGGTCCCCGAGATAGCGGCCCGTCACGCGATTCCGGACGACTGGCGGTTCGTCGTCGTTCTCCCGGAGGTCGAACCGGGCCGGAACGGCGACGACGAGGACGCGAGCATGCGGTCGGTCGTCGAGCGCGCCGCGTTTCGGTGCGGCCGTCGCCGAGGTCGGCCGACTCAACGGCGCGTGGTACACCGACGAGCAAGGCGGCGTCTACCGACCGCCCGTCGGCGAACTCGTCGCGGAACTCGCCGATTCGCCCGCGATTACGGGAGCCGGACAGTCGTCGTGGGGCCCCGCAGTCTATGGCGCGACCACCCAGCACCGCGCAGATGCGGCCCGCGACGCGGCCCACGCGGCGCTCTCGGCGACGGGCATCGGCGGCGAGGTGCTGGTCGTCGAACCCCGGAATCGAGGTGCCGAAATCACTGGATCTCGGAATGGCTCAGCCTTCTCAGGTTAGTCGGACTGGCGGTCACGATCTCATCGACACTGGTGACTGACTCGCCACCTCCCTCGTCGTAACCGCACGAAGCGTCCATGCAGGGTTGGTCCCGTTTTCGCATTTAAACGCTGGGGCGACCAACGTCCTCAGACGGGGGATATATCACCGCCGACTCCCAACTCCCGCCACCATGGACGACCTCATCGAGGCCGCGCGCGAGATTCAGGCCGAGGCGCACGTCCCCTACTCGGAGTACCTGGTCGGGGCCGCACTCCGGACCGCCGACGGGACGGTCTACGTCGGGTGCAACATCGAGAACGCGAACTACAGTAACAGCCTCCACGCCGAGGAGGTAGCCATCGCGGAGGCCGTCAAGGAAGGCCACCGCGAGTTCGACGCGCTGGCGGTGAGTTCCGCCCGCCGAGACGGCGTGACCCCCTGCGGGATGTGCCGCCAGACCCTCGCGGAGTTCTGCGACGACGAGATGCCGGTCTATTGCGACGAAGGGGAAGCCGACGACGGGAGCGCCGAGGTGAGCGCGTACGCCCTCGGCGAACTTTTGCCGAACACCATCACCGAGGAGATGCTGGAGTAGCTACTCTTCGAGGTCGGTGAAGCAGTTGAACTCGACCGTCACCGAGTCCACGGTCTCGTCACTGTCGTCGAGCGCCACGACGCGATATTGGCCGTGGAACGGACGTTCGCCGAGGTGCTGTTCGTAGCGGAGCTGTCCGTCGCTCACGCCCCGCTTGTTCGCCATCACGTCGGCGTCGCCGGTCGAGACGGGGACGACGTGTGCTAACTCTCCGGCCGCATCGTACACTTCGAGTTCGTCGACGTTCTGATTGCGCACCGCCTCTACGTCGAGCGGAACCGCCAATCGAACGTCGTCGTCCTCAATCGCCGCCATCGCGCCGCCGTCGAGGAGGTCGCCGTCGCCGTGAGCGAGGGCGTTCGTATGGCAATCGACAGTATCCGAGCCACTTGAATCGGACCCGCTACAGCCGGCGAGCCCGGCGGCCGTGAGACTCCCGAACGTTGCGAGAAGGTGTCGTCTGGAGGGCATGGCGCGTGATTCGCAGAGCGAGTGGAAAAGCGTTCTCCTGTTCGGGGCGTCGCCGCCGACGCGACGAACCCTTTATGGCGGACGACCGAGTTATCGCCGGTCATGACCGGCGACAGCGAAGACCCCAACGACGAAGTCCAGTACCACGTCGAACTCGGCGAGGGCGACGTTGCCCGAGCGGTTCTCCTCCCGGGCAACCCCGAGCGCATCGAGAAGATAACGCAGTTCTGGGACGACGCCGAGGAGATGGCCCACCACCGGGAGTACCGCACCGTCACGGGCGACTACGAGGGGACGCCCATCAGCGTCACCTCGACGGGAATCGGCAGTCCCTCCGCAGCCATCGCGGTCGAAGAGCTCGCCCGCGTCGGCGCGGACACGTTCATCCGCGTCGGCTCCTGCGGAGCCATCCAGCCCGACATGGAGGTCGGCGATCTGGTTATCACGACCGGTGGCGTCCGTCAGGAGGGAACCAGCGACGCCTACGTCCGCGAGGACTACCCCGCGGTGGCCGACCACGAGGTCGTCTCGGCGCTCGTGGCCGCCGCGGAGCGCCTCGACTACGACTACCACACGGGCATCACGATGAGCGCCGACAGCTTCTACGCCGGGCAGGGCCGCCCCGGCTTCGAGGGCTTCGAGGCCCGGGGAAGCGACGAACTTGTCGAGGAGTTGAAAGCTGCGAACGTCAAGAACATCGAGATGGAGGCCAGCGCCATCATGACGCTCGCCAACGTCTACGGCCTCCGGGCGGGCGCGGTCTGCTCGGTGTTCGCCAACCGCGAGACCGGCGAGTTCCTGACCGAGGGCGAGAACCGGGCCGCCGAGACCGCCAGCCTCGCGGTGAAGCTACTGGCGCAGATGGACGAGGTGAAGGCTGAGGCAGGCGTCGAGACGTGGCATCCGGCGCTGAGTCTGGAGTAGATCAGAGGCACCTTTTGAAAATAATAAATATTGTCATGGATTTTTGATCCTTTTCTTAGCGATTGTTTTGTTGTCTCTAACCCATACTCAGACGGATTCCGTGAGGGTGCTACGAGACCCAGAACAGGAGAAGATCGAGGCTAGCTACTCCTTGAGCCAATGAGGAAGAAGCCCTCGTTCGATTCGGTCGCTGGCGCTCCCTCATCTCCACTCGCCCTTCATCCGCCAAGGCTCGCACGTTCCCCCTCGCTTCCTCCCCGCGTGCTCACCCACGAGGGGTTCGCGGCGCGTCCGCGGTGGATGGTGAGGCGGCTGACGCCAGCATTTAAATACGAGAACGGGACGAACCTCGACTGGACGTCTCGCGCGGTTGCAGGCAGGGAGGCGGCACCTCGTCCGCCAGCGTCGATGACCCTGCACACCGCCAGTCCGACTAATCCGAGGGGACTGTGCCAGATTGGAAGTCGCGTACGAGCTACAGGTCTACTTCATCGAATCGGGACGCGGACAGACAAGCGATCCAGCATAGGTGACCAAACCACGCGCGGTGAAAAGGACCGGAGGCGGCTTCAGCCGCCGAAGGGACGCGGGTTGGGCTTTTCATCAACGTTTTGCAAGCGAGCCACCCAACGGGTGGCTCGCGCAGTAAAAGGCTGTTGTTCCTAGTCCTCACCCGGATCGTAGTACTCGCCAGCCGCTTCCGGGATGCGGGTGCGGCCGACCAGCACCAGCACTACGATGACCGTCACGTAGGGGATGGTCCGGACCAGCTCCGAGGGGATGGCGAACCCCTGAACCTGCATCCGAAGTTGGATCGCCTCCAGCCCGGAGAACAGGAAGGACGCGCCGAGCGCGCCCAGCGGATTGTAGTTACCGAACAGGTAGGTGGCGATGGCGATGAACCCGCGCCCCTGGATGTCGGTCTGGCCGCCGCCAGCGAACCGGCCGAGGTGGCCCAGCGCGAGGCCAGCGCCGCCCAGTCCGGCGAACACGCCCGAGAGCAGGACGCTCTTGTAGCGGACCAGCCGAACGTCCACGCCAGCCGTGTCCAGTGCCTTGGGGTTCTCGCCGCTGGCGCGCACCCAGCGACCGAACGCGGTCCGGTTGAGGAGGTACCAGCCGACGCCGGTCCCGGCCAGCATGATGTACACCTCCGGGCCTGCATCGAAGAACACCGGGCCGACGAAGGGAATCTCCGAGAGCACCGGCACCGTCCAGTCGCCGAAGGTCGGCACCGACTCGGTGTTGCGCCGCCCGAAGATGATCTGGGAGACGAACGGCGCGAGGCCGAGCGCGATGAGCCAGACCGCCAGCCCGGCGATGATCTGGTCGGCCTTGAACTCGATGCAGACGACCGCGAACAGCAACGCGAACGCGACGCTGGCGAGCACGCCGACGAAGAAGCCGAGCCAGACGTTCGGGACGAACAGCGTGGCACCCTGTCCGCCGAGCAGGTGCGTGGCGACGACCGCAGTGAACGCCGACACGATGAGCAGCCCCTCGATGCCGATGTTGATGACGCCGCTCTTCTCGGCGAAGATGCCACCAACGGCCGCCAGCGCGATGGGGACCGCGAGCCGGAGGCCCCGCTCGGTGGTGCTCGGACGCGTCGCCACGTGGAGCAGGAACCCGGCGGTCGAGTCCGGGAACGCCAGTCCGAAGACGACGACCGCGGCCATCAAGACCCCGACCGCGGCGGTCAGATACGTTCGTCCCGCGCCCTTATTCATCGGTCTCACCTCCGTCGGCCGCGACGGTCGGCTCGCGCGCCCGGCGGTAGTAGCCACCGATCATCCGGAAGAACTCCGGCATGGCGACGAACAGGATGATCAGCCCAGACAGGACGTCCACGAGCTGGGGCGGCACCCCGGTCGCGGTGTCGATGGCCCGCGACCCGCTCTTTAGCACGCCGGTGGACCATCAGCACCCAGAGTGACCCGCCGATGCCGCCGAGCGCGCCCGACAGCGTCATGCTCGACACCATCAGTCGCTTCGAATCGACGCCGCCGTACTCGGCGGCCTCCGGCTGCTTCCCGCTCGTCCGGAGGTCGTACCCGAACGAGGTCTGCCGGAGGACGAAGTGGACGGCGCCGATCAGCGCTATCGCGAACAGTAGCGCCAGCAGCGAGAAGTCGATCCGCGGCTCGAACCCGACGACCGGGATATGGGGAATCTCCGCGTACTCCGGGATCGCGGGCGTCTGCGGGTTGGGACTGGTCTCGTCCTGGAAGTACTGGGAGAGCAACACCGCCGAGATTCCGGTCGCGACGAAGTTGAGCATGATCGTCGTGATGACCTCGTTGGCGTCGGCGTAGGCTTTCAGCGCGCCCGGAATCGCACCCCAGACGCCGCCGATGGCCGCGCCCGCGACCACGCCGACCGGTATCAGCAGGAGCGTGCCGAGGATGCCGCTCGGGAGGTACGGCGTGGCGTAGAGCACCGCGACCGCGGTCGCGAGTGACCCGAGCACGAGTTGACCCTGCGTCCCGATGTTGAACATGCCCGCCTGGAACGCCACCGCGACGGAGAGGCCGGTGAACAGCAGGATAGTGGTCGTCTGGAGCGTCGTCGCCATGCTGAAGTTGGTCGGCGACCACTCCTCCACGAGCGGATTGCCGCCGATGGCCCCGAAGAACAGCTCGTAGTACACTTCGATGGGGTTGTAACAGAACGTCGCGCCGCCGCAGTCGGCGGGGATGCCCGAGACGAGGACGACGAGCGCGCCGACGAGGATGGAGAGGACGAGCGCGGCGAGGCTGAGCAGGATGCGTTCGCCGTAGGTGGCCGTCTGGAGCCGGTCCAGCAGCGCGCGCCACTCCTTGTCGTCGCCGTCGCTCATTCGTTACCGCCTCCGAAGTCGCTCGTCTCCGCGGCCGCGTCGGCCGTCCCGGTCCGTTCGTCGGGTCGCTGTCCGGCCATCGAGTTTCGAGGAGACGAGCAGGATCGCTCGCCCTTCCTTGCGGAGCGCGCGGATCTGGTCGTGGATGAACTCGGTCGCGCCGATGTCCACCCCGCGGGGGGGATGGGTGGCGACGACGAGGTCGGGGTCGCGCTCGAACTCCCGGCCCACGATGGCCTTCTGCTGGTTGCCGCCCGACAGCGACTCCGCGGTGACGTCGGGGTCCGGCGGGCGCACGTCGTAGGTCTCGATGACGTCCTCGGCATGGTCGCGGGCGCTCTCCCAGTCGATGCGCCCGTTGTTCGCGAACTCGGGCGCGTGCTGGCTCCCGAGGATGGCGTTCTCCACGAGGTCGAAGTCCATGACGAGGCCGCGCTCGTGGCGGTCCTCGGGGACGTACGCCATCCCGGCCTCGATGCGCTCGCGCCGGGAGTCCTCGGTCACGTCCTCGCCGCGGAAGTGGACCGTCCCCTCGTCGGGCCGTCGGAGGCCGGTGATGGCCTCGACAAGTTCCGCCTGTCCGTTCCCGTCCACACCGGCGATGCCGAACACCTCGCCCTCCCGGATCGAAAAATCGACCCCGGTCACGCGCTCGACGTCGCGGGCGTCGGTCGCCACGAGGTCGGTCACGTCGAGGACCGTCTCGCCGGGCGTCGAGGGTTCGAGTTCGTGGTCGAGCAGCACCTCGCGGCCGACCATCAGCTCCGCGAGCTCCTCGCGGGTGGTCGCGTCGGCCTCGACGGTGCTGACCGCCTTCCCGTCCCGCAGGACGGTGATCTCGTCGGCGGTGCGCATCGCCTCGCCGAGCTTGTGGGTGATGAAGATGATCGTCTTGCCCTGCGCCGTGAGTTCGTCGAACACCTCGAACAGCCCCTCGACCTCCTGTGGCGTGAGGACGGCCGTCGGCTCGTCGAGGATGAGGGTGTCGGCACCGCGGTACAGCGCCTTCAGGATCTCGACGCGTTGCTGGACGCCGACGCTGACGTCCTCGATGCGCGCGTCCGGATCGACCGCGAAGCCGTAGCGGTCGTTCAGTTCGGCCACCTCCTCGCGGACGCGGTCGGTGTCGACCGCCAGTCCGAACCACTTGCGAGGCTCGTTGCCGAGCGCGATGTTCTCGGCGACGGTCATCGGATCGACCAGCATGAAGTGCTGGTGGATCATGCCGATGCCGGCGTCGATGGCGTCGCGGGGCGTGTCGGGACCGTCCCGGTCTCGACTTCGAGGTCGACGCTGTCGTTGGCGACGACTCCCGGAAACCGCTTCGTGATGTCCGTCAGACGGACGGCGTCACTCATGAATCGAGACGGTCCTTACTCGGGGGAGTCGGGGACTTCGATGTCACCGTCGATGATGGCCTGTCGGGACTCGTCGAGCGAGGACTTGACGTCGTCGGGGATCTCGGAGCCGAGTTCGTCGCCGTAGACCGCCTCGACGCCGTCGTCCTCGAGTCCGAGCACCTGCGGGTCGCCGCCACCCTGGAACTCGCCGTTGACGACGTTCTCGATGGCGGTGAAGACCGCGGTGTCGACGCGCTTGACCATGCTGGCGAGGATGACGTCCGAGAAGTCGGGTTCGCTCCGGGACTGGTCGGCGTCCACGCCGATGGCGAATCGACCGGCCTGCTGGGCGGCCTGGAAGACGCCGACGCCGGTCGCGCCCGCGGCGTGGTAGACGATGTCCGCGCCGGAGTCCTGGTACATCGTGAGTGCCGCCTCCTTGCCGCCGGAGGTGTCGTTGAAGTCGCCGACGTAGCTGGTGACGACCTCGATGGAGTCGTCGGCGTGCTCGACACCGGCCTTGAACCCGGCCTCGAACTTCTTGATTAGCGGCGCTTCGACGCCGCCGACGAACCCGACGGTCGTCTCGTCAGGGTTGGTCGAGCCAGCGCCCGCCTCCAGTTCGGTCGTGGTGACCAGACCGGCGAGGTGGCCGACCTGGAACGAACCGTCCTGTTCGCGGAACACGTAGTTGGCGACGTTGCTCTCATCGACCGTCGCGTCCACCAGCATCCAGTTCTGGTCCGGGTAGGCGGGCGCGTTCTCCGAGAGCGTCTCGGCCTGCGCGAACCCGATGCAGCTGATGAGGTCGTAATCGCCCGACTCGGCGTAGTCGCGCTGTGCGCGCGAGAAGTCTGAGTTGGTCTCGGGCTCGGCCTCGTCGAACGAGATGCCGTACTCGTCCTCGGCCTGCTGGGCACCCCGCTGGGCCATGTCGTTGAACGACTTGTCGCCGAGACCGCCGGTCGCGTACACCATCCCGACGTTGACGTCTTCGTTCTGCCCGCCGTTGGAGCTCTCGGTAGTGGTTTCCTCGGACCCCTCGGTGGTCGTGTCGTCGGATTCTTCGGTAGTAGTGTCCTGGTCGCCTTCGCCGCTATTTTCGCCGAGACAACCCGCGAGGGCGAGTCCGAAAGCTGTCGTACCAGTCGCCTTCAGCATCCGTCGTCGGTTCTCATCCATCGGTGAACGACGGTTCGAGCGACGACATAATAGACCCCCGAGCGCGCTTTCAAACGCTGAAAACACCTTCCCTTCCCCGAGACCCGTGCGTGTCATTGCCTAATTCGAGCGTGCCGTCGCCGGCCCCACCCCGAGCGCGGGTTCGTGCTCTCACA
>PXSM01000159.1 GCA_003023465.1 Halobacteriales archaeon SW_6_65_15 | reverse complement strand
TTCTGCCAGTGCTCGAGCGCGCGCAGACGGCGTTCGAGCATCCAGTCGGGTTCGTCCTTGTCCTCGCTGATGAGTCGGACGACCTCTTCGGTCAGGCCCGCGTCGGACCTGAGCGCCGAGCTCTCCTCCTTCTTGAAGGAGAAGCGCTCCTCCGTGTTGGTCTCCTGAAGCTCCTCGTCGGTACTCATGTACCTGTAGCTCGGTACCGAGGCCCCTTAACCTCGGGGGCGATACCGCTCGTGAAGAAACGAAAAGTGGTTACGAGAAACCGCAGGAACGAGTTCGGTCGGTTACGCGCTGGTGGTGTCGGCTTCGGCGTCCGGCTCGACGGCGTCGGTGTCGGGCGCGACCTCGTCCTGCGCTTCCTGAAGCTCGTCCTCGATCTCTTGGCGGCCTTTCTTGAACTCGCCCATGGCTTCGCCCGTCGAGCGAGCGAGCTTGGGGATCTTGTTCGCGCCGAACAGCAGGACGGCGATGAGGAGGATGACCATCATCTCCATCCCGCCCGGCACGGGTCCGAACAGTGGGATCGTCTCGAACATCTGTACCTCTACCGACCGGCCCCTCACTTGTAGGTTTTTCCCCACGCGGACTGCCCGTGAAACGTATTTGTTTCGAACTGTTCGACGATAAACGTCGAACGCAACTGTCCGACAATTCACGACACTTTTGACCTGCGTGGCCGAACTGGCGGCCGTGAGCGACTCTGCTGCACGCGCCCGCGAGTTCGTGCTCGACGCCCACCGCGAGACCGTCGAGACCGTCCTCCGGTGCGCCGACGCGGTGGCCGCGGAGTGGGACGAACCGGCGGCGGCCGAAGGGGAGGCGACCGCCGAAGGAGGGGCGACTGCAGACGCGGACCGACTGGTGACAACCGACCGCCGTGCGGCGGGCTACTCGCTGTCGGCGTCACCGGTCGCGGACCCGCCCTACGTCGCGGCGACGAGCCGGGGACCGATGCTCCGCGCGACGGTCCCCGACGGCCGACTCGTGGTGCTCCTGTGCGTCTTCGAGGTCGAGCGCGACGGCGAGGACGGGAGTTCGGTCCGGTACGCCCGCGGTCCGACCACGCCCGAAGATGCGGTTCGCGTGACGTTCGAGTAGGAAGTGAACGCGACGTTCGTGGGACGTGTTCGGGCGTGCGACCCCGCGAAGAGGGGGGACGACTTATCAGCGAGCGAGTGTAACTGTGGCGCATGGAAGCTTCGCACGTCGAGAGGGGTACCGACCCGTCGCGCTCGAAGGGCCGCTCGGTGGTCGTCGCGGTCGCGCTCGGCCTCGTCGGCTATCTGTTCGCGGCCGTGGTGGTCGGAATCACCGCTTTCGCCTTGATGGCGGCGGGAATCCCGCTGCTCGACCAGCCGACCCTGTTGCTGGCCGTCTCGGTCGTGATGGGGCAGGGCGTCGCGTTCGGCCTCTTCGCGATTCTGTACCTCCGGTACACCGACCGCGGCCTCGGATTCGTCCGCGCCCGGATGCCGTCGCTGCGGGACCTCGTATGGGTAGTCGGCGGCGTCGTGGCGCTGTTCGTCGGGTTGTTCGCCCTCTCGGCGCTGTTCGCGACGCTCGGCATCGAATCGGCGTCGAACGCGGTCGAGGAGTTCGGCGAACAGGACCCCCGGGTCTTCCTCCTGCTCGTCCCCCTTTCGTTCCTGTTCATCGGACCGGGCGAGGAACTGCTCTACCGGGGCGTCGTGCAGGGTCGGCTCCGAGAGTCGTTCGGCCCGTGGGTCGCCATCGGCATCGCCAGCGCCATCTTCGCCGCGGTTCACGTCTTCTCTCTGCAGGGCGCGGGGAAACTCGCGTACCTCGCCATCCTGCTCGTCCTCTCGCCGGTACTCGGCGCGGCCTACGAGTGGACGGACAACCTCGTCGTTCCCGCGCTGATACACGGCGCGTTCAACGCGGTGCAGTTCTACGCGGCGTATCTGGGCGCGACTGGCGGACTGCCGAACTAGAGCACGCCGTCACTTTCTCGAAAAGGAGTCTTTCGGTGGGATAGCGTGATTCGGTTCCCGTCCGAACCCGGTCGTCCTACTCTGACTTACCAGCCCACCGCACTATCCGAAAGCGGTCGTATCCCCCGTAGGCGAGTTCGAGCGCACCCATCCACCAGTTCCACTTCTCGGGGAGCGCGAGGTCCTCGGGCGCGTCCTGCAGGTTCTCGACGACGACCGAGGCCGTCAACTCCCGGCCTACGTCCGTCTCGAACTGTCCCGAGTCCGCGAGGTCGCGAGCCTGCCGCGCGACGACGCGGCGCGTCCCGGCGTCGCCCTCGAACTCCGTCGCGAGTCGTCTCTCGAATTGCTGGCCGATTCCTGTTTCCATCGTACTGCCAAACCCTTCCGCACTCGAACCTACGACCTTTCAGTTGTAAAGTCCCATGGCTCGGTTGTACAACCAGATGGCTTCAATTACGGACCCCGGATATCTCGACCGCCTCGTCTGTAAGCTCCGACTGCCTCGACCGTCTCAGCTGTACAATCCAATGGCCTTGATCTGCTCCTGATACCGATTCCGGATGGTGACCTCGGTTACCTGCGCGACGTCGGCGACCTCTCGCTGGGTCTTCTTCTCGTTGCAGAGGAGCGACGCGGCGTAGATCGCGGCGGCCGCGTACCCGGTCGGCGACTTGCCCGAGAGGAGTCCCTTCTCGGCCGTCACGTCGATGATCTCGTTGGCCTTGCTCTCGACCTCCTCGCTGAGTTCGAGTTCGGAACAGAACCGCGGGACGTACTTCTTCGGGTCCACCGGTTCCATCCCGAGGCCGAGTTCCTGGGAAATGTACCGGTAGGTTCGACCGATCTCCTTGCGCTCGACCCGCGACACCTCGGCGACCTCCTCCAGCGACCGCGGGATGCCCTCCTTTCGGCAGGCCGCGTACAGCGTGGAGGTGGCGACGCCCTCGATGGAGCGACCCCGGATGAGGTCCTCCTTGAGCGCCCGCCGGTAGATGACCGACGCGACCTCCTGTACCGACCGCGGGACGCCGAGGGCCGAGGACATCCGATTGAGTTCGCTCAGGGCGAACTGGAGGTTGCGCTCGCCTGCGTCCTTGGTGCGGATGCGCTCCTGCCACTTCCGCAAGCGGTGCATCTGACTTCGCTTCTCGGAGGAGAGCGACCGCCCGTAGGCGTCCTTGTTCTTCCAGTCGATGGTCGTCGTCAGCCCCTTGTCGTGCATCGTGTTCGTCGTCGGGGCTCCGACCCGGCTCTTGCTCTGGCGCTCCTGATGGTTGAACGCCCGCCACTCCGGACCGCGGTCCACGTTGTTCTCCTCGACGACGAGGCCGCAGTCCTCGCACACCAACTCGCTTCCGCCAGCGTCCGCGACCAAGCTATCGGATTCACACTCCGGACACGTCTGGGCGTCTTCGGATTGTTCCTGCTCGTGTTCCGTCTCTCGGCCGCGCTCTTGCTCCCGCTGGCGGACTGGCCCACTCATGAGTTCGTGAATAAGCGGGAGCGATAGATAAACCCTCGGTGTGAGCGAGACGCTGGATTTGGTGGTACTCGGGCGTGACGCTCGGTTCGGAGAAGCGTACTTAGTTGTGTTAAGAATATATAAAAACTTCTCTAAGATATATAGGTATTTCCAACGGATGGTAGAAACTATTGCCAAGAGGACTTCGAAAGCCCCCGCCCGGTCGCGGTCGCTGCGGGACATATCCACGGCTCTCCGCACCGCCGGCCGTGGATAGGGGCCGGTCAGACGACCACGTCCTTCGGACGCGGCCGGGCGGCCCCTTTATCCCATCCGACGGTGGCCTGTGGTGACGGGCGGAACCCGTGGACTGAGGCACCGAGCGCATCCTCTATGGTTCGTGTCACCGAGCTCGTCTTCGGTGGTTGCGTCACCGGGTGCAGTCGGGTCGGGGTACTCCGGTGCCGTCTCGGGATTCGCCCGAATCAGGCGCTGGATAACAAAGGTGCGCGGGATGAAATCGACGGCCATGACGATACGAGTTCTGAGCCTCACGACCAAGCGCGGCGTCGGCATCTACCAACAGCAGGTGGAGACGCTGGATTTGGTGGTACTCGGGCGTGACGCTCGGTTCGGAGAAGCGTACTTAGTTGTGTTAAGAATATATAAAAACTTCTCTAAGATATATAGG
>PXSM01000158.1 GCA_003023465.1 Halobacteriales archaeon SW_6_65_15 | reverse complement strand
TCGCGGAGTCGGGGATCGTGGGGTCGGCGACTGCGGGCGATTCGACCGGGTCGGACTGTTCGGGGGCGTCAGAGGGCGCGGACATCGGCGTGGGAGGGTCGGTATCACGCACCCCTCATAGGTTTTGGGTTTTAACGAGCCTGAACAGTCGAAGCGAGGCATCAGTTGTTAGTTTGAAGACGGAGGTGGTGACTGGACTAATCGTCTTCGCTATTCTACGACCAGTAGTTCATTGTCTCTACCAGCGTATATTCGGTCGAGACCGACGGAAACATTCGTCGAAACTGTCGTGTCCCAGTTTGTTATTTGTTCGCCAGTACGTTTACGAAGGGCTCGCAATGAGTCACCGCCCCCCGCAACAAGGACGCTATTTTCAGTCACCGTCGGGGCGATACGGTGACTCTTGCTGGTGACAGACCACAGTGTATTTCCGGTTGAGGCTTCAAACGCATTCAACGTACTCGTACCTGTATCGATAGCGAACAGCTTCTCAGCCGTGGTATCTACGGCCAAATCGGTCTGGATTTTCGTTCCAACCTGTTCGCTCCAGTTCGTTCCGCCTTGTTCGCATCCTGTAGCGATCACTTTACCGTTTTCCGTTCCGACAAACACTGATTCTCGCCCTGCAACCGGACTAGCGGAAACGGTGGTTTCGATTTTCTTAGACCAATTTACTGTCCCGTCTGTCCTGTCGAGACTGAACAAGGTGGCATGACGCCCGGAACTGACGACTGCATAGAGGCCACAGTCGTTCGCGGCGATACCGCGACAGACAACACCGCTAGAAAACTGATGATGCCACTCCTCTGTGCCGTCTTCGGCATCTACTGCAAAGACGCCACCCGCGGTCGTTCCGTAGAGAGTCAGGTTTTCGTATAGGAGAACGGGAGCCACTCCACCGGAAGGATACTGCGAGGTCCATATTGGTTCTGTTAGATCGCCTTTGGAATCAAAGCAATAGAGGTGTCTGTCTGTTCGTACGAATATATGGCCGCACCCTACGGCGACAGGGGTCCGGATTCGGCTTTCCAACTCCGTTCGTTTGCGACTCTGTGGACGTTGCCTTTCCATCGAGACAACCCCACCGGCACTCGTAGGAAAGTGGACATACTCCTCAGTGATAGTTGGCTCTGCAGTAATCGGACTTTCGGCAACCATCGAAGAGACATCGGTGGCGTTCTCAAATCGGAATTGACGGTTGCTGCTCCCGGTTTGTCGAGGATCGTGTCGGCCCATCGGCCAGACCGATTTAGATTTCTTACACTCGAAACTATTTCCTCCCGGTTCGTTTGACTGACCAAATACCGTCTTTGTGCAACCTGCAACGAATCCGCTTCCGATGGTGGCAAGGAGGGTACGTCTCGTTCGCGGGGACCATTGAGAAGACATATCGATTTGGTGTAAGCGCTGCCGTATAAAAATTCTCTAAAGTTGTAGGTTAGTTATCTAACAACCGAGTCCAAGTGAGTAGTTCGGCGCGTCGTGGCTGTGAGAACCACCGAAGGAGCTATCGCGGAACTCACAAGTTATATCAAAGGTTCCGATGGTCCATCCACCCGATCGGCAGTACCCGGGCGGCGTAAGTTGGGCGATACTTGCTGGCTCAAAGTACGCGTTCGTCTTTGCAGGGTCGGAACCCGCAGTAATGTCCATTGACCACTCGCCCTCGTTTATACTCATACTACTTCCGTCAGTGACATCTACTGTGGGCTGACTATACGAGAACGAAACGGATGGGCCCGACGAGTCCAAGGTGTACGATGTTGTCACCGTCCCACTCGTCGTACCACGCGGTTTCCGATCCTGCATGTCAATGTTCAGCTCAGAGTCTGCATTGCTCCAGTGGTGGTAGATAGTCGAATAGGAATTCTCCCAAGGATTACTACTATCCCGATTGGTACCCGCTTCCATGTCGGATCCTGTTTGAACGGCGTGCCAGTTATAGTCGGTACTCCCATCGTCAGGGTCTACTTTGTGCTCGTATTCCTGCGTCAGAACGCCTTCAAGGTTCCCCGACCCGTCATAATAGGAGTAGTGGGATTGGTCAGAACTGAGAGTATTCCATGTCGACCAATCTTCTCCCGACTGAGTGGTGACAGTTTGCGTTGAGACTGAATGACTGTCAGTTCGTCGGTAATTCGCATGAGTCACACTGTCTTGAACCTCCTCAACGCCAACGCTCTTGTTCGTATATCCAATCTTCTGGAGTGGAACTCCATCATCGCTCATCTTGAAATCGAACGCGACGATGGAGAGTTCATCAGGAACGTTCGGCGTCCAGACGGAGTATCGCTTCCTTCTCGTCCGGTTGTTCCGTTTCCAATTTTTGATAATTTGGTCACGCTTTTGAACGAGTTCCGAGACTGAAAGCGAATCTCCGAAATTGCGCCGGACTGTTATTTCTTCCGGCTTTTTTTGCAGCTGCAGTTCCAAGAATCGCCGATCCAGACACAGCAATGCCAGCGTTCTTTATCAAGCCTCGTCTTTTTATTTCAATCAGGAATTAACTAATCCCAAGGAAAAATAGAGGAACTTAAAACTTATAATTTTCTAAGTGCGGAATATATAATATTCTATTGTTTGAGATGGGAAGTCGAGATGTGAATCCCGAAGTTAATACTGGAGAACGGACAAGACCCGACCAATGGCAGAGGCGAGCGCCGACGAGAACCCCTACGTCGAGGAGCCGCCGACCGACTTCGCGCCGGTCGAGCAGTTGACCGAGAACGAGGCCTGCGAGCAGGCCCGTCTCCTCCGGGAGGCCATCCGGTTCCACGACTACCAGTACTACGTCGAGAACGACCCCGAGATCGCCGACCGGACCTACGACGCCCTGTTCACCCGATTGCAGGCGCTGGAGGAGGAGTTCGGCATCCAGACCGAAGACAGTCCGACCCGGCGCGTCGGGGGCGAACCGCTGGACGAACTCGGGACGGTCGAACACGTCGCGCCGATGCTCTCCATCGACTCCGGTGGCGAGGCCGACGACGTGCGGGAGTTCGACGCCCGGATTCGGCGTGAGGTGGGCGGACAGGATGACGATGTCCAGTACGTCTGCGAACCCAAGTTCGACGGTCTCTCGGTCGAAGTGGTCTACGAGGACGGCGAGTACGTCCGGGCCGCGACCCGCGGCGACGGCCAGACCGGCGAGGACGTGACCGAGAACGTCCGGACCATCGCCAGCGTCCCCCACCGACTCCGCGGCGACTACCCCGACTATCTGGTGGTGCGCGGCGAGGTGTACATGCCGGAGGACGCGTTCGTGGAGCACAACCGCGAACGCGTCGAGCGCGGCGAGGACCCCTTCGCCAACCCCCGGAACGCGGCCGCCGGGTCGCTCCGACAGCTCGACCCCTCCGTGACCGCCGAGCGACCTCTCGACTGCTTCTTCTTCGACGTACTCGACTCCTCGTACGACTTCGCGACCCACTGGGAGCAACACGAGACCCTACCGCGGTGGGGCCTGAAGGTCAACGACCGGTCGGAGCGCACTGGAGACGTCGAGGAGGCCATCGCCTACCGGAACCGGCTGATGGACGAGCGCCCGGAGCTGAACTACGAGATCGACGGCGTGGTCGTCAAGGTGGACGACCTCGCCACCTGCGCGGAACTCGGCACGACCCAGCGCGCCTACCGATGGGCGTTCGCCTACAAGTTCCCGGCCCGGTCGGAGGTCACGACCATCCGGGAGGTCGTGGTGCAGGTCGGCCGGACGGGGCGGCTCACCCCCGTCGCACTCCTCGAACCCGTAGACGTGGGTGGCGTCACCGTCTCGCGGGCCAGCCTCCACAACCCCGACGAGATCGAAGCGATGGACGTGAACGTCGGCGACGAGGTGCGGGTCCAGCGCGCGGGCGACGTCATCCCCTACGTCTCCGAGGTGGTCGAGAAGCGCAGCGAGGGCCACTACGAGTTCCCCGAACACTGCCCGGTCTGCGACAGCCCGGTCGAGTTCGACGGTCCCATGGCGTTCTGCACGGGCGGACTCGCCTGTCCCGCACAGCTCCGCCGCGCAGTCGCCTACTACGCCAGCGAGGACGGTCTCGACATCGAGGGACTGGGCGGCGAGCGCGTCGAGCAACTGATCGACGCCGGGCTCGTCGAGGACAGTCTGGCTGACCTCTACCGCATCGAGCGGGACGACCTCGTCGGACTGGAGGGCTGGGGCGAGATCAGCGCCGAGAACCTCGTGACCGAACTCGAAGCCTCGAAGCGTCCCCGACTGCGCGACTTCCTCTCGGCCATCGGCATCCCCAAGGTCGGCCCGGCGACCGCGGCCGAACTCGCCCGCGAGTTCGGCGACGTGGACGCGATTCGAACTGCGACCCGCGAGGAGTTGGCCCGGGTCGAGGGCATCGGCCCAAAAGTCGCCGACCAGATCGCGGAGTTCTTCGAGTCCGAGCGCAACGAGCGCGTCATCGACGACCTGCTCGCCGAAATCGGTCCCCTCGAATCCCCGGACGCCGACGCAGGCGACGAACTATCGGGCCTGACCTTCGTGTTCACGGGGTCGCTCGACGGCTACACTCGGGGCGAGGCCCAGGAGCTAGTCGAGGACCACGGCGCGAACGCCACGAGCAGCGTCTCGGGTAACACCGACTATCTGGTCGCCGGCGAGAGTCCGGGCCGGACGAAACTGGACGACGCCGAGGCTAACGACGTACCGGCTCTGGACGAAGTCGAGTTCGAAGAACTGCTGGCAGAACGGGGCGTCCTATAGGTCGGCGCTATCGAAGATTCGATAGCCGACCGCGACGGGGACGAACAACCACGCGAGGAGGTAGGCGACCACGAAGGGGTCCGACAGGAAGACTGGCAGGGAGTCGCCGAGCGCTTGCGCGGCCCCCTGTCGTCTGAAGAAGCTGAACATGAAGATCCGCGACTGGAGCGCCGAGTCCATCAGGAACGCGTCGATGAGCGTCTTGTACGCCTGCGTCGGGTTCAGAAGCTTGAGGAACAGCGTGGTCTGGATCTCTCCCTGCGTGCTCAGGCCGACGTACTTGTTCAGCGCGTTCACCGTCTGGTTCGCGAAGGAGTTCCAGAGGACGACGAACCAGATGAATATCCCCGTGACGGCGACCATGGCCCGGCGGCCCGTACTCGCGGCCGCCGAGATTCCGACCGACAGGCCGACGAACACCAACCCGAGGAGGACGGTCAGTAGCGCGAACAGCGCGAAGTTCGCCGGCTGGAACTCGAGCGAGGTGAGCAGTATCAGCACTCCGGCGACGACGAAGCCGATGACGATGGGGAGCGTGAGGACGCCCGCCCGGCCGAGGACCTTGCCGAACACCACGTCCTCGCGGGAGTGCGGGAGCGAGAGCAACAGCTTCAGCGACCCGGACTCTCGCTCCTGGGTGATGGACGCGTAGGCGACGACGATGGCGATGAGCGGGACCAGCACCGACGTGCCCTGCTTCATCAGGTAGATGAACGCGTCCGAGGTGCCGGTTTCTCCCTGCGGCGGGGCCGTCCCCATCTCCAGATAGAACAGCAGTATCGTGGGAAGCGAGAAGATGCCGACGAACAGGAACGACAGCGCCCAGAGCCACTTCGAGCGCACCGCGTCTCGGAAGTCCTTCCGGGCGACGGCCTGCCACGTCATGCTTCCACCTCCCGTCCGTCGGTGGTGTAGGCCATGAACAGGTCCTCCAGCGAGGCCTCTTCGGTCTCGAAGTCGCGAACGTCCACGCCCCGCTCCTCCAGCGTCGAGAGTACCGTGGTCTTCGCGTCGCTGTCGCAGGAGACCCGGAGCGAATCACCCGAGTGGGTGACCTCGCCGACGCCCTCGATGCCGCGAACCGCGGCGAGCGCGCCCTCCGGAACCTCGCCGACCGTCACCCGGAGCACGGTGTCGGCGCTGGTCGCTTCGCGGAGCCCCTCGATGGAGTCCTCGGCGACGAGTTCGCCGTTCCGCATGATGCCCACGCGGTCGCAGACCGCCTCGACCTGTCCGAGGATGTGGCTGGAGAAGAACACGGTCGCGCCGCGGGCGGCCTCCTCGCGGACGATGTCGCGCATCTGGCGCGCGCCGTTGGGGTCGAGTCCGGTGGAGGGCTCGTCGAGGATGAGGAGGTCGGGGTCGCCGACGAGCGCCATCCCGAGGACGAGTCGCTGGGCCATCCCCTTGGAGTAGCCGCCGGCCTTCCGGTCGCCGTCGCCCGACAGGCCGACGCGTTCGAGGAGGGCGTCGGGGTCGTCGCTGGCCGCCTTCGACTCGATGGCGAATTCGAGGTGCTGGCGACCCGTCAGCCGGTCGTAGACGGAGAATCCTTCGGGGAGGACGCCGATGCGCTCGCGGACCGCGACGCTCTCGTCGTGGGCGTCGTGGCCGAGGACCCGGACCTCGCCCTCGGTCGGGCGCACGAAGTCCAGCAGGACGTTGATGGTGGTGGACTTGCCCGCGCCGTTCGGGCCGAGGAAGCCGAACACCTCGCCCTCCTCGACTTCGAGGGAGAGTTCACGGACGGCGGTCACGTCGCCGAACCGTTTCGTCATCCCATCTATCTCGATAGCGGTCATAGTCGCGGATTTCTCGCTCCCGTATGTAAACCCTTGTCCTCTCGTATTGGCCCACAGACTGAAGTCGGTCGAGCGCGTCGGCGACTCGTCCTCCGAAGCGCGAACGGAACACCTACCGACGATAAGAAATCTATAGGTTGTTAAAACAATTTGAAGTATTTATCAGAAAATCATATTTATATTCACACTGCGTCGTCCGGGTCGTGCTGGTCGGCCATCCGCGAGGCCTCCTCGGCGTACCGCTGTCGGGTCTCCTCGTCCTCGACGGGATCGAGATCGTCCGGGTCGGCGGTGGTGGCCGCGGTCACCTCGACCCCCTGCTGGAGCATGTTCATCGAGCGCTGTCGCTGGAGGACGCGCTCGCCGTCCGTCGTGGCATAGACCAGCGAGACCAGTCCCTTGTCGGTGTAGGTGCGGTCCACCAGCCAGAGTCGCTCCTCGTCCATGGTGTGGGTTTTCGGGTGAGCGAAATTGAAACCACCGGGTACGACTCCTTGGCTGGGAATTAGGCGAAACTGGACCAGTCGTTGTGAAGACGGTGTAGAAAGCCCCCGCCCGGTCGCGGTCGCTCAGCGGGATATCTCCGCGCTCTCCGCACTGCCCGCGCGGAGATAGTGGCCGCGCTGAGGCGACCATGCAAGCGCGACCGGGCGGCCCCTTTCATCCACCCTCTGAGGCACGCTCCGTCGAGCCTGCGTTCGCTTCGCTCACGCAGATACCCAGACGGTGGTCTGTGGCACCGAGTGCGGCCTTCGTGGACTGCGTTACCGAGCACGAGTGCCACGTCCTCCCCAACCGACTGCGTTACTCGCTCCGCTGCGTTACTCGTCCCTCGCGCGACTTGTCGCGGTACGGAGACCACTCCTGCGCGCGCCGGGGTTTGTGTCACCGAGCGCCTCCGGCCTGCTCGTGCCGAGTCCGCCCCTCGGTTCAGATTCGTGTCCTCCGTCCAATGTTTTCTGCCGTTGACATTGCCAATAGCGTTAAGACGGAAAGCGGCGTATCGTGTTGTAGATGACAGTCTATGGGTGGCAGGTTTACAGCGGGCATGGAGTCTGGGGTAGCGGCCGCAACTGTCTTTGCTCCACCTGCGTCACCAAATGACGATGAGCCAGTCCCCGCTTTCGCAGGCGACCGACGACCGGCTCGCCAGCATGCTCTTCCAGGGCGAGGAGGTCGAGGAGGAGTTCACCGTCGAGGTGGCTCGCGTCGCCGTCACGACCCATCGCGTCCTCGTGTTCACCCCCGATGGCGACGGGCGGCGGTTCGACCACGCCGACCGGCCGAACGTCCTCGACGCGACCGTCGAGACCACGGGTCGTAACTCGTACGTCGGGTGGGGCGTCAAGACCGCCGTCTACGGGACCATCCTCCTCGCCAGCGGCTTCCTCCGCGCCGGGCGCTGAGGTCGCCCAGATGGTGTCGCTGCTTCCGACCCTCCTCGGGACGCTCACCAACGTCCTCCTCGTCGTCGGCGGTCTGCTGGTGATCGCGGCCGTCGCGCTGGCCGGGCTCTACTACGACTCGCGGGAGCGCGAACTCGTCATCGAGCGCGCCGGTCGCGACCCGATGCGGGTCCCCGTCCGCGGCGAGGGAGGCGAGCAGGTCGCCCGACAGCTACGCACGGCCGTAGGGACAGGTTCAAAGCCGCGTAACGACTAACGGCGTTCGATGGATGGGGACGCGGTTCGGGAACGCGCGAACGAGCTACCGCGAGAGCCCGGAGTGTACCAGTTCGAAGACGGAGAGACGGTCGTCTACGTCGGCAAGGCCGTAGACCTCCGCGACCGGGTGCGGTCGTACGCCGACCCGCGGGGCAGGCGCATCCGGCGGATGGTCGAGCGAGCCGACAGCATCGACTACTCGGTCACCGACACCGAGACGCAGGCCCTGCTGCTCGAGGCCAACCTCATCAAGCGGTTCCAGCCCCGGTACAACGTCCGGCTGAAGGACGACAAGTCCTACCCGCTCGTCCAGCTCACCGACCACGAGTTCCCCCGCATCGAGATCACCCGCGACCCGGACCCCGAGGCTCGCACCCGACGCGACGGCGGGGTCGCCGCGACCGGTGCCGGCGGCGGGCCGTCGGTCTCCACGCCGCGCGTGTTCGGCCCCTTCACGAACAAGACCCGCGTCGAGACCGTGGTGAAGGCTCTCCGGGAGACCTACGGCATTCGTGGGTGCTCGGACCACAAGTTCAGCAATCGCGACCGGCCCTGCCTCGACTACGACATCGGCCTGTGTACGGCCCCGTGCACCGCCGAGATCGGTCGTGACTCGTACGTCGCCGACGTGGAGTCGGTCGCCCGCTTCTTCGAGGGCGAGACCGGCGTCCTCGCCGACCCCCTCCGCCGGGAGATGGAGCAGGCCGCCGCGGACAAGGAGTTCGAGCGCGCCGCCAACCTCCGGGACAAGCTCGACGCCGTCGAGGGGTTCCACGGTGGCGCGGGCGAGGCAGTCGCCAGCGAGGGCGACGAGCGCACCGTGGACGTGCTCGGGGTCGCGCTGGAGGGCGAGTCGGCGACCGTCGCCCGCCTCCACAGCGAGTCGGGCCAACTCGTCGCTCGCGAACGCCACCCGATGACGATTCCGGAGGGAGACGAGGCGGACGGACCGGCGGGCGGCGACGGCCCCCGAAACGACGACACTCGCGCCGGCGCGGTCCTCTCGGCGTTCGTCACCCAG
>PXSM01000157.1:8485-18431 GCA_003023465.1 Halobacteriales archaeon SW_6_65_15 | reverse complement strand
GGTGATGTTCGCGGAACTCCTTGCGGGGCGTCGGCTCCTCGAACGCTTCGAGCCGGAACCCCGTCGAGAGGAGGGCGTCGAGCACCGCGCGTATCGGCCGGTAGTAGGTCGAAATCGACACGCACGGCCAGTCGTTCTCGAACGCGGTCGTCTCGTAGTAGCTCGCGTCGACGCGCTCCCGAAGGGCCAGCGGGTGGACGGTGGCGAACGCGAGCGTCCCCGCCAGCGTGAGCACGCGGTGGAACTCCGTGAACACCGGCGGCCACTCCTCGACGTGACTCAATACGAGGTTGCTGACTACGAGGTCGAACGCATCGTCCCCGAAGTCGAGCGGATCGGTGAGGTCGGCCACCCGGAACGTCGCCTCGTCGCCGAACCGCTCGCGCGCGATCCGGACGGCCGCTTCGCTCGCGTCGACGCCGACGACCTCGGCCCCGCGTTCGAGGAACCAGTCGACGTGGTCGCCGCGCCCGCATCCGGCCAGTAGTACCCGGCTCTCCGCGACGTCGGGCAACACCGCTTCGGTCGCAGGCCACGAGTAGTGTCGCTGAAAGTGGCTGTCGCCCCACGGACTCCCCGCGGGGTCGAGGTCGTCGCCCTCCTCGGCGAGGGCGTCGTACCCCTCCGACACCGTCGGAGTCGTGGAATCGTCTCGTCGCTCTTCCAAACTGTTACCTCGGTCGCGGGTAGCACGACGCAGTTGATATACTTTCTATCCGTCCGCTACCGGCACCGTCCCGTCACTCCGGCTCCTCCTCGCCGAGGACGGCCCTGACCGCCTCGGCCAGATCTTTGAAGCGCTCCATCTCCATCTCGTCGGTCGTCACGAACGCGCCGTGGTCCCCGACGATGACTCGCGTGAGGTACCCCCGTTCGAACACCCGCATAGTGAACAGGTACTCGCCGAGTTCGCTGTTCTCGTAGTCCGCCTGCGTCCGGAAGCCGAGACGTTCGTCGTCGGCGAAGCCCACGAGGTTGGCTCCGGCTTCGAGGTCGTCTCGGAGGTAAATCTGCTCCTCGTCGTCTTCCGTGAAGTACGTCACGCTCCGGAGTTCGTCGCCCACGGCCGTCCGGCAGGCGCTGACGAGTTGCTCCCGAAGGTCCCCTTTCTGCTCGTCTGCCATACCGCTGGATTCACTCTCGAACGGGAAAAGTATGGTAGCCGCTAGCAGTTGCTGGTAACTTTCGTAGCGAAACCGGAGTTGCGACCGCTTCAAAAGCCCCGCCCGGTCGCTATGAGTAGCTGAAGAAAACGTTGAAAACGTCGTAGTTGAGAACAGGTAGAAAGCCCCCGCCCGGTCGCGGTCGCTCACCGACATATCCTCGCCTCACCTGCGGTTCGTCTCGGATAGGGGTCGCTGAGGCGACTGAAGTGGACGCGACCGGGCGGCCCCTTTCAGTCCACCCAGACGGTGGTTGATGTCGCCGGGCGCTATCTGGCGGCTGGGTCACCGAGCGTGTTCCGGTGGTCTGTGGCATCGTCGCGCTACTGGTGGTTTGCGTCATCGAGCGCGACTCCAGAAAGTGCGGTCGCTTCCGGATTCAGGCCCAGTAGGCCTCGCCGGGCTGTTCGCGGAAGATAGCGCGCTGGAGCATCGCCACCGCCTTTTCGAGACCCTCGTTGGAACTCGTCAGCGAGTCCTCGTGTTCGATGGAGAGCGCGCCGTCGTAGTCGATCATCCGGAGAGTGCTCACGATGTCCTTCCAGTGCTCCTCGCCGTGGCCGTAGCCGACCGACCGGAAGAGCCACGAGCGGTCGGATTCCTCGTCGTAGGGCGTCGTGTCGAGCACGCCCTTGTACCGGGCCTGCCCGTCGTAGACCTTGGTGTCCTTGGCGTGGAAGTGGTGGATGGCGTCGTGTTCGCCGAGGAATCGGATGGCGTCGGTCACGTCGATGCCCTGCCAGTAGAGGTGCGACGGGTCGAAGTTCGCGCCGATTCGCTCGTTGGTCTCCTCACGGAGCCGGAGGCGTCGGCGTGCTCGCCGGGCCACGGGGCGGTCACCCAGTTCGGGACCTCGTCGTTCGGCCCGCCCGCGGGCAGGCCCGAGAAGCAGGTGATCGTACCCACGTCGAGCTGGCCGGCCAACTCGATGGCCTCGCGTAGCTCGGTGTCGGCCTCCGCCGCAGTCTCCTCGTCGGGGTGCAGGGGGTTGTTGTGGGTGGCCAGTGCGGAGATGCGCATCTCGTACTCGTCGAGCAAGTCGTGGAGTTCCTGCTGGCGTTCCTCGTCGTCGAGGTACTCGTCGCGCGGGAGGTGGGTGTCGCCCGGATGGCCGCCCACGCCGGGTTCGATGGCGTCGACGCCGATACCGTGGAGGTACGCCAGCGCGTCCTCTAGCGACTCGCCGTACAGGGGTGGCGTGTGCACTCCGATGTCCATGTTTCGTCCCACCACGGACGGCGTGAATAAGATTTCGGGAGCCGTTTCGGCGCGAGCCTATCGGTCTTCCGCGAGTTGCACGTCGAGGTGCGATTCCAGCGCCTCGATGAGCGAACCGGCGACGTTGGCCTGATTCGCCCGGCCCTGTTCGACCGCCAGCAGGTCGTTCTCGGGCACGTCGAGTTCGTCGGCCAACTCGTCGCGCTGGAGCCCCGCGTCCTGCCGAGCCTGCTCGACCACGTCGCCGTAGTCGGGGACCAGATACGGCAGCGGGTCGTCGTCGTAGTTCGTGCCCTCCTGCTCCCAGTGGCTCGAATCGCCGTCGTAGACGCCACTCGCCTTCGCCGCGTTCTGGGCGGCCTTGCGCTTGCGATCCTGCTCGCTGTCGTTCCCTCGGTCGGCCCCGTCGCCGGAAGGTCTGGTCTTGGCGTTGTCGTTGTGTGAGGCGCACTCCGAGCAGACCTGCAACTCGGCCCCGGCCACGTTGGCCTCGGTCAGCGAGTCGCTCGACTTGCCACAGAGTTCGCACGAGTCGCCACCGCCGCCGCCGGACGACCCGCCAGTCGAGTACTTAGCCATATGATACGCAGTACGGACACGATGCATTTGAATACCTCGCTTGTCGGTCGCTCGAACCGGAGCTACCCGACACGCATACCCGTTCGGACCCGCTAGTCGGGGGCGAACGATGTCCGGGACGGACGAGAGCGACCCGTCAGAACTCGCGGACGCGGTGTTCCGCATCCTCTCCGACGAGTACCGGCGGTGCGTGCTCTACTACCTTCTGGACCGCGACGCCGCGACCGTCGAGGAGCTCGCGACAGTGGCGACGGGATGGGTACAGGCCCGCGAGAGCGCGGTCGAGATCGCCACGCCAGACGACCGCGAGCGAGTCCGCGCCGCCCTCCACCACGTCCACCTCCCTCGGATCGCGGACGCGGGGTTCGTGCGCTACGACCACAACTCGGGCGAGGTCGCACTGGAGCGGGTGCCCGTCGTGCTCGAATCGATCCTCGAACAGTCGCTCGCGGAGGACCGAACCGGACGAGATCGCTCGGAGGACCCATGACGTCGAGAACGCCCGACTCGCTCCGCGAGTTCGTCGACGAAGTCGCCGCGGATCGGCGAACGATCACGGCGTTCACTCCCGAGCGACCCGAAGCGCTCGAATCCTACTTCGCGGCGCGGAACGTGTCGGTCGAGCACGAGCCGCTACCCGACGACGGCTCCGGCGGGTTCGTCGTCGTGACCGCCGACGGGGAGTTCGTCGGGAGCGTCGGCGCGCGGGCCGTCCGCGAACTGGTCTCGCCCGCGGATCGAGCACTCGAACCCGGCTCCAGCGAGTTGCCCCGGCTACCGATGAACCTCTTGGCCGACACCACCTTCGTCTCGTTCGACAGGCGACAGTTGCTCGGGGCATCCCGGGAGTTCGAGGACCGCGCCTATCGACAGGGTCGGGGCACGCTCCGTGCCGGTTTCCAGGCACTGTCGAAGCTGGAGGCTCAGCAGGCGGTCTACAAATCGCTACTGAAACGGACCCGGCTCGACGTTCACGTGTACGGCGAGCCCGACTGGTCGCCCGACCTGCCCGACGCCACGGTCCACGAGGAGGACGCCTCCGAGATCGGGTCGTTCTGGTTCGTCGTCTTCGACGGCGGAGACGACCCGCGACAGGCCTGCGCCCTCCTCGCCGAGGAGGTGTCCGACGATTCCGGTCCGTTCCCGGGGTTCTGGACCTACGACTCTGAGACCGTCACCGCCATCGACGACTACCTCCGGGCGACCTACGGGTGAGCGGGACCGCCGGTCGTCGGCTGCACCGGGAGCGGTCCAACGGGAGTCGAAACCCTCAAGGGCGAGCGTTGCCCCGGTTTCGCTCGTATGCGAATCGAGCAGCTGGGCGAGGGCACGCCGGAGATCGCCGTGGTCGCCGCCATCCACGGCGACGAGCCGTGCGGCGTCCGGGCCGTCGAGTGCGTCCTCGCGGAGTCGCCAGCGGTCGAGCGCCCCGTGAAGTTCGTCGTCGCCAACGAGGCGGCGTTAGAGCAGGGAACCCGGTACGTCGAGGAGGACCTCAACCGCGCGTTTCCGGGCGACCCCGACGCCGACACCCACGAGAGACGACTGGCGGCCGACCTCGCGCGGGAGATTCGGGACTGCACTACCTTGTCGCTGCACTCAACGCAGTCGTACGCCGAGCCCTTCGCGCTCGTCGACACCGTCGATGCGGTCGCCCGCTCGGTCTGCCCGTACCTCCCGGTGTCCGTGGTGGTCGAGACCGAGGCCCAGAGCGAGGGTCGGCTCATCGAGTACCCCCACGTCGTCGAAGCCGAGTGCGGGCTTCAGGGCTCCGAGCAGGCGGCCGAAAACGCCTACGAGCTGATTCGGGGCTTCCTGAGAGCCACCGGGGCACTGGTGGACGACGAACCGGTCGCGGGCGACGACCGCGACGAGGTGGTGGTCTACCGCCTCGGGAAGCCGATCCCCAAGGACGCGGCCGACGAGTACGAGGTGTTCGCCGACAATTTCGAGCAGGTTCCGGCGGGCGAGGCGTTCGCCGCGGCCGACGACCGCGAACTGGTCGCCGACGAGGCGTTCGTCCCGGTCCTGATGTCGCCCTACGGCTACGAGAACGTCTTCGGCTACCGCGCCGAGCGCGTCGGCGTACTGGACGGGTAGCCTCGAATCGAATTTTACTCAAAAGGTAGCGCTCGGTGACGCCTTCCACCGGAACACGACCGGTGACACAATCCACGCAGAAGCGCTCAGTGACGCGGACCACCGTCGGGCGGGGGCTTTCTAAACGTTCTTCACTGGTGCTTCCGAGACTACTGCAGCGATTACCGTTGAGCCACTGATAACAGCAACCGCATCCGCAACTACATCCGTAACTCAGCTTACTGCAGTCGCTACTCGATTTCTCGAAAACCGCGGGAAAGAAGGGTCGGTTACTCTTCCGGTTCGTCTTCGGTGCCGTCGCCGAGCAGGTCGAGTTCCGCGAGGTACTCCTCGGTCTCGTCGTTCGAGAGTTCGAGGAAGCTCTCGCTTTCGACGTCCACGGTCGCCACGCCGACGCCCTCGGGGCTGAGCTCGTTGTCGTTGACCGAGGCCAGCGCGCGGAGCGCGAGTTCGATGCCGCCGTCGAGGTCCATCGCCTCGGTGTAGTTCTCTTCGAGGTAGTCCTGAATCTCGCCGCGGTCCGCGCCGACGGCCAGCGCCTTCCACTCGTAGGGCGTCCCCGACGGGTCGGTCTCGTAGAGGCGGGGTTCGCCGTCCTCGATGCCGCCGATGATGAGCGCCACGCCGAACGGGCGCGCGCCGCCGACCTGCGTGTACTGCTGGATGTGGTCGGTGACCTCTTTCGTGAGGGTCTCGACGCCGATGGGCTCACCGAAGCGGAGACGGTTGACCTGCGCCTGCCGGCGGGCGAAGTCGATGAGCTGGCGGGCGTCGGCGACGTGGCCCGCGGAGGCGATGCCGATGTGGTCGTCGGCCTTGTGAATCTTCTCGACGCTGGTCCGCTCCATCAGTTCGGAGCGGATGCGCTTGTCTACCGCGAGCACCACGCCGCCTTCGGTGCGGACGCCGATGCTCGCCGTGCCGCGCTTGACGGCCTCGCGGGCGTATTCGACCTGATAGAGCCGTCCGTCCGGGGAGAAGATGGTAATCCCACGGTCGTAGGCCTGCTGTTGGGCTTGTCCCTGCATAGTATCACTCGAAATCGAGTTCCGTCGCGCCCGCGAACGCCCCGTCGGTGCGCACGTCGAGGAGTCCGTCCCGTTCGACGGCCGACCGCGGGGCGTCCTCGAACACGACTTTTCTCTCGTCCGGAATTTGGCCGCCTCCGCGTAAATACTTTTCTTCACAGGCACGGACCGTACCGCTTATACCGGCGACTCTCAGGCCGATTTTGTCGCCGCGGATCTCGTCGATGCAGGCCAGCGCCGCGCGGGCCTCGTCGGCGTGGCCGTGGCGCGCGCGAACGATGGCTTCCCCCACGCCCTCCTCGAACTCGAACTGGAGGACCTTCAGGTCGGCGTCGGCGCTCCCGGCGTCGCCCAGCAGGTTCTGGGCCGCGAACCAGATGCTCCGCTGGAAGTCCCGGCGGTCGAAGTCGGCGTCGGGCCACGTTTCGACGTGGACGGCGAGATAACGCCATCGAGGCCGAAGGTGCTTCGGGAGGTGCTTCATCGGTTGGTTCCTGGCGTCGATTTGGCGCGGCGTCGGCTTGAACCCCACGGAGATTACCTTCGAAGATTACTCTCGGAGGCGGCCAGTCCAGAAACCCTCCGTGGGCAACCGCTATCGATACGCTAATCCGGCGGATGGCCTTTTTCGGAGGTGCATGGCCGACCTCCGGGAACGCGGATTCGCCATCTGGCGGCGGACCGTCTCGCTGTCGTGGCCCATCGCCATCCAGCAGACGCTCAACACGCTGATGCGGACGGTAGACGTAATCGTCACCGGCCTGTTCTCGCCCGCCGCGGTCGCCGCGGTCGGGCTGGCGGACCTATACGCCCAGATTCCCCTACGGGTGGGGCTGGGCCTCGGAACCGGGGCGATTGCACTCTCCAGTCAGGACACGGGTCGGGGCGACGAGGCGACCCGCAATCGGGCGATCACGCAGGCGTTCCTCATGGGGTTCCTGATCGGCTTACCCCTGATCGCGGTCGGGCTCACCGTCGCGCCGCGGCTCATCGAGATTCTGGGTGCCGAGCGCGAGGTCGTCCGGATGGGCGGGCTCTACCTCGCGATAGTCTTCGCCGCCGCGCCGATGCGAATCGTCGGGCTCGTCGGTGCGCGGTCGTTGCAGGGCACCGGCGACACCCGGACGCCGATGCTCGTCAACGGTACTGCGAACGTCATCAACATCGGCTCGACGGTCGGACTGGGCCTCGGCGTGGGGATGCTCCCCCATCTGGGCATCGTGGGGGTCGGGGTGGCGACCGCGGTCAGCCGGACGTTCGAGGCGCTGGCGATGGCGGCCGCGATCTGGAGCCACCGGACCGACCTCGCCTTCGCCCGCCCGCGGAGCCTGACCATCACGCGACAGCTCGCGGTGGTGAGCGTGCCGACGTTCGCCGAGGGGATGAGCACCTCGCTCGCCAACTTCCCGTTCAACGCCCTGTTGCTGACCTTCGGGACGGAGGTCAACGCCGCCTACCACATCGGCCGGCGGGTCTATCAGCAACTCGCGGGTCCGCTGTATCGCTCCTACAGCGTCGCCGCGAGCGTGGTCGTCGGCCAAACCCTCGGCGAGGGCAACCCCGAGGAGGCGCGCTTCTCCGGCCTCGCCATCACGGCGCTCGGCCTCCTGACACTCGGCGTCGCCGGGGCCATCCTGTTCTTCGGCGCGGAACCCATCGCCCGGGTGTTCACCAGCGACGCCGAGACGCTCGACTACGCCATCGACTTCACCCGCGTCTTCGGCGTCTCGATGCTCTCGTTCGGCGTGTTCTCGCCAATCGCGGGCAGTCTCCGCGGTGCGGGCGACACCCGGACGCCTTTCTACGCCAGACTCAGCGGGACGCTCGGGTTCACGCTCGGCTTCGCATACCTCTTCGGTATCGTGCTGGACTACGGTCTCTGGGGCGTCTACGCGGGCCTCGTCCTGACCTATGCGTGGTGGGCGCTCGTCGTCGCCGCGGGGTTCCACTGGGGCGACTGGGCCGATAAGGCCGCGGAGATGATGGCGGAGCGGGCTGAGGCTTCGGATTAAGGAAGCCGAGAAGCTTTGTTATTACTCTCGAATGAAATCCTTGAATTCAGTCCTCACTACCCAAACGGACAGGATTAATAGAGAAACACCAAATATGTGATGGAAATATTCTGGTATCTCGCCTCTGAACTCGCTAAGCACAAGCAGAACTGTGAGAATTAACAGTAGTCGAGTCAGGTATCTAATTTCACGTTGAAGCTGGATATTAGTCTCTGTAGACTTTGAGTTTATTAAATCTCTCACGTACGCGGAAATCCGGTCTTGTTTGTCCGCTACCCGGTTTAGGTTAGCTTGGAGTCGTGAAGCAAGTATGCCAAGATCTTCTTGGTATTGCTCTACGAGTCCGTTTTCCCCTTCAATAATGGCGCTTTCTGTTGGTGACGGAATAGATATACTGTGTTGTATCTCTTCTGGAGTCTCCTCCAGGAATCTGTGTCTTGCTTTGAGTTCAGCGAGTTCATCTGCTGATTTCGTATAAGTATCAGTCCATGACTCTCTAAGTGTCTCTAAGTCCCCCTCAAAATCAAGTATCACCTCCAAGTCGTCTTGGTCCTTATTTGCATGACTGACTAACTCGTCGATACCGTGAGTTCGCTTGTCCACCTCGTACACATCTGAGAGTCGGTGATGGAACCAGTAATAAAGTCGAAAATAGGGTTTTATATTAGTGTCAAGTCTTCTAATCCATACTGGCCCCATTATTTCTTCTCCTTCTCTATCCTCCGTCTCGAATGTGGAACTAAGGTTAAATATTGTCAGCGGCCCCCATCGCTCTCCCGTAAAATGAGGCGTTACGAGGTCTTCTGTTCCAACTAACGAAATAGGATGCCCAAGCAGGAATTGGATTTTCTCTAAGAATTCTCTGTTATCTCGGAGTAGTGACTGGATTTTTTCTACGCTAATTTGGTTGCTTTCGTCCGAAATATCCTGGCTAGTCTGCGGTTCAACGTAGAAGATAACCGGTTTCTCACGTAGGTCGGTTACCTCTACGACTGTTGGAATACCTGTTGCAATGTCGTCTAAAGACGAGATCCAGCCGCTAATCAATGGACCAGTATGGTCTGCATCTTGGCCATTGATTTTCTGTAGCTGACTCTCTGAAAGTTCTGCCACCGTCGCAATATCGGTGATGTGCCGATTATTTGGGGAGACAAATGTCTTGACAGATGCGAAGTCAGGAAAATCACCTTCTACGCTATCGGGGGTCCCGTGGTACGTTTTCATTGACCATGACCCACCTCTCATAGTCGCTCCTCCATGCTTTTGCCCTGATTCACTGTAGAGGTTCGAAAGGCTGTCGTAGAGCTTTTCATCATCTGATTGGTGGCAGAAGTCGTAGCGGACAAGAACCGCAATTTTTGGTTCCACGTTTGCTTGCCACAAGTTCTTGTCCACTCTTTGTTGTTTCGGTTAGGTCTAGAGGTATTTGAACAAGCAGTATAATCAGAAGAAGATGAATTCCTGTGTTAAAGGGTCGAATTTATGTTCCTAACGATTGTATGAATTTCTTATAGTCTGTAGAACGCTTGTTATGGCGTGGTTCAAACTGTGGAACTTACTATTCTAATTCCCCACGCTCCGCCACAAGCACCCCGACCTGCTCGTGAACCCGCTCCACAGCGGTCAACGCCAACCCTGCATCAGTCATCGCGTCGGCGAGATGGCCCACCGTCGAGGGGTCGTCCACCTCCGGACTGTAGAACGGCTCGTCCGGATTGGGTTCGCCGAAGAACATCACGTCGCCGAGGACGAACTTCCGCGGTCCGAGGTCCGCAATCTCCTCGATAGCCTCGCGCTTCTCCGCGTCGCTGAGGTGGTGCATGGCGAAGTTCGACACCACCACGTC
>PXSM01000157.1:5852-8452 GCA_003023465.1 Halobacteriales archaeon SW_6_65_15 | reverse complement strand
CGCTCCATCATCCCCTCGCTGATGTCCCGGCCGACGACTTTTCCGGCGTCGTCCGCGAGGGCCAGCGCGATGGCTCCCGTCCCAGTTCCGAGGTCAGCGACGGTCTCGTCTGCCGTCGGGTCAGCGTGTTCTACGACCAGCGAGACGCAGGCGCGGTACTCCTCGGTGTCGTTCTGGCTGTCGTCGTACTCGCCCGCCACCTCGTCGAAGCGCGCGGCGTGGTCCTCAAGAGTCCTCTTCATGCTTGCCGCGTTTGACCCCCGGTGCAATGAACTCGTCGGAGAGTCGCTCCCGGTTGCGCTCTGCGAGATTCGACCACTCTTCGAGGCCCGCACGAATCTGCTCCTTCGAGAAGCCGATGGTCTGGCCCACTGCGGCGAGTTCGCGCGGGGCTCGCAACTGGAGGTGGCTGGTCGGGTTCGCGCTGACGACGTACGGTCGTGCTCGACCGCGGCCTTGGCGAGGACGTGGTTGAAGTCGCCCCTGTCGCGCATCGGGTGGGCCAGCACGTCCACGCGGTCCTGCTCGGCCGCGAAGCGATTCAGGGCGTTGGTCCCTCCGTGGAGCGCGAGCACGGTGTGCTTGGGCCGGTAGTTGCCGAGGTGCCCCGCGGCGACCTCGGGATTCTCGGCCCTGATCTCGATGGCGTCCACCACGTCCACGTCGTACTCATCGCGGATGCGGTCGGCGATTCGCTCTGCGTCAGTCTCCTCCCAGTCGGGGGTCGCGTCGCTGTGGTTGCGGACCACCACGCCGTCGAACTCGTACTCCGCGGCGGTGGCCGCGAATCGCGCAGCCGTGCTGTCACCGTCGGGATGGGCGTGGACGCCTTCGTAGAGTGGCATGACTCGGTGGGGCTCTCTCGGTCTGACTGTTCCGTCGGCGTCGTTTTGGTTCTATCCCTTCTACGACGTAGTGTTCTTGGATGAGTCGTTCGAGTTATAGAAGGAGTTAGCGAGGGGAAGCTAGCTACTGCTTGAGCAAATGAGAAAGATGCCCTCGGTCGGCCGCTAGCCCGGCCTCCCTCGCCCTTCATCCGCCAAGGTCAGCAGGCACGCGCCCCCGCGCCTCCCCGCATGCTCGGCCACGAGGGCCTCGCGGCGCATCCCGTGGTTTGCGACAATTCGTGAAATCAGAGCCACAACCGAGCGACCACCTAGAACTGGTACCGTCTGTCGTCCTTCTGCTGCTGTTGGGGGAACTGCTGGCCGCCGCCGGTCATCTCCTCGAAGGTCATCCCCGAGAGGTACTCGTCGTAGGTCACGTCGTACTCGCTCCGGAGGTGGAAGTCCAGATTTCCGGTCTCCACCGCGGTCTGGAACAGCATGTGGACCGCCCGGCGGATGACCTCGTCGGTCTCCTCGGGGTCGAACGCCGCCGCGAGCATCGCCAGTTCGTTGCGGGTCTCGCGGTCGAGCGACACCCCGAGTTCGTCGCCGAGGTCGGCGTACTCGTCCTCGATGTCGTCCTGAAGGTCGTCCAGACTCATGCCCGGAGGGTCGGCCGCAGACGGGAAACGCCTTTCGACGTGAGACGGACGTGTCACAATCCACCGGGGACGCTCGGTGACACAGACCACGTCGGGTGGGACTGAAAGGGGCCGCCCGGTCGCGTCCGAAGGACGTGGTCGGCTCTGGCGGCCCTATCTGCGCGGGCGGTGTCTTCGGGAGCGAAGCGACCGAAGGCTCGGAAGAGCGTGCTCTTCCGGTGCGGAGAGCGCAGATATCCGCCAGAGCGACCGCGACCGGGCGGGGCTTTCAAGGCCTTGTTCACTACGGGTCCTCCAGTGCATAGCGACTGGGTGAGGGCTTTCTACACTGTCTTCACACCGACTACAAGTAGAATAGCGTACACAAACACTGCGACAGCAAACGGCACCCCACTTTGAAGTAACTCGGCGTCGTGCCGTGGTCCGGGGCAAATATGGAAAAGAACGTTGGAGGACTCGACGAAGGGATTCGCATCACGCTCGGACCGCTTCTGCTGGTACTATCCGTGGCGTCGATGCGGGGGAGCATTCGACTCAGGCCGTCGCTGACGGCAGTCGCGGCGGCCGTCGGAGCCGTCCTGACGGTGACGGGACTGACCAAGACCTGCCCGGCGAACAGTGCCATGGGCAGGGACACGTACCAGTCGTCGTCGGAACTCAGCGAGGAGGCCCGAGAGGTCCGCGAGCGCGCGCTCCAGTAACGCGACCGAACACCGGATCGCGGTCGAACAGCGGGGTCGAACCGCCGGGCCTTTATCGACGTTGTCCGTACTGGTCGGCAATGAGTGACGCCGACGAGACGGACGCGGGCGGCGGGGCCGACGCGGACGGAGGGTCGGACGCGAGCGACCCGGCGACCGACTGGTCGCTCCCCGACGAGCTCCCGGCCGTCCGCGAGGCCCTGATCTCGTGGTACGAGGCCGACCACCGGAGCTTCCCGTGGCGCGAGACCGACGACCCCTACGAGATTCTGGTCTCGGAGATCATGAGCCAGCAGACCCAGCTCGGCCGGGTCGTGGAGGCGTGGGAGGCCTTCCTGGACAACTGGCCGACGCCCGAGGCCCTCGCCGAGGCCGACCGTGCCGACGTGGTGGGGTTCTGGACCGACCAC
>PXSM01000157.1:0-5619 GCA_003023465.1 Halobacteriales archaeon SW_6_65_15 | reverse complement strand
CGAGTGGTGTACGGCCTACGAGACCGGCGACTTCACGGCCCCGGACGTGCCCACCCAGCCGAGTTTCGAGGGGAGCCGGCGGCAGTTCCGCGGGAAGGTCATCTCCATCCTCAAGGAGTACGACGAACTCCCGCTCTCGAAGCTCGGCCCTCGCGTCCGGGTGGACTACGCGCCGGAGGGCGAATACGGTCGCGAGTGGCTGGAGGGACTCTTGCGCGATTTGGCGGACGATGGATTGGTCGAGGTCGAAACGGGGGGAGACGCCGATGGGAGCGGCGAGACAGTCGCTCGGCTCCGAAGATAGCGTTCTGAGCGTGAGCCGGGTGGAACCGTTCGACCTGAACCGAAATTCGACGCTGAGCGGACTCCTTCACCGTGACAACGCTTTACCCCGTCTAAAATAATTATTTTGATTGTTTAAGAAATGTGTATGCACCTATGCTGTCTTAGCTCTCGCACAGCGTAACTGAAACGCCCGCTTCACCCTACAGAAGGCGTTTATGCCTCTACATAGAATCCCGTGGTATGACCCTCCGCAGACGCGAGACCCTCGCGTTGACTGGTGCGTTCCTCGCGGGACTCGCCGGATGTGCCGGAACCACGACCCGCGAGACGACGACGGACGGACCAGCGACCGCCGACACCACCACGGACGACCCCGAGACCACGACCGAAGAAGACGACCCCGGCTTCGAGGACCTCGACGTCCCGCCGTTCCCCGAGATCGACCCCGTGACCGACCCCGAGATTTCGGAGGACCTGTTGGCCGACCAGATTCGGGGCAACGTCGAGTTCTCGCTCGACCTCCTCGCGGTCCTCCGGGAGGAGCACGACGAGAACCTGTTCGTCTCGCCGTACAGCGTCTCAGTCGCGTTGGCGATGACGTACGCCGGAGCCCGCGGGAACACCGAGCAGGAGATGGCCGACGCGCTCAACTTCGTCCTCGAACAGGACGACCTCCACCCCGCGTTCGGATCGCTGGAGGCGGAGTTCGAGCGGCGAAACGAGGACGGACAGGACGCCAACGTCCCCGGCCCCGACGAAGACGAGGACGCTGGCCCCGCGTTCGAGTTCAACACCGCGAACGCGGTGTGGGGCCAAGAGGGCTACCCCTTCCGCGATGACTTCTTCGACCTGCTCGACGCGTACTACGGCGCGGGGCTGACCCTCGTGGACTTCGAAGGCGACCCGGAGGCGGCCCGCCAGCGGATCAACGAGTGGGTCGCGGCGGAGACCAACGACCGCATCGAGGACCTGCTTCCCGCGGGCTCCATCGACGAGACGACCCGCCTCGTGCTGACGAACGCCATCTACTTCACCGCGCGCTGGCGGTACCCCTTCGAAGAGGAGAAGACGGAATCCCGGCCGTTCACGGCCCTCGACGGGACGACGACCGAGGGGCCGACGATGCATCAGTCCATCGAGACCAAGTACGCCGAAATCGACGGCCACCAACTGGTCGAACTCCCGTACGCCAACGGCCAGACGAGCATGGTCGTCGTCCTCCCCGCGGAGGGCAAGTTCGAGTCGTTCGAGGAGCAGTTCACGGTAGACCGACTCGCCGTCATGCTGGAGCAGGCCGGTACCGCACTGATGGACCTCGCGCTCCCGAAGCTCGAGATCGAGTCGGAGTTCAGCCTCGTGGAGGCGATGCGGGCACTCGGCATGCAGGACGCCTTCGGCGGCGGTGCCGACTTCAGCGGGATGGTCGAAGGCGGCGGCCTGTTCGTGGACGACATCGTCCACCAGAGCTTCGTGTCGGTGGACGAACTCGGCACCGAGGCCGCGGCCGCGACTGCCGTGGTCACGGCGGACTCGGCTCCGACCAAGCACGTCGAGATGACGGTGGACCGCCCCTTCCTGTTCTACATTCGGGACCAACCGACCGAGACGCCGCTGTTCGTCGGGCGCGTGATCGACGCACCGAGCGGGGAGTGAGCGCGACGAGTCGCGGTCGTTCGGAACGCCACCGTTCGGTCACTCGGCGGGCGAAACGTCGCCCGTCCGGCACGTCGCGTGCCAACGGATTCTTTACTCCCGCCGCGGATTCTACAACATCGCGCGGCCGTTAGGACTAACAGGAAACGATGACTCCCGAGACTCAGGTGTTGTGCGTCGGAGAAACCACGGGTTCCGTCGCAGAGGGACTCGCACCGCTCGAAGAAGCGGACAACGGCGTCGATGTGGAATCGGTGCCGACCGGTGCCGACGCCATCGACTACCTCGACCGGACCCCAGTGTCGTGTCTCGTCTGCCGTGCTTCGCTTCCGGACGTCGGCGTCCCCACGCTCCTCGACGAGGTCCGGGACCAGACCCCGAACCTTCCGGTCGTCGTGCTGAGCGACGACGGGGACGAGGAGCTCGCGACGACCGTCCTCTCCTACGACGCCACGGACTTCGTCCACTGGCGGGGCGAGTCCCACCAGCCGAAACAGGTGGCCCGGCGCGTCGAGAACGCGGCCGCTCGGCGTCGAGCGGAGCGGGCCGCGGACCGGACGGCCGTCTCGGACGAGGGGGGCTGGATGACCGCCTCCGATGAGACGGGCCGACCGACTGCCTCCGACGCGCCGGTCCGGCAGACGCCCGACGCCGCCCAACTCACCGAGAGCGCCATCGACGCGCTCCCCGACATCTTCTTCGCGTTCGACTTCGAGGGGAACCTGCTCCGCTGGAACGAGAAGGCGACCGAAGTGACCGGCTACAGCGACGAGGAACTCGCGGAGAGGAATCCTCTCGACTTCTTCCCGGACGAGGAGGCCGGGCGCGTCGCCGGAGCCATCGAGCGCGTCCGCGCGGAGGGCCGCGCCCGGATCGAAGCGCTCCTCCGGACGAAGGACGGCCGAGAGATATCCTACGAGTTCACGGGCGCACTGCTGGAAGACGACGACGGGCGGCCGCTGGGCATCGCCGGAACGGGCCGGGACGTCTCCGAGCGGAAACGGCGGGAGGCCGAACTCGAATCCTCCCGCGAGAAGTACCGCCGCCTCGTGGAGACCGCACCCGACGCCGTCTTCATCGTGGACGCCGAGTCGGGGACGATACTCGACACGAACGAGGCGGCCGAGCGCCTCCTCGACAAGCCCCGCGCCGAGATCGTCGGGATGCACCAGTCGGCGCTTCACCCGCCGGAGGAGGCCGAGCGTTACCGGCGAATCTTCGAGGAACACGTCGAAGAAGGGAGCGTCGTTCGTGACGCCGACGACTACCACGCCGTGACCGACGACGGCGAGCGGGTTCCGATAGAGATCAGCGCGGGCGTCACCGAGATCGGCGACAGAACGCTGAATCAGGCGATGTTCCGGGACATCACCGACCGGAAACAGCGCGAAGAGACGCTCGAAACCCTGCGAGAGGTCACGCGGGACCTGATGACCGCCGAGACCAAACAGGAGATATACGACCTCACCGTGGCGACGGCGCGGGACATCCTCGACCTGCCGATCACCGGCATCCACCTCCTCGACGAGGACGAGCGCGTCCTCCGACCCGCGACGTCTACGCCGGAAGCCGAAGCCCTGTTCGACGGGATTCCGAGCTTCGAAGAAGGCGAGAGTCTCTCGTGGCGGGTCTTCGAGGAGGGGCGCGCGCGACTCTACGACTACCTGTCCGACCGCGAGCAGACCTACAACCCCGAGACGCCGGTCCAGACCGAGATGATACTGCCGCTCGGCGACCACGGAGTCCTCACCTCCGGATCGACCGAGAGCGAGCACCTCACCGAATCGGAGTTCGACCTCGCGAAGATACTGGCGGCGAACGCCCACGCCGCGCTCGACCGGGCCGAACGCGAACAGACCATCGCGCGCCAGCGGGCCAAACTGGAGGCGGAACTCGACGAGGTGTTCGAGCGCATCGACGACGCGTTCTTCGCGCTCGACGACGAGTGGCGGTTCACCTACGTGAACGGGCAGGCCCAGCGACTCCTCGGAACCGCCGAGGCGGACCTGCGCGGTCGGCTCCTCTGGGACGTATTCCCCGAAGCGAGCGACAGCGAGAGCGACGACGTCGAGAGCGACGACCCCGAGGTACACGAGGAACTCCGCCGGGCGGTCGAGACTCAAGAGCCGGTCACGTACGAGCGGTACTTCGAGGCGTTCGGCGCGTGGTTCGAGGTCCACGCCTATCCGTCCGAGAGCGGGTTGTCGGTCTACTTCCGCGACGTGTCCGAGCGCAAGCACCGCGAGCGGAAACTCGAACGGCAGAACGAGCGCCTCGAAAGCTTCGCGAGCATGCTCGCCCACGAACTCCGGAACCCGCTGAGCATCGCCCAGATTTACCTCCAGAGCATCGAGCGCGGCGGGACGGAGGAAACCGGGAACGGGGAGACGAGCAGAGACGACGAGGCGTTCGACGAGGTGGCGGCCGCGCTCGACCGGATCGACGACACCATCGACGTGCTGTTGGTGCTGGCGCGGGGCGGCGACTCGATCATCGACCCCGAACCGGTCTCCCTGCGCGAGAGCGCGACCGAGGCGTGGTCGAACCTCGATGCGGACGCCGCCCGACTCGACGCCGAGACCCGCCTGACGCTGGCGGCCGAACCTCACCACGTCCGGAACCTCCTGGAGAACCTCTTCCGGAACGCGATAGAGCACGGCGGCCGCGACGTGACGATCCGGGTCGGTTCTCTCGGCGGCGAAGTCGGGAACGAGCGACGCCAGCAGGACGGCGAGGGCGCACCCGCCGGATTCTACGTCGAGGACGACGGGCCGGGCATCCCTGCCGACGAGCGCGATGCGGTGTTCGAGGCGGGGTACACGACCGACGCGGACGGACTCGGCCTCGGCCTGACGTTCATCTCGCAACTCGCCGACGCGTACGGGTGGGAGTGTCGGCTCACCGAGAGCGACGAGGGCGGCGCGCGGTTCGAGTTCGCGGGGGTCGAGGTCGTCTCGTAGAGAACCCGTGCGAGAATCGCGCGCAGTGTTCAGATAAGGTTGAAGGAGTGAGGCGTCGCGTTTTCTGAGTGATCTATGCCCGAAAACGCACGCCTCAGTGGAAGTTTGGCCCAGATCGAGTTAGGTTTTGTGGAGCGCGAAGCAACACCGCGGCTGTTGATGAAGCTGAGTATTCAACTGCACCTCGCCGGTCTTTCGCTTTCGAACACTGTCTCGATTCTCGATATTTTCGGTGTTGAGCGGGCGCGTTCGACCGTGCATAACTGGGTCCACAAAGCCGACCTACAGCCCACCGCGGGCCAGCAGCCGGATCAGGTTGCGGTTGACGAGACGATGATCCGCCTCAACAACGAGCAGTACTGGCTGTACGCCGCCGTCGATCCCGAGACGAACGAATTACTCTACACGAAGCTTGAACCGACCAGAACTAACGTTCTCGCCCACGCGTTCGTCCGCGAACTCCGCGAGAAACACACCGTGGATGACGCCGTGTTTCTCATCGATGGCGCGACACCGCTCCAGACCGCGTGTCGCCGCCACGGCCTCGAGTTCCGCTACGAAAAGCACGGCGACCGCAACAGCGTCGAACGTGTCTTCCGCGAGGTAAAACGCCGAACCTCCTCGTTCGCAAACTGCTTCAGCCACGCCAGCGCAGAAACTGCCGATGAGTGGTTACGGTCGTTCGCCTTCGCATGGAACCAGCTAATCTGAACACTATGGT
>PXSM01000156.1:22868-24838 GCA_003023465.1 Halobacteriales archaeon SW_6_65_15 | reverse complement strand
CCCGATTCCGAGGCCGACCGCACCCGCCGTAAGGACTCGCTTCATTGCTGATATCGGTCGCATCGCGCGATGGCCGTGTCACTCGTTTGGACGGTTTGAAGATACCAAAATCGCTGCCCGAGTCTATCGACGTGAGGCATGTGAGCCGATTCGACGACCGGCGTTATTGTTATTGGGGAATCACTTCCGGATAATAGAGGATACCAGTACAGAATCAGGATAAAACTCCGTATTATCATCCGACTTCCGACGTGCCCTGACGAAAGCGCACCTGCCGACGAAGAAGATGGTTCTTAGAGGTAGTCCTTGACGCTCGCGTGGACGCCCATCGACTCGAAGGTTTCTTCGAGGGCGTCGAGGACGACCGCGAGGTCCTGCTGGAGGTCGTACTCCCGGTACTTGCCGCCCGCCGAGCCCTCGTTGATCTCGGTGACGTTGAGGATGCCGAGCATGGCGAGGTCGTCGAGGTGCTCGCGGAGCCATCGGGCCGTCAGCGAGTCCTTGCCCGCGGCGTCTGCCAGCGACTTGTAGCGAGTGTAGATCTCGCGCGACCGGGCGGGCGTGTCACCCTCGGCTTCGAGGGTGGCGAGGGCGTAGACGACGAGTCGCTCGTGGTCGTTGAGGTCGGCGATGCCGCGGGCGACCTGCTCGCGTTCGAGGAGTTCCCGGCCCCGGCGGACGTGCTGTTCGGTGACCTGCTGGTCGTTCTCCTCGCGGGCGAGGTCCCCGGCTTTGAGGAGGAGGTCGAGCGCTTTCCGGGCGTCGCCCGACTCTTGCGCGCCGAACGCGGCACAGAGAGGCACCACGTCGTCAGTCAGCACGTCGTCCTTGAACGCGACGTTCTTGCGCTGTTCGAGTACCGCCCGGAGTTCGTTCGCGTCGTAGGTCGAAAAGGAGATGGCCCGTTCGCAGAGCGAGGAGCGGACCTTCGGGGAGAGGGAGTCACGGAAGGTGAGGTCGTTGCTGATGCCGATGAGGCCGATGCGGGCCTCCGTGAGGTTCTCGTTCTCGCGGGCCCGCGAGAGCTGGTAGAGGATGGAGTCGTCCTTGAGGTGGTCGATCTCGTCGAGCACGATGAGGATGATGCCGCCGTGGTCGTCGATCTCCTCCCACATGAGGTCGTACACCTGCGAGCGCGAGTAGCCGGTCTCGCTGATGTGGTTCGAGGGGTCCCGCATCGCGTTGACGAGGTTGCTGGCGACCCGGTAGGAGGAGTTGAGGCCGTCGCAGTTGATGATTTCCGTGCGAACGTCGAGGTCCTCGTACGCCTCGGCGTTGTCCTCCAGTTTGTTCAGGAGGAAGCGCGTGGCGGCGGTCTTGCCCACGCCGGCCTTGCCGTAGAGGAAGATATTGTCGGGTTGCTCGCCGTAGATGGCGGGCTGGAGCGCGCCGTGGTACTCGTCGAGTTCGTCGTCGCGCCCGACGAGCGTGTCGGGCGTGTAATCGTCCAGCAACGCCTCGCGATTGGTGTACGGAGAGTACTCCCGAACGAAGTCGAACGAACCCATGGTACACGGCCCGATTCGGTCGGCGGTCTTGAAGGTGTCGAAACCACCCGTTCCGCTGATTCCGCTGATTCATGTGAGCGAATCGTTTAAGAAACACCCCCACCCCGTCGTTCCGCTGTATCTAGAAGGTGAGGGGTCGGGTGGGGTGGGTGACGCTCTAGATAAGGGAAGTTTCTTATCCTAGCCCCAGAAACCGAAACCGCAAACCAGTCTATTTAGACTATTTCGTTTATCTGGTCGAGAAAATAATATCGAACTGACTTCCCTTGGTCTGCCCAAAGATCGCGTCCGGACCACTCGCCGAGAATACAGAGGAAGAATGGGGTGAGGGTGTTTATAAATGCCCCTCAACAAACGAAACAGAGGAAATGGTGGCTGTCGCGCGGAGCCAACCGGGAAACGAGTACAGAACCCACGTGGCACGGTTCTCGGAAACGGAACGCTACTGAGAAGTGACGGAAG
>PXSM01000156.1:0-22807 GCA_003023465.1 Halobacteriales archaeon SW_6_65_15 | reverse complement strand
GAAGAGAAGAGGCGAACGAGAGAGGATGGACAGCCGAAGCGACGCCACTCGAAACGAAGACGACTCCCAACGGGACGACGCCCTCCGGAACGTCAGGGGTGCGGTCTATCTCCCGCAGAAGGACTGGAACGTCTACCAGATGTGGGCCAACTACCGGGATTCGGTCGTCGAACGCGACCTCGGCTACGCCGCGACGCTGGGACTGAATAGCGTCCGCGCGTTCGCTTCCTACGAGTACTGGCAAGAAGACGGTCCGGCGTTCTTCACCCGCATCGAACATTTCCTCTCGGCGTGCGAGGCCCGGGGCATCCGACCCATCGTCGTCCTCTTCGAGGCTCCGCCGAAAGCTCCCCCGACGGAGGAGAATCTCCACGCGACCGACCCCGAGAACGCTTTCGGAGTCCACTCGCCCTCTCGGCCCGAAGTCCTCCGCCCTCGCAACTGGCAGGGCTACCCGCGCTCACCCATTCACTTCGCCCGGCGCTGGGCGCAGGAGTACGGCGAGGACGGGGAAGGTCCAACCCCGCCGCGACTTCGTTCTCGACGCTCTCCGGGAGGTCAGAGCCGCCGCTCCGGACGCCACGCTCACGATGGGCACCAAGGACGTTCGGTTCGCCCGGTACTACGACGATCCGGACGCGCTCGACGGCCTACGGGGCCTCGACGCCTACCAGTTCCACATGAACCTGCCGCGGAACCCCGCCGCCGCGCGCCGGTACATGGCCGACCAGCGCACCCTCGCGGACGAAATCACCGACGAAACGGGCGAAGACGGTGATGGCGACGGAGCGAACACCCGAAAGCCCCTCTGGTGTACCGAGTGGCAGCGAACCCTCGAAGAGCCACCGTCGCGGTTCGCTCCGAACCTCGCCAGCCTCGCGCCGACGATTCGCGGAGCCAGAACCTCCGGGGCGCTCGACGGGGATTTCTTCTGGAGTCTGATGCTCAGCCCCGCTTACCTCCGGATTCCCCGACGACGAGGCAGGGTCAACGGCCTGTTCCACCGGGACGGCGCGGTCTACTCCCGGGCCGACGCAGAGGCCATCGCCGGGCGAGAACTCGACCTCGAAGGGCGGCACGCGCTCCCCGCGTCGTGGGACGCCCACTCGTTCCCGTATCCCGGACGAGTCGCCGACGAGGCGGCCTTGACCGACGAGTCCGCCGGTGACTCCGCCGCCGGTAACTCGAAGTCAGAAGGGGTCTCGGACCTCCCCGAGTTCCGGAACCTCAGGGAATCACTCGTCGAGCGACTCGAGCAGATACTCGGAGCCGAGCCAAAATCCGAGTAGAATAGTCGAATCGGAGACGGAGTAGAAGGGGTCGAACCGAGAACGGTGTAGAGTAGCCGAACCGACGATTCAGAGGATGATGCTCTTCTTTCGGACCATCTCCTCGATGGTCGTGTGCAGGCCCTGTCGACCGATACCGGACGACTTGTTGCCGCCGAAGGGGACGTCGCCGAGGCCGTGGCTCGGGGCTCCGTTGATGCGGACGGCTCCCGCGTCCAACTCGTCGCTCAGGTTCATCGCTCGATTGTAGTCCGACGTGAAGACCGAGGCGTCGAGCGCGAGGTCGCCGTGGTTGGCGATCTCGACCGCCTCCGCCTCGGTCTCGAACGTCGTCACGGCCGCGACCGGACCGAACTGCTCCTCGTGGACGATGCGGGCGTCGTGGGGCACGTTCGCCAGCAGGGTCGGCTCGAAGGTGGTGCCGTCGCGCTCGCCGCCGCGGACGAGATCCGCGCCCTTCTCGACGGCGTCCTCGACCAGTTCCTCGACCCACTCGGCCTGCCCCTCGTTGATGAGCGGTCCCATCGCGGTGTCCTCGTCGAAGAGGTCGCCGGGCTGCCAAGCGTCCATCTCGGTCTCCAGCAGTTCGACCACCTCGTCGTGGACCGACTCGTGGGCGAGAACCCGGCTCACCGCCGAGCATCGCTGGCCCGCGTACTTGAACGACCCCTTGGCGCACTGTCCGGCCACGTCTCCCAGATCGGCGTCGGGGAAGACAACGGCGGGGGCGTTCCCGCCCAGTTCCATGTGGAGGTTGACCATGTCGCTCTCCTTGGCGACGTGCTTGCCTGCGGCGCTCGACCCGGTCATCGAGATCACGTCGATGCGGTCGTCGCCCGAGAGCACGTCTCCGATGACGCTCCCCCGACCCGGGACGAAGTTGAACGCGCCGTCGGGCAGGTCGTCGAGTTCCGAGATCACCTCGGCGAGAATCGCGGCGCTGACGGGCGTGTCGCTGGCGGGCTTGAGGAGGACCGAGTTCCCTGCGGCGAGCGCGGGCGCGACCGACAGCGCGGTGGTCGAGACCGGGTAGTTGTAGGGCGTGATCGCCAGCACGGTCCCCATCGGCTCGTGCTTGACGATGGCTTCCCAGCCCTCGTGGCCCGCGGTCGTCCCTTCGCGGAACTCGCCCTTCAGCGACCGAGCCTCTTCGCAGGCGCGACGGAATCGCTCGGCGGCGGACTCGACCTCGCCGCGAGCCGACGAGATCGGCTTGCCAGCCTCGCGGACGATTACTTCCGCCAGTTCCTCCTTGCGCTCCAGCAGGCCGTCGGCGATCTCGTCCAGCCACGCCACGCGCTGGGGGATGGTCGTCTCGCGCATCGCCGCCTGCGCGCGTTCGGCCGCCGCGAGCGCCTCGTCGGCCTGCTCGGGGCTGGCGGCCGCCACCTGCGCGAACGTGCCGCCGTCCGCGAGGTCTGTAACTTCGAGCACGTCGTCGGCGTCGCGCCAGTCTCCGTCCACGTAGAGGCGCTCCCGACGCTGGAGTGGTCGTTGTGACATACCCCGCACTTGGTGTTCCGTGGGTAAAATGTTTACTCACGGTTGGATTAACAACGGAAACGTAACCCCTCCTGCGTCGCTCGGTCCGTACGACGGCGTCAAGCCTGTTGACCCTGATGGCAGGGTCGCTCTCGCTCAGACGAGTTATCGGTGGACGCGTGAGCAGCTCGTCTTCTCTTGGAGCGACATTCGAATGTAGAATGTGTCCGAAAACGGGATTTGACGCGTTCAAGAAATGAATTTGTGACTCGTGAACAGTAATCTCACGACCGGAAGTAGCAGTTAGCCGGTGAGAACACACCTGCTACACAGTTCTATTTCTCCCGACGGGTAGAGCGATCCTGAGACGTCACCGGCCGATACAATCTAATTAAATTAAAATTATATAAATAAAGTTAGAAATATATAATTAATAGGGGTTGGTATGTAAATACGGTCGATATGACCGATGAAAAATACAGCCGTCGATCGGTGCTAAACTCCACCTTGGTCGGTGCCGCAACTCTCGCTGGAACGGGTCTCGCCGGTGCGAGCAGTCGATTCGATCACGAGAAACATTACGAACGAGCTGTCCGGGCCCGCAAAAACGCGAACAACAATGGTCTGCAGACGTTCCGGAACGTCCTCAGGAACACGCCGGAATTCGACGTGACCACGAACGACGTGACCAGGACGCCCGAGTACTCCGGCGGTGACGTGGGTACCGAGAAGGTCTATCCACAGGACGTCGACATCTGGATGACCGAAACCGTCTACAGTGATTACGTCTACGTCGACTGCCAGTTCGAAGTCGAGTACGACTACAACGACGGTGATCAACCGTACGACCCCTGTGCCCTCGGTTGGGAAGAGCGCGAGTACGACTACGACAACTACAATTACTCGTCGGATTACGTCGACTACGGTCACCTCGAGACGACGGGTGCCAAGTTCGACTACCACGACGAGGCGGACGACTGTCACTGTCGAAAGACGGACCGTTACTTCGGTTGCCGTGCTCTCAAGGAAGACGGAACTGCAGACACGCGACGCGTCATCGGCTCCCTCTGGCACACCTGGAGCAACGTGGAAATCACCAGCGTCGGCGTCAGCTCCGACGGTATCATCAGTGTCAGCCTCTCGGACGAGACCAAGAAATGGGATCACCCGATCCAGGCCGACATCTACGAGAGCGACGCGTAACGTACCCAACCCCTACGCCCGGACCGAGTAACGACGACGCGGCGGTATTCATCCGTCCGCGTTCAACATAATTACACCAAAAAGTACTTCTGTAAACGTGAGTGAATTAATAATTGTGACCGACCTGAATTGGTCCCGACGTACCGTTCTCTCCACCCTTGCCGTCACAACGTTCGGTGGCTGTGTAGGTCGTTCGGGAGACAAAAGCGACGAGAACAGCGGTAACAATGAAGAAAAAACACTGAGTACGTTCTGGGAGTACCAGCTCCCCGGACGTGCAGGTACCCTGTCAGTCGACGACGAAACGGCGTTCGTCGCGGGAACGACCTACGAAGATGGCGACGACGGCAGTACCGGTCATGTGCTTGCACTCGACCGAACCAATGGACAACGGCAGTGGCAGGTCGAAGACGTCGGTGAGGGAATCCCGTTCGGGCCCTACCTCACGGACTCGATTCTCGTCGTCGTGAACGACGCCGGAACCGTCTTCGGAATCGACGTGAACGATCAAGAGCGTCGCTGGTCGACCAGCGTAACTGCCACCCCGACGACTCGACCCTTCGCGGGCCAGAACACCCTCTACGTGGGATACGACGATGGTCTTCGAGTCGTCAATCCAGCGACCGGAGACGTGGAGACGACGTTCGAAACGGAGTACGGTATCGACTTCGCGGCAGGTGCGAACCGCGCGTACGTCGGTTCGCATCGGCCCACCAGCGGCGAAACCGTCGTCCAAGCGGTCGGCGACGGCGGAGCCACGTGGACGCGTCGTTTCGACACCACGGACGTCGGCGGCATTGTGCCGACGGTTGATCGCGTGTTCGTCACCGCCGGGCGCAAACTCGTCGCACTCTCGCCGGATTCGGGCGAGACGCTGTGGTCGACCGCCGTCGGACCGACGGTCGGCGAACCGGCAGTAACCGGCGGGAGCGTCCACGTCGCAACCCGCGACGGCATCGGCGCGTATCTCCGGGAGAACGGCGACGAACGTTGGACCGCGGCGATCGACGGCGGCGCTGCGACGAGTCCCGCCGTCGGCAAAGAGTACCTGTTCGTGGGTGCCGACGGCGAGATACGCGCGTTCGCGGCTGACACCGGTGACCCAGTCGGGAAAGCGAATTTCAAGGACTGCCGACTCACGACTCGACCGACGATCAGCGAAAATCGCGCGTTCGTCGGCAACTTCGAGGAACGCTCGACCGGCTACGACGGCCGAATCTATTCGTTCGACGTCGCACCCAAGTAACCCTCCAGCTGGCAACGACGCGCTCCGAAGCCAGACGGTTTTTCGGTACGTTCGCTGGTCAATGACTGCGTTCACCCTCAATGTGACCGCTGACCGAACAGTGCAGCTTTCGTCGAATCTGCCGGAGAGAATGCTGACGCCCTGCGAAGGCAAGGGTATCTACACCGTCGTTCGAAGGCGGGTTACTGGCGGTTCCTCGACGCCAAGTACGCTTAAGCGCCCGTCTCTCGTTATCCGAGAGCGCATGAGCCAACAGCGACAGGTCCGCCAGCAGGCGGGCACCGTCGAGGCCAACGCCGTGCGACTCGACGTCGAGAAGGCCGAGCAGGTCGTGGAGGCCCTGAACGCCGACCTCGCGGCGACCTCGGTCCTCTACCACCAGCTCCGCAAGCACCGCTGGTGCGTCGCCGGTCCCCAGTCCCGCGAACTCCAGCACTTCCTCGCGGACGCGGCCGAGGACGCCGAACGCCACGCCGACGCGCTGGCCCGCCGGATCGGAGCCGTCGGCGGGGTCCCGCTGAGCGACCCGGCGGCGTTCGAGCGCCACAGTCCCATTCCCTTCGAGGGCGAGAACGTCTACGACGCGCGGACCTCGCTCGAAAACGACCTCGAAGCCTACGGCGACCTCATCGAGAGCGTCAGTAGCCACCTCGAACTCGTGGAGAGCCTCGGCGACCACGCCACGGGCCATCTCCTCCGGGAGCAACTGGTCGAACTCGAAGCCCGCGCCGACGCCATCGACGCCTTCCTCGGCCACGACTCGCTGACGCTCTGGTGATCGGGGATTCGGCGCGCACGCGGGCTCATCGACCGTCTTCGATTCTCGTCAGTGATAATCCGCACGAGATTTAATATCCGTGAACGATTCGTACCGAACGAACATCGCCGATGGTGTCGAGAGCCTTCTTCACGGGGTCGAAGTACCTCGTGGAGGACAACGACGGGCGACACGACTACCTCCGCCTCGACGGGGAGCGTTTCCTCGCGCCGCTGTCGGCGGTCGGCCAGAAGGTGCGTCAGGCCCCGTTCGAGGTCGACGAACAGAAGCGGGCGTATCTGAAGGCGCTCGTAGACCTCAACGAGAGTTACTTCGCGGCCCGCGAGTACGAGGAGGAGACCAAAGGGAAGTACCTGAAACACGACGAGCGCGCCGAACGCCGGTTCCGGATCGAGACGGCCGAGCACTTCAGCGATTGCGTGGCCGACTTGCGGACCCTGCTCTCGGCCCACGACGCGCTCGTGGACGCCGCGGTCGAACAGGTCGAGAGCACCGCGGAGGCCGACGCGAACGAACGTCGTCGCGCCCTGTCGGCGGTGCGCTCGACCCTGCTCGCCTGCACGGACCGGGCCGTGAGCGAGGGATGGTTCCCAGTGGTCGAAGCGTACTACTACAGCCTCAGTCCGGGCGAACTCGTCGCCGAGGACCGCGAACGCCGGAAACAGCGCATCGAGGGGACCGAGGAGTCCCGGGGAATCGGGGAACTCCTCGAAAAGCCCCACTTCGACAGGTTGACCGAGCGCGACATCCGACGAATTCGGGAGGTGAACCGGGAGTCGCCGGGGTCGGACCCCCGCGTGTGGAAGCGCCTCCTCGACGAGTATCCGTGGTACGTCGGCCAGAAGCATGGAGAGGCCGTCGCGGCGGGGACGGCCGACTCGGAGTAGCGAACCGGTCCGTCGCTACAGTGGGAAGTCGTCGCTCCAGCGGGAGCCAGTCGGTTGTCGCTACAGCGGAAGCCAGTCGGTCGTGATGTCCGACTCCGTGAGGTGCCAGCGTTGCTCGATCTCGCCCTCGGCGCGCCGTACCTCGACCACTGCGTCGAACAGCGGTTCGAGCGTCTCGACCGTCTCCGATTCGTAGTCGGCCGGGAGGTGGTAGTGGGCCATCCCATCGACGCTTTCGACGGTCTCGGTCAGGCCCAGCAGGAATCGCCGCACGTCCCGGTACTCGTGGTCGGCGACTAGCGGCGTCACCGAGTCGAAGCAGAGGCGGAGTTCCGCGGGCGAGAGGTCGCCTTTCTCGGCCTCGAACGACTCGATGGTCTCCTCGACGGTCGTCCCGAGGTCGCGGAGGTCGTCGCTCTCCACGAACTCCTCGCGGAACGGCGGTCCGTCGGCGTCGCGCGCGGTCGTCTCACCGTCCGAGCCACGGCAATCGCGCTCCTCGGTCGGACCACCGAACTCCTCCGGGCCCTCGGCCGCGGTCGCGCCCCGCACGTCGGCGTCCCAGTTCACGACCGCGGCCGCGTCGCGGTACGGACCCGGTTGGGTCGCGTCGAATTTCGCGTGTGCGGTCGCTGGCCCGGTGTCCGTCGTCACGAACAGCCGGTACCGAGGCCCGGCGCTCGATTCGCCGAGCAGTCGTTCGCACGCTGGACCCAGCGCGTCGGTGCCGACCAACAGGATGTTGCACCCGTTGCGCTTCAGTTCCGCCAATCGATTCCTAAATCGGGCTATCGCTTCCGGGCTCCCCCTTCGTTCCTCCCCACGCATTGATTCACCAATAACGGTGATGACTACAATAAGTGTTTCGGACATTTGAAAACCGGCGAGGCGAACCGTCGGCAAGAAACGGGGGTGAGCCGAGCCCTTTCGGGGCCGGAGCCCCGAGTGGGATGCGATGAGCGACGACCTGTTCAGTCCGCTGGAGATACGCGGGACGAAGGTACGAAACCGCGTGATGGTCTCGCCGATGTGCCAGTATTCCTGCGACCGGGACGGCCTCGCAACCGACTGGCATCGGGTGCACCTCGGGAGTCGCGCCACTGGCGGTGCGGGCGTCGTGATGACCGAAGCCACGGCGGTCGAACCTCGGAGTCGCATCTCGCCCAACGACCTCGGCATCTGGAGCGACGACCACGCGGACGCTCTCGCGCCCGTCGCCGAGTTCATCGCGGAGCGCGGCGCGACCTCCGCCATCCAGCTCGCACACGCCGGACGGAAGGCCAGCAAGACGCGGCCTTGGGACGGCAGCGAACCGCTCCAGCCCGACGAGGGCGGCTGGGAGACCGTCGCACCGAGCGCGATTCCCTACCCCTACGAGGACGAACCTCCCGTCACGCGGAAGCTAGACGCCGAGGACATCGAGGCGGTCAAGGACGCCTTCGTGGCCGGCGCGGAACGAGCCCGCGATGCGGGATTCGATATCGCGGAGGTCCACGCCGCCCACGGCTACCTCCTCCACGAGTTCCTCTCGCCCGTCACGAACCGCCGGGAGGACGCGTACGGCGGCGACTTCGAGGGCCGAACCCGACTCGTCCGCGAGATCGTCGCGGCGGTCCGGGAGGTCTGGCCGGACGACCGCCCCGTCTTCGTCCGGGTCTCGGCGACCGACTGGCTCCCCGACCGCGACGCCCCTGCTCGCGGACGCGGGCGCGGACCTCGTGGACGTGAGCGCGGGCGGCATCCACCCCGACCAGCAGATTCCGTCAGCGGGACCGAACTATCAGATCCCCTACGCCGAGCGCGTGGGCGTGGCAACCGACGCCCTCGTCGGCGCTGTCGGCGGCATCTCGGAGCCCGCGCAGGCGGACGCCCTGATCCGGAACGACCGCGCGGACTTCGCCATCGTCGGGCGCGAGCACCTCCGGGACCCCTACTTCACGCTCCACGCCGCCGAGGAGCTGGGTGCCGAGGATCGCGTCGAGTGGCCGGTCCAGTATCGGCGGGCCGTGTGAGAGACGGATTACTCCACTCGACCGTCGGCGAGTAGCTTGTACGCGATGGCGACGACGCCGACGAGAACGGCGACTGCACCCGCGAGCGCGACGATAACACTCACGAGCGAGAGAACGGCGTTGAAGGTCGTCTGTAGGACGAACTGACCCACGAACGTCAGCAACCACCCGCCGACGAGGACGCCGTAGAGCTTCAGCATCTCGTCACCTGTCGCGTACGCGAGGGCCTTCGAGGCGGAGACTCGTGACATGGTTCTCCCGTCGAAGTAATCGCTGTAAGTTCTTTCGCCGAGTCCGGGGGTTCGTCGCGCACGTCGGACGCGCTGGTTCTGCCGAAGCCGCTAGCCGCGACGCGGTCGCACACTTGGACAACCTATATGTTCGCTCCGGGCACGTTCTCGTCTATGGACTACCGACCGCTCCCCGAGGACCGCGAGGAGCAGTTCCAGCAGTACACCCAGTACGCCTTCCGCCCGCAGGCGGGGCCGACGGACGAGTACGGCGACCCCCCGAGCGAGCGACCGGGCGAGCCGCGCGCGCTGTTCGACGGCGACCGAATGCTCTGCGTCTGCAAGCACCACTGGTTCCGCGCGCGACTCCGCGGGCAGTGGTTCGAGATGCCGGGCGTCGCGGCGGTCGCGTCGCCGCCGGAACACCGCCGGAAGGGCTACGTCACGCGACTGATGGCCGAATCGCTGGCGGAGTACCGCGAACGGGGCGACGTTCTGTCGGCGCTGTGGGCCTTCAAGCACCCCTTCTACGAGCACCTCGGCTGGGGACTCGCCAACAAGTTCGTTCGCTACGAGTGCGCGCCGAGGGCGCTGGCGTTCGCCCGCGACCACGCCAGCGGGGAGTTCCGGCGGCTGGAAGCCGACGAGTACGAACTCCTCGACCCGGTGATCGCCGCCCACGCCCGGGGCTACGAACTCGAAATCGACCGCACCGAAAAGTGGTGGCGCAAGCGCATCTTCGAAAGTTGGCGCGGCGACCCGTACGTCTACGTCTGGGAGAAGGACGGAGAGGCCCGGGGCTACGTCGGCTATCGGATTCGCGACGGCGACACGACACCTCGCTCCTCGACGAGGCCGACGACCCCGAGGACGTCGAGTGCGAGGTCGAACCCGGACCGATGGTCCGTCTCGTTGACGTTCCGGCCGCGTTCGAGGCGCTCGACTATCCGGAGGCACCGAACGCGGAGTTCACGATCTCCGTCGAAGACACCCTCGCAGACTGGAACGACGCGACCTTCCGCGTCGCGGTCGAGGACGGTCAAGCGACCTGCGAACCCCTGCCGGACTCGCCGACAGCCGACTCCGACCCGGACGCGACCGCAGACGTGAGCGCCCTCTCGCAGATCTACGCGGGCTACCACTCGGTCGAGGACGCCGAGGTCTTCGGCGAACTCGAAGTCCGGGATTCGGCGACCCGCGAGGCCCTCGCGGCGATGTTCCCCGAGCGCGACGTGTTCCTCCGGGAAGGGTTCTGAGGAATATATTGGGTTTTATAATATTTCTAAAAACACCTTAAGACCGTATTTCTGATTCCCTGCCGACGACGTTTCTCGTGCTTCGCCGGCGCGCCACGAGGCTACGAGTGGTTCGAAAGGGTCCTGCGCGAACGAAGCGAGCGCAGACCGGCCGTGCGGAGTTCTGCGATGCGGTTCTCACAGGCTTCGGGCGTAGCTAGCTTCCTAACCGTGTTCTTCCAGCAGTGGACTGACATGAGAAGCTAGCTACTCCCGAAGCCTAGGGAAGACCGCACAGCACCGCGACGGCCACGTCCTCCCCAACCGACTGTGTTACTCACTCCGCTACGCTCCGTTCCGTTACTCGTCCCTCGCGCGCTTTGGCTCGGCACAGGGCCTCCCCAGCGCACGCCGATTGGAAGGAGACAGTAGGCGCACTCGATAGTAGAAAACCGACGAAGCGCATCCCCGGCGGACTCCGCATCTCGCTCCTGATAGCGCCCAAACTCTTTACGCCGCGGTGCGTAGGCCCGGCCATGAGCGACGACCGAGGAGAGCCGAACGACCGAGACTCCGCGGACGGGCCAGACCGCGACGATTTCCGAGACCGCGAGGACCTCGACCCGGAGGAGTTGGACGAGCGGGTCGCCGAACTCGAAGCCCGCGTGCGCGAACTCCGGGCGGAGCTGGGCCGTCCGCCCGAGGGGCCGCTCGGTCTGCCGCGACCGCCGACGCCCCGCGAGGTGCTGTCGTTCACCGGCGAGTATGCGATTCCGACCGCCATCGCCGTGCTGGAGGCCAACATCCGGGCGCTGAAGGCGCTCCAGCAGGTCGCCCGCGTGCTCGACCCCGAGCGAAGCGTCGTGGCCGAGGAGCGCGACCGCCTCGAATCGCGCGCCGCGGAGGCGAGCCGGACCACGCTCGACAGACTGGAGAGCGCGCTCGAAGACGTGGAAGCGCCGGCGGGCCGACGAAGCCCGCGAACGGGAGCGCGCGGCCGACCGGGAGCGACCGCGCAGCGAACGTGACGACCGCGACGACGGCCTCGACGGCGGGACGACCATCGAACTCAGCGACGAGTCCGACGCCCGGGAGGACGATACAACTGCGAGCGACGACGGGACCGAAGATGCCGACGACGCACGAACCAACGGCCGCGCCGAGGTGGACGTGGAGGCCGAACTCCGGTCCATCAAGGACGAGATCGCGGAACGAGAACGGAGTGAAAACGACGGAGGCCGAGGCGACCGCCCCAACGAGCCGAGCGCCGACGGCGACGAAAACGCGGACGCGGAAGCCGAGGCCGACCGGGCTAGCGAGGCCGCGAGCGACGGGGACGCGGGCGCGAAACCCGAGGCAGACGAGAACCCAGACGACGACGAGTCCAACGACGTGAGCGACGCCGACGGCAACGCCGACGAGAAGCAGTAGAACCTATTCTACCACGGTCTCGCGGCCGCGGAGTCGCCGGTAGAGGCGCACCGGAATCGAGGGGTGCGGGCGCGGCGGGCGACCGGCGACCCACGCCGCAGTCGCGACACCGACGCCGACCGCGAGCATGGCGTAGTTTGCGGTGTCGTTGGTCGCACGGACGAGGTCCAGCGTGTAGAGCGCGTCCGAGACGGGGTATATCGGCATCACGCCCCACGGATTGATCACGTCCGCGAGGAGGTGGGCGACCACCGCGAACGCGCCGAGGAAGAACGCCCAGAGCGCCCCGCGGATGGCCTGCCGTCGGGGCCGCCGCAGGAGCGAGGATGCCACGACCAGCACGCAGAAGGCTCCGACTGCGAGCGCGAACCAGAGCGTGTGGCTCACCCCGCGGTGGACCAGAAACTCCAACTGCCCGTCGAGGTCCGGAAAGAGGGTGTACGAGAGGACGATGCCGCCCCCGGAGAGGGCGTCGCGCACGTACCCTCGCGAGAGCAGCACGTACCCGACTACGGCGTAGAGCAGCAGCGCCATCCCGTAGTGGCCCGGCGGAAACATACTTGCAGTCGTCCGGGGATTCAATGTGAATCTATCGGTTCAAGAGGTGTTGGAGCAGGAACACGCCGAGGGGCCAACAATCGTCGAAGGCCGAAAAACGCGTCGAGAGGTATCGGCCGAGAGATACGCGAGAAGTTGATAACGACCGGTCGCGTACCCGCCGCATGGACCCGATACCGCTGTTTGGACCTGTGCCGGGCGGGATGGAGATGATGATCATCCTGCTCATCGCCGTCCTGCTGTTCGGCGCGAACAAACTTCCAAAACTCGCTCGCTCGACCGGGGCCGCCATGGGCGAGTTCAAGAAGGGCCGCGAGCAGGCGGCCGAATACGAGACGGACTCAGGGGTCGAGCGCGATGAAGGACTCGACGGAAACACCGAAGTCGGGAACACCTCGACGGACGAGGAACCGTCGAAGGTCTAGGTCGCGACGAGGCGACGAACGTCTGGCCGACGCCGTCTTGGAATCGTATCAGTGCGCGGTGTTGTTCCCGTCGCACTCCACAGGTGTTTAAGTATCTGGACGGTCGAATCGAAGTAGGTTCAAGGGGGGACGCCGCGTCGCGCGGTGTGCGATCAGCGTGAACGTCGAACCGAACGAGTAGTCGTGGTATTCCGAAGTGGATACTATAGCCATCACGGGTCACCTCCCGAACGCCCTCTAACCATGAGTCAGAAGCCATCACGAGAACCCGGTGCGCGGGAGACGCTCGGGTTGGAAAGCGGATTGGAAGCGTTACGTTCGAGCCCAGCGTTCCGTGGTCCCATCGAACCGCTCGACGCTCACGACTCCAACGACCACCTCGCCCTGATCTACGAGAGCCGCGAGGAGCAGTTCGCGGCCGCGATTCCGTTCATGCGACAGGGACTGGAGCGCGGTGAACGATGCATGTACATCGCCGACGAGAACTCCCGCGAGGAGGTTCTCGACGCGATGCGCGAGGCCGACGTGGACGTAGATAGCGCAGTCGAATCCGGGGCGCTGACGCTCCACACCAAGCAGGACACCTACTGTCGGAACGGCGCGTTCGACCCGGACGACATGATCGAGTTCCTGCGCGACGCCATCGAGCGAGCCAGCGAGGAGTACAAAGCGTTGCGGGTCGCGGGCGAGATGACGTGGATATTCGGCGACGAACCGAGCGTCACCGACCTCGTGGAGTACGAAGGGAAGCTGAACGACCTCTTGCCCCGAGAGAACGGCATCGCGCTCTGCCAGTACAACCGGAATCGATTCCCGCCGGAGGTGCTCCGGGACGTCATCCGGACGCACCCACACCTCGTCTACGACAACACGGTGTCGCACAACTGCTACTACACGCCGCCCGAGGAGTTCTTCGGCCCCGACCGCCCCGCTCACGAGGTGGACCGACTGCTGAACACGCTCCGAGACCGGACCGAGGCGACGGTCGAACTCACCGAGCGCGAGCGCGCCCTCCAGCGCCAGAACGACCGGCTGGAGTCGTTCGCCAGCATGCTCGCCCACGAACTCCGCAATCCCCTCAACATCGCCCAGATATACTCCCAGTCCGCGATGGAGGGCGACCGAGACGCCGCCGAGGAGGTGGCGACCGCGCTCGACCGCATCGAGGAGATGATCAACGTCATGCTGATCACGGCGCGCGGCTCGGACCTCGACATCGACCGCCAGTCGGTCTCGCTCCGCGAGGCCGCCACCAGAGTGTGGGACGACCTGACCGCCGGGCCGAAGACCCTCGTCGTGGAGACCGACCGGACGGTCCGGGCCGACCCCGTCCACGTCCGGCACCTGCTGGAGAACCTGTTCCGCAACGCTGTCGAGCACGGCTCGACAAGCCCTCCCTCGGAAGCTCGGGAGGACGCCGTGGAGCGCGGCTCCACGAGCAGTCGGCCCGGGACCGACGAATCTATCGAACACGGGTCGTCGAACCGAGACCACGCGAGCATCGACGCAACCGAGTCGGACTCCGCGGCGGACCTCAAGACCGACGGCGGCGACGGCGTGACGGTCAGGGTCGGCGACCTCCCGTCGGGCTTCTACGTCGAGGACGACGGCTCCGGCATCTCGGAAGCCGTGCGCGAAACGGTGTTCGAGGCCGGATACTCCACCGACTCGAAGGGCGTCGGCCTCGGGCTGACGTTCGTCGCGCAACTGGTCGAGACCTACGGCTGGGAGTACGACGTGACCGAAAGCGAGGCGGGTGGCGCGCGCTTCGAGTTCAGAGGCGTGGATTTCTCCTGAGGAAGACGGCCCGAATCCGAAAGCTCAGTCCGGCTCGAACCTGACAGATTCGAACCGGGTCGCTCACGCGAGAGTTCGCTCAGACCGATTCAAATCCGTATCCGTCCCACTCCTGACTCTCCTTCTCGCGGATTCCGGCGTCGGGGTCCCGAAGCTCCTCCGCGTACACTGGGCGCACCTCGTCGCCGATCTCGACATCGACTTCTTCTCCGTCTCCGGCCAGTTGCCCGATAGCGCGAACCGACTCGCCGCCGATTTCGAGGGGTCGCCGTGTTGGTCGTCCACGTCACGACCTCGCCGACTTCGTCGGAGAGGTCCACGGTCTCGGTCTGCTCCTCGCCGCAGTCCGGGCAGAGTTCGTGGCCCGGGTAGGTCAGGTGGCCGTTCGGACAGCGGTGTGCGTTCAGGGTCATCTCAGGGTTCCTCCAGAATGGTGGTGGTCACGCAGTTGCCGAATCCGCCGACGTTGCAGGCCAGTCCGACCTCGGCCTCGACCTGCCGGGGGCCGGCGTCGCCGAGCAACTGCTGGTGCAGTTCGTAGATCTGTGCGACCCCGCTCGCGCCGAGCGGGTGGCCCTTCGATTTGAGTCCGCCCGAGGTGTTGATGGGCAACTCGCCGTCGCGCTCGGTGATTCCCTCCTCGATGGCCTTCCAGCCCTCCCCTTGGTCGAAGAAGCCGACGGCCTCGCTCTGGAGGAATTCGAGGATGGTGAACATGTCGTGGAGTTCCGCCACGTCCACGTCCTCCGGGCCGCGGTCGGCCATCTCGTAGGCCTGCCGGGAACTCTCGACTGCGCCGCCCATGACCGTCGGGTCGTCGCGCTCGTGGACGACGTGGGTGTCGGTCGCGCCCGCGACGCCCGAGACGACGGTGTACTCGTCCTCCGGAACGTGCTCCTCCGCGACCGACTCCGGACAGAACAGCAGGCCCGCGCTCCCGTCCGTGATGGGGCAGAAGTCGTAGAGCCGCAGGGGGTCGGCCACGATGGGCGACTCCATGACGGTCTCCAGATCGACCTCCTTCCGGAACTGGGCGTGCGGGTTGTCGAGTCCGTTCTCGTGGTTCTTCACCGCGACCTTCGCCAGACTCTCGCGGGGCGCGTCGTACTCGTGGAGGTACCGCCGGGCCGTCAGTCCCGCAAAGCTCGGCAAGGTGACGCCCTGCTTGTACTCCACCGGGTGGGTGAGCGAGGCGATCACGTCGGTCGCCTCCGCAGTGGTCCGGTGGGTCATCTTCTCGCCGCCGACCAGCAGGGTCATCTCGGAGGCCCCGGAGGCCACCGACTGCCACGCGGCGTAGACGCCCGCGCCGCCCGAGGCGGAGGTCTGATCCACGCGCTGGGTGTAGGCGGGCATCGCCCCGAGGTCGTGAGCGAGGGCGTTCGGCACGCCGGTCTGGCCCTCGAACTCGCCGCTCGCCATGTTCGAGACGTACAGATGCTCTACCTCGTCGGGAGCTACTGCGGCGTCGCCGAGGCACTTGCGCCCGGCCTGCGCGAGCAACTCGCTGACCCACGCCTCGCGCTCGCCGAACTTCGTCATCGAAGCGCCGATGATCGCTACGCGGTCCATACCGTCTACGATTCGGGCGAGTGGTTTATAAGTTCCAGTTGCGGGAAACTCCCCGAGTCAGTTGCCGGAGTGGCCCGGTCCCGAGTCGCCGGGGACGCTCCGGGATTCCGCGGTCGGTCCGACTCCCGTTCTCTCCTCGATTCCGAGCGACCACCCGACGGCGAGGAGTACGACGAGCGCGATACCCACCAACACTGCAAGCTCGGCCATCGCGAGTTGGGAGTGGAGCGCCTCGGACACCGAATCGACCGACACGGGGATGAGGGTCCCCGTGCTGTTGATTCCGGCGTGCAACAGCATCACCGGGAGGATACACCCGGCGGACTCGTTGTAGAGCCACGTGAATATCACCGACATGGCGACGACCGCCGGGGCGTACGCGAGGAACGGCACCTGACTCTGGGAGGTTCCCTCCATGGCGAACAGCGGGAGGTGCCAGACCGCCCAGACGACGCCGATCACCAGACTCGCCGCCATCGGGCCGTGCGCTCGCTGGAGGCGCGGCAGGGCGAATCCGCGCCATCCCAGTTCCTCCTGGCCGCCGCCGAGCAGGAGCGCGAACGCGAACGCGAAGAGGTATCCGGCGGTTCGTCCCGGAAGCACCGAGAAGTCGAGCGAGACGCCGACCACCGCAAGCCGATATCTCCTCGAATCAGTCCCGCAAGCCACGACCGGACGCTCCCGCCGGTCGCCTTCGTGACCATTGCACCCGCGATTGCGGGGCCGACCCCGCCCGCGACGACGTAGGCCATCGTCGGTCCCTCGACCATCCCGTACGCGACCGGGACCCAGACCAGCCACGACGCCCCGACGGCGACCGCGAAGAACGCGGTGACTGGATGACGCTCGAACACCTCCACTGACCATCCGTTCTCGGATGTGCTCATGACCGACGAGGCGTCCGCCGGAGTAATAACGACTCGGAGCATCGAATTACAGTAACAATTCAGACAGGATGGCAACGCCTTTGTCGTCGCACCCCGCACCGAGTGTATGGTCGAGACGAACCCCTTCGACGTGCTGGCCGACGAGACCCGCGTCGAGGTCCTGCGCGCGCTGGCCGACCGCTATCGGGAGGCCCCCGAAGACCCGTTCCTCTCGTTCTCCGAACTCCGTCGGCGCGCAGGCGTCCGCGATTCGGGTAACTTCAACTACCACCTCGGCGAACTTCGCAGTCGGTTCGTCGCCGACACCGACCGCGGGTATCGACTGACCAACACCGGCATCTCGGTCGTCACGTCGCTGTACGCGGGCACCTACGACGAGGGCGACCGTACCGGACCCACCAAATTGGACGAGACCTGCCCGACCTGCGGGGAACCGCTGGAGGCGACGTACAGCGACAGCGTCCTCAGCATCGCCTGTCCGAACGACTACGAGTACCAGAACGTCCTCCCGCCGGGCGCGCTCGCCGACCGGACGCTCCCGGAGGCCGTGGACCTGTTCGCCGTGATAGTCGAAGAACACGTCGAGTTGGCGCGCGCTGGCGGGTGTCCGAAGTGCTACGGGCGGGTCGAGTGGTCGGTGACCGAGATACCCGAACCGACCCCTGCGTACGCCGCGGCCTGCGACCGGTGCGGGATACGGCTCACCGTCCCCGTCGGCGGCGTGGTCGCCCGGCACCCCGAAGTGCTGAGCTTCTACGCGCGCCACGGTATCGACCCCCGCGACAGGCCGCCGTGGACTTCGACGCTCTCGACGGGCGATGCTGTCGAGCGCGTCGCCGACGACCCACCGAAGTTCCGAGTGACCGTCGAGGAGGGTGACGACCGTCTCCACCTGACGCTCGACGAGTCCGCGACGGTGACCGACGTCTCGCGGTCGTAACGCGTCGTTCGTCCGCGGCCGAAGCCTCCGTCCGCAACTCCGGTCGAAACCGGTAACGTTGACGGTACTCGGGCCGCCTACGTGCTCACGATGGACGAGTCCGACAGCGAGGAGGCGACGACGGTCGAACTCCGATTCTACGCTCCGTTCAAGGACGCGGTGGACCAGAAGTCGGTCGCCTTCGAACTTCCCGACGACGCGACCTTGAGCGATGCGCTCGCCCGCGCGGTCGAGGAGTATCCGGACCTCGACGGGAAGTTGGTCGCCGAGGATGGGGAGCTTTCGAGTGGCGTTCGCGCCCTCCACAACGGCCACGCCCGCGCCGAGGCGGACACCCGGCTGGAGGACGGCGACGAAGTGAGCTTCACGACGCCGATTCACGGCGGGTGACGTGAGCGAAAAGCAGTCTTCTGATTCGCGTCGTCAGTCTGCGCTCGCCGCGCTCTCGTCGCCGGAGATGCGACTCTCGGGCACCGTACCGTCTGGGTTCCAGCCGCGGGCCTCGTAGTACTCGTCGAGCGCCTGCTCGAACTCCGGCAGGTCGTAGGGGAGAGTGTCGTCGCTCCGGTCGAATCCGCGCTGGTTGTTGAAGTGGCGTTCGAGTTCGACGGTTCTCGCGCCCACGTCCATGAGGTCCTCGTGGTCGGCGTCGAACAGGGCTTCGAGGCGGTCGGGGGTCACGTAGTCGCTGGAGAAGGCGCAGACGATGCCGCTGTCCTTGAACGCGGCGGCGTTCTCGGAGTCCACGAGGTGGGGTCCCTTCCCCTCCAGTCCTTCGGGGTCGAGTTCGCCGGAGTACTCGTCGCCGAGGATTTCGGAGTACATGTGGTCGGCCCCGCTGTTGGAGGTGGCGTAGCTGAGGCCCTGCCCGTGGATAGCTCGGCCGTCGTGGGCCGCGAACTCCAGCCCCTTCACGGTCCAGTTCTCGACGCCCAGCTCGTCGTGGGCGCGGGCGACCCCCTCCGCGAGGAGGTCGCCGACGCCCTCCCTGCGGGCGATCTTCGGGATGAGGTCGTGGACCAGTTCGGCGTTGCCGAACTCGTCGTTCGCGGCGAGGTACGCCGAGATGGTGACGCCGCAGGAGATTGTGTCCAACCCGAGTTCGTCGCAGAGGTCGTTGGACTTCATCACGTCCACGACGTCGCCGACGCCCGCGTTCGACCCGAAGGCGTACACGGTCTCGAACTCGGGACCCTCGGTTTCGATCCCCGTCTCCTCGTCGCGGGTCGGGAGCTTGCAGCCGTACGCGCACTGCGAGCAGGTGCCCCGCTTGTACTTCTTCTCCTCCACCGCGTCGCCGCCGATGTCCTCGGCGTTCTCGAACGAGAACTCGGTGAAGTAGCGCGTGGGCAGCGAAAAGTTGTCGTTGATGAACTCCGTGCCGCTGGTCGTCCCCTGTCGCTTCATCACGTCGTCGCTCTGGGCGGCCTCCCGGTGGACCTCCGACTGCACGTCGGGGATCTCCACGTCGGGCGCGGAGTCGCCGTCGAAGCTGACGCACTTGAGATTCTTCGCGCCCATCACCGCGCCGAGGCCGCCGCGGCCGAACGCCCGGGTGTCGGAGGTCATGATGGCCGCGTACCGAACCTCGTTCTCGCCCGCCGGACCCGCGGTCACGAGGTGCTCCGCGCCGAGGTCGCGCACCCCTTCGACGTACTCGCTGGTCTCCGAGACCGTCGCGCCCGCGATCTCGGGCACCTCCTCGAACTCGACGCCCTCGTCCGTGACGTGGACGGCCAGCAACTCGTCGCTCTCGCCGACGAACTCCACGACCGGGTGGCCCGTCTCCACGAAGTTCCGCGAGAGGAACCCGCCGGCATTGGTCGAACGGATGGTGTCCGACAGCGGCGAGACCGCCGTGGCGTTCATCCGCCCGGTGAAGCTCATCCGGGACTGCTGAAGCGGCCCCGCCGAGAAGTAGAGTCGGTTCTCCGGCCCCAGCGGGTCGGCGTCGAACGGGATGCGGTCGTGGGCCAGTTTCGTGGCGACGCCCCGGCCGCCGACGAACGACGCCAGCACGTCGTCGATCTCCTCGGTGCGGGCCTCGCGCTCGCTCAGGTCGATGGTCAGACGAGTACCTTTCGCGCGTAACATTTGAGTTGATAGTTCACGCTCGGGTACGTAAATCCGGGGGAACCGGTAGAACGACGACCGGGCGGCCCCTTTATCCACCAGTGGGTAGTGTCACCGAGCGCGTCCTTTGTTGGATGTCGTACCGAGCGCATCCCGTGGTTTGTGTCACCGAGCGCGACGCCGGGGACGCCGCCGGTTCCGACCGCTTGAATCCGGGGAAGGCTCTTGGATGCGCGGAACCTACTCCCGTCCATGGGGGACGACAAAGAGATCAGCGACGTCTCGGGGCTGCCGGACGAACTGGGCATCGACGAGGACCTCGGCCGGGCCGAACAGCGACTCACCGTCCGCAAGGAGGAGCGAACCTACGGCAAGGCCGTCACCATCGTAGAGGGGTTCGACGAGACCTCGGTGGACCTGCAGGACCTCGCATCCGACCTGAAGAGCGCGCTCGCCACCGGTGGGACGGTGGACGAAGGCCGCATCGAGCTACAGGGCGACCACGGCGAGCGCGTCCGCGACGTGCTCGGCGAAAAGGGCTTCGAGGTCGGCGAGTAGGTCGGCGTCGGTCGGGAGACGAACCTCGGTCGGAACGCGAACGCCGGAGAGGCTCTCGGGCAGCGTCGGAAGCCGAGGCGTGGACGGAACGTAGGGGTTGGAAGCGTAGGGGTAGAGGAACTCGGCCCACACCGCGTCCAAGGGCGTTCGCCATCCGAGCGCGTGGCTGAGGGCGTCGTCCCACGCCACGTACAGGCCGACCAGAAGCGAACTCTGAGCGACCACACCCGAGCGCCACCAGAAGGGTCGAATCACGGCGCTCGCAGTCGCGATTCCGAGCGTGACCAGCACTCCAAGGGCTCCGACCGCGGGGTAGTACGGCCAGGTCAGCGAGAACGAGAACACCGACAGCAGGATCACCCCTACCACGACCCACGGGCTATTCTCGGACTCGGGGTCGGTGTTCAGCCAGCAAACCAGCAGTATCAGCAGGACGCCGAGATAGAAGTGATGCGGCCCGAACACCGCCCCGTCCGGCTCCGGTTCGTAGGGGAACGTCCCGAACACAAGACAGGTACGACGGACCGGAATAAATAAATTCTGATGGTTATTTGATGTGCATCCGCGGTCGAACACCGACCGTGGATTCCCCGTAGGTTCATGTCGCCGCCGCACGCGGGTTGGAACATGCTCCCGCGAGTCCACGTGATCGCGACCGGCGGAACCATCGCCAGCACGCCCGACGAGGACGGGGCGGCCCCGAGCCTCTCCGGCGAGGACCTCCTCGACGCCGTGCCGGATCTCGAATCCGAGGCCTCGTTGACGGTCGAGTCTGTCTCACAGGTGCCGGGATTCGACATGGACTTCGAGATCATGGCCGAGGTCGGCGAGCGCGCGCGGGCCGCGGTCGAATCGGACGGAGGCGGACCAGACGCCGGAAGACAAACCGCGTCTTCCGAGCAATCGCTCGCATCCGCTCGCGATGACGCGATAGTGGTCACCCACGGCACGGACACGATGGCCGAGACTGCGTACTTCCTCGACTTGACGCGCTCACTTCCGGTGCCGGTGGTCCTCACGGGTGCCCAGCGCCGACTGGACGAACCGAGTTCCGACGCCCCGTCGAACCTGCTCGGGGCGGTCCGGGCCGCGACCCACCGCCGGGTCGAGGAGGGCGTCTTCCTCGCGTTCGACGACGAACTCCACGCCGCCCGCGACGTGCGGAAGGTTCACAGCCACAAGCTCGCCGCTTTCGCCTCGCCGAACGACGGCCCGGTCGCCACCCTGACCCGCGACGGGGTTCGGTTCCACAGAGAGCCACGGAGCGAGTCGGTCCACCTCCCGGTGACCGAGACCGACGCCGATACCGACGCGGGCGACGACACGCGCGTCGAGATGGTCGTCTCGGCCGCGGGCGTGGACGGTCAGCAGGTCGAGCGCGCGCTCGAATCCGGCGCGGACGGCCTCGTGGTCGCAGGGACCGGTCTCGGGAATACGACGACCGAACTGGGCGAGGCCATCGCCGACGCGGTCGAAGAGGGGACTCCGGTCGTCCTGACCTCCCGATGCGGCGCGGGCGCTACTGGGGCGGTCTACGGGACGCCGGGCGGCGGCAAGACCCTGCAGGAAGCGGGCGCGATTCCCGGCGGCGACCTCGCGCCGTGGAAGGCGCGACTGAAGCTCGCGCTGGCGCTGGATGTGGTGGCGGTCGCCGAGAGCGAGGAGGGCGTGAACGAGGTGGCGCGATACTTCGAAGATTCGTCGGAGCTTCGACGGGACTAGCTCCGGAGCGTCACCGACGGATTGTCCCCGACCCAGTCCGCTTCGGCGCGGTCGTCCTCGATGTAGTCGTCTTCGGCGAGGCCATCTTCGTCGGCGGCGTCCTGTTTTGCCCGCGGAAGCTCGACGGCGAACGTGCTCCCGTCGGGGCCGGTCTCGGACAGTTCGACCGTCCCGCCGTAGCGTTCGGCGACCGTGTGCACGAGGTAGAGGCCGAGACCGTGACTTGACCCGGTGTTGTCGCCCCGCTCGAACAGTGTCGACTGTTCGTCCGATGGGATTCCCGGACCGTTGTCGGCGATTCGGACGCGAATCATCTCCTCGGTCCGCTCGGCGGTTACCCGCACTTTCGGGCTGTCGCTGTCGTTGTGCTGGATGGCGTTCCGGAACAAATTCGAGAACAGGCGCGGGAGGAGGTCGTCGGCGAGCACCAGCAACTGGTCCGGGAGTGACGACTCGACGCTGACGGACCTGTACGTCGCGGC
>PXSM01000155.1:12049-12803 GCA_003023465.1 Halobacteriales archaeon SW_6_65_15 | reverse complement strand
AAGCGCTCGACGGAGAGCCCCTCCGTGTCGATGTAGACGGCCGTGCCGCCGCTGGCGGCCACCTCGACGGCAGTCGAGAGCGCGACGTTCGTCTTCCCCGCGCCGGGTGCGCCGTACACCTGCGTGACGGTGCCGCGCTCGATGCCCCCGCCGAGCAGGTCGTCGAGCGCGTCGCAGCCGGTCGAGATGTGGGTGTCGTCGGTCACTGCGAGGCTATTGGCGCGTCCCCGGCAAAGTAACCACGGGTCGGCGGTGCGCCGAGAAAGCGTTTTGCGCCGGGGTGTCCAACGTCCAGACAGTGATCGTCGTCGCCACGGCGGACTTCGAAGTGTACCACGAGGTCGTGGGAGAGCTACGCGACCGGGACGTCGAGTTCACCACGGTCGAACCCGGCGACCCGCTGCCGACGGACGCCGACGTGCTCGTCACCGCCGGCGACCCCGTGGACGTCGACGTCCCGGTCGTGGTCGCGACGGCGGACGACCCACGGCGCGCGGTCGAGGAGGCGCTGGTCCACGTCCGCGGCGGCGACGGCCGGACGGTCGTCGGCATCGACCCCGGGACGCGGCCCGGCATCGCCGTCCTCCGGGGCGGCATCGTCGTCGGCGCGTTCCAGGTGCCGGCCGACCAGGCCGCCGACGTGGTCGCCGAGGAAGTTGCGGACGCGGAGGACGCCGTGGTCCGCATCGGCGACGGGGCGCGTCTGGCGGGCGCTAAAATCGTCGAGGAACTCGACGACGTGCGCGTCGAACTC
>PXSM01000155.1:0-11883 GCA_003023465.1 Halobacteriales archaeon SW_6_65_15 | reverse complement strand
GCGCGTCCGTCGGCGCCGGACGTCGATGACGAGAACGGCCACACTCCCGGTGGACACGTTCGATATGATAAGTCCTCGTGCGCCGGCAGTCCGGTTCCGAGGCGCCACGTCTTTCAGGCAGGGCGTGTTAGTAGGTATCACCCGCGGGCGGGAGTCGAGCGGCGGACAGTACTGCGGCGGAAAGTACTTCCGTAACGCCGTCGGACTCCGAGACGACCCCGCAGTCTCCAATCATGAACGAAGTTCAACTCGAGGTGGCGAAAGCCTACCCGAACGACTCGGGGCGGGGTATCGCCCGCCTCGACCCCGACACGCTGTTGCACTTGAAGCTCAGTCCGGGTGACATCATCGAGATAGAGGGTGCCGAGACGACTGCCGCGAAGGTCTGGCGTGCCGACCGGCAGGACTGGAACACGGACACCATCCGCATCGACGGATTCACGCGCCAGAACGCCGACGTGGGCATCGGCGAGCGCGTGAAGATCCGGAAGGCCGAGGCCGAGAAGGCCGACCGCCTCGTGCTCGCTCCCCCCGAGGAGGCGAGCGTCCAGTTCGGTTCAGACGCGGCCGGCATGGTCAAGCGCCAGATTCTGAAGCGACCGGTCGTCTCCCGGGACATCGTCCCGGTGATGTCGAGTACCAACCACCCGTTCATGCGGTCGCCGGGACAGGCCATCCCGCTCATCGCCGTCGAGACGGAGCCGGAGGGCGTCTGTCTCATCACCGAGGACACCGAGGTGGAACTCCGCGAGGAGCCGATCAGCGGCTTCGAGCGCACCGGCGGCGGCATCACGTACGAGGACATCGGCGGCCTCGAGAACGAGATTCAGCGCGTCCGGGAGATGGTCGAACTCCCGATGAAACACCCCCAGATATTCCAGAAGCTCGGCATCGAGCCGCCACAGGGGGTGTTGCTCCACGGCCCGCCGGGCACGGGGAAGACGCTGCTCGCGAAGGCCGTCGCCAACGAGACGTCGGCGAGTTTCTTCTCCATCGCGGGCCCCGAGATCATCTCCAAGTACTACGGCGAGTCCGAACAGCAGCTCCGGGAGATATTCGAGGACGCGAAAGAGGAGTCGCCGGCAATCATCTTCATCGACGAACTCGACTCCATCGCGCCCAAGCGTGAGGACGTCACCGGCGAGGTCGAGCGCCGCGTCGTCGCCCAGTTGCTGACGATGATGGACGGCCTCGAAGGCCGCGGCCAGGTCATCGTCATCGCGGCGACCAACCGGGTCGACGCCGTCGACCCCGCGCTCCGCCGTCCCGGTCGCTTCGACCGCGAGATCGAGATCGGCGTCCCGGACGAGATCGGCCGCGAGGAGATTCTGAAGATCCACACCCGCGGCATGCCGCTCTCGGACGACGTCAACCTCGGGTCGCTCGCCGACGACACCCACGGCTTCGTCGGCGCGGACATCGAGAGCCTGACGAAGGAGGCCGCGATGAAGGCCCTGCGGCGGTACCTCCCCGAGATCGACCTCGACGAGGAGGACATCCCGCCGAGCCTCATCGACCGGATGATCGTCAAGCGCGAGGACTTCAACGGTGCCCTGAATGAGGTCGAGCCCTCGGCGATGCGGGAGGTGCTCGTGGAACTGCCGAAGATATCGTGGGACGACGTGGGCGGCCTCGAACAGGCCAAGCAGGAGGTCAAGGAGAGCGTCGAATGGCCCCTCTCCTCGCCCGAGAAGTTCCAGCGGCTGGGCATCAGCCCGCCGAGCGGGGTCCTGCTCTACGGCCCGCCGGGCACCGGTAAGACCCTGATGGCGAAGGCCGTCGCCAACGAGACCAACGCCAACTTCATCTCCGTGCGGGGGCCGCAACTGCTCTCGAAGTGGGTCGGCGAGTCCGAGAAGGCCATCCGCCAGACGTTCCGGAAGGCCCGGCAGGTCTCCCCGACCGTCATCTTCTTCGACGAACTGGACAGCCTCGCACCCTCGCGGAGTCAGGAGATGGGCAGCAACGTCTCCGAGCGCGTGGTCAACCAGCTCCTCACGGAACTCGACGGACTGGAGGAGAAGGGCGACGTGATGGTCATCGGTGCGACCAACCGCCCGGACATGATCGACCCCGCGCTCATCCGGTCGGGCCGGTTCGACCGCCTCGTCATGATCGGCCAGCCCGACGAGGAGGGCCGCGAGCAGATCCTCAAGATCCACACGGACGACACGCCGCTGTCGCCCGACGTGAGCCTCCGCGAACTCGCGGAGATCACCGACGGCTACGTGGGGAGCGACCTCGAATCCATCGCCCGCGAGGCCGCCATCGAGGCGCTCCGCGAGGACGACGAGGCCACCGAGGTCGGCATGAGCCACTTCCGGCAGGCCATGGAGAACGTCCGCCCGACCATCACCGACGACCTGCTCGACTACTACGAGCAGATGGAAGAGGAGTTCAAGGGCGGCGCGTCCAGCCCCGAGCAGGGTCGGCGCGGTGGCAGAATCGGGTTCCAATGAACCTGCCCGGAGGGCGCTACTTTGCAAAACTTTCATGAAAATCGCAAGGCTCGGACCTCCGGGCCGCTAGCGCGGCCCTTCGGTCCTCTTCTTCAATTCTTTCTCGTGGCTCGCTCGGGCTGACACCCTCGCTCGCGGTGGAATGTGGAGGCACACGAGCTATTCCGAGTCCTAACCCCCGCCGACAATATATAGGCATCTCTAAACATTGAATAGATATTTTATAATATCAAGAATATGTTCCACCTCATGCCACACTTTTGAGCGCGTGGACTGCAAGCGACCGCGGAGGGAAGAGGACCGGAGGCCGCTTTAGCGGCCGGAGGTCCGTGCGTTGCGCTTTTCATGAACGTTTTGCAAGCGACCTGCCCTGCGGGTAGGTCGCGCAGTAAAAGGTTCTAGTAGATGAGCTCGTCGTCGTTCTCGACCATGTAGAGCGTCCGGGCGGCGATGTTGACGGCGTGGTCGCCGACGCGTTCGAGGTCCCGGACCGTGAGGAGGAGCCGAGAGACGTCTTCGAGGAGCTGTTCGACCTCCTCCTCGGTGTTCTCTTCCAGTTCGGTCTCGATGAGGTCCCGGACGACGATCTCGCTGGCGCGCTCGCAGAGCTGGTCGAGGTCGTCGTCGCGGTCGGCGATGGCGTAGCAGCCGTCGGCGTTCTCCGTGGCGTAGGCGTCCATCGCGTCCTCGATCATGTCGAGGGTGAGCGCGCCGAGTTCCTGGATGTCCACCTCCGGGAACACGTCGTGGTTGGCCTCGTGGGTGTACTCGCCGAGGTTGGTGGCGAGGTCGCCGATGCGTTCTAAGTCCGTGATGATCTTGAACGACGCCGCGATCATCCGGAGGTCGCTGGCGACCGGCTGCTGGAGCGCCAGCAGGTCGATGCAGTCCTGTTCGAGTTCGAGGTACAACTGGTTGACCTCCTCGTCACCGTCGATGACCTCCCACGCCAACTCGTCGTCCTTCTGTTCGAGCGCGTCCAGCCCCATCCGGAGCCGTTCCATCACGACCTCGCTCATGTAGAGGACGTTCTCGCGCAGGTCGTCCAGTTGTTCTTGGTAGTCCTTTCGTGCCATGGTTGAACTGTCGCGTGTCTCGCTGTTGTACTTTTCCCTGGATTCGTTTGTAGCTCGATTCCTGTTCTCGCGCTCTCTTCGATCACCTCGTTCGCGCTACCTCCGCAAGCGTCTCGGAAAAGGACCGGAGGCCGCTTTAGCGGCCGGAGGGACGCGGGTTGGGCTTTTCATGAAAGTTTTGCAAGGTAGGAACCGCCGCTGGCGATTCCTACCGCAGTAAAAGTTTCATCCGAACTTACCCGTGATGTAGTCGAACTCCACGAGTTCCCCGCCCGTCAGGAAGACGGCGGTCTTGTCGGAGATGCGGGCGGCCTGCTGCATGTTGTGGGTCACGATGACCACCGTGTAGTCGCGGGCGAGGTCGTCGATGAGGTCCTCGATTTGGGAGGTGGCCACCGGGTCGAGCGCGCTCGCAGGCTCGTCCATCAAGATGACCTCCGGGTCCACCGCGATGGCTCGCGCGATGCAGAGCCGCTGTTGCTGGCCGCCAGAGAGGTCGAGCCCCGACTCGTCGAGCTGGTCTTTCACCTCGTCCCAGAGCGCGGCCCCTTTCAGTGCCTCCTCGACCTTCGCGTCCAGATTCTCGGTATCGCCCTGTAGCCTGAGCCCGTAGGCGACGTTGTCGTAGATGCTCTTGGGGAACGGGTTCGGTTGCTGGAACACCATCCCGATGCGTCGCCGGAGCGCGACCGGGTCCACGTCGTCGTCGTAGACGTTCTTGCCCTCGAAGAGCAGGTCGCCCTCGACCCGGGCCGCGTCGATGAGGTCGTTCATCCGGTTGATGCACCGGAGAAAGGTGGACTTCCCGCAGCCCGAGGGACCGATCATCGCGGTCACCTGTCGCTCGGGTATCTCGATGCTCACGTCCTGCAGGGCCTGCGTGGTGCCGTAGTACACGTCGAGGTTGCGGGACTCGATGACGGTGCGTTCCGTGGCGCTCGCCTGTGAAGGCTCGCCTGTCTCGACCGCCTCCGACCCCGGCGTCGGCGAGGCGACGGATTCGTCCTCGTCGTCCGTTGCGAAGTCGGAGCCGGAAGTAGTCACGTTCTCGTTGCTCATGGTTTAGGACCTCCGCTGATATCTGTTCCGAATGAGTATCGCCGCCGCGTTCATCGACAGCAGTACGACCAGCAGCGTGACGACGCCCGCCGCGAGCACGCCGTGGCGGAACTCCGCCGCGGGCTCGCTCGACCACGCGAAGATCTGGCGAGGCATCGCACTGAACTTCTCGCCGAACGCGCTCGGCGGGTTGAAGACGACCGCGGCCGCCCCGATCATCAGCAGGGGCGCGGTCTCGCCGATGGCCCGGCCGAACGCGAGGATGGTGCCCGTCAGGATGCCGGGGAACGCCTCCGGGAGGACGACGTTCCGGACGGTCTGCCACTTCGTCGCGCCCATGCCGTAGGAGGCCTGGCGCATCGAGTCGGGCACCGCCCGGATGGCCTCCTGGGCGGAGATGATGACGATGGGCAGGATGAGTAGCCCGACCGTCAGCCCGCCGACGACGACCGACCCGGTGTTCATGCTCGCGTATCGAATGAACAGTGCGAGCCCCAACAGCCCGTACACGACCGAGGGTACGCCCGCGAGGTTCCCGATGTTCACCTCGATGAAGCTCACGATGCGCCCCAAGAGACCCCCGTCGGGCGCGTACTCTTCGAGGTACACCGCGGCTCCCACGCCGACGGGGAACGCCGAGACCACGATGACGAGCATCATCATGATGGAACCGACCAGCGCCGGGTAGATGCCCGCCCGCTGGGGGAACCGCGAGTGGGGGTCGGTGAGGAACTGCCAGTCGAGCCACGCCGCCGGTCCGGCGAATCCGAACGCCTCGACGACCACCGCGGCCACGACCGCCCCACCGTAGAACGCGACCGGCAGGGCGAGGCCGGCGACGTTCTCGCCCTTCCGGACGACTCGTTCGACGTAGAGGCCGGTCGGAGCCAGCACCGACGTCGCGAGCACGACGAGGAGGTAGTCGTCGATGCCGACGGTCGGCGCGGCGAACACCGCGAGGACGCCCGCCGCGAACGTGAGGCCGCCAGCGATCAGGCCGTCGCGTCGGCTTTCGCGTCCGCGAGCGACCACGATGCCCGTCAGGAGCGCGAGCGGGCCGCCGAACGAGTAGACCATCATGGTCGGCCAGTTCAGCCAGTGGGTCCCGGCCTCGACGACGGCGGCGAGGCTCGGCACGACGCCGGGAACCCCGACGAAGCCGACCCAGAGGGCGACGACGGCGACGACCGTCCCCTCGCCGGCGACCTGAGCTGTAGGCGAGCGAACTCGCCGATAGCCGAAGACCGCGCCAGCGACCGCGAGGAGTATCACTGCGGCGGCGAACCACTCGTGGGGCTGGAACACCTCGATCAGCAGGATGGCGACTCCAGACGCGACCAGCAGGCAGAACGCCGGGAGTGCCATGGCCGTCGAGCCGACCCATCCTGCGCCGGAGTTCCGGCGGCCGAAGTAGGCCAGCAGTGCGCCCGTCGGCGCGATTACGGCGAGCGAGATGGTCAGGTACCAGCCCGGCTCGGCCGAGAACGGCCGGATGGCGTCCACCGCGACGTACAGCAACAGCACGAACACCATCGAGATGCCGAACAGCGTCGCGCCGAGACACGTCCACTTGAACGCTGCCCCGCGTATCTGGCTGCCCGCTTCGTCGGTTCCGTACCACGTCTCGTCTCGGCCGGGAGATTCGGTCGCCATTATCGGGTCACCTCCGTCAGACTGCGCTCCTGTTCGTTCGTCGCTGCGTTCATCGGTACTCCTCCCGGTAGCGGGCGGCTACCACGTTGCTCACCACGTTCATCGCGAACGTGATGACGAACAGCGTCAGGCCGATGGCGAACAGGGCCTGATATTCCGTCCCGCCGCCAGCGATGTCGCCGGTCGCGAGTTCGACCATCCCGGCCGTCATCGTCTCGATGGACTTGTACGGGTTCGGGACCAGTCTCGGCGTCTGGCCCGCCGCGACCACGACGATCATCGTCTCGCCGATGGCCCGCGAGAGCGCGAGGATGAACGACGAGAAGATGCCCGAGACCGCCGCCGGGATGACGACGCCCGTGGTCACCTCGAACTTGGTCGCCCCGAGACCGTAGGCACCCTGTCGGAGCGAGTCGGGGACTGCGCTCATCGCGTCCTCGCTCAGGCTCGCCACCATCGGGATTATCATCACGCCCACCATGATGGAGGCGCTCAGCAGGTTGAACGTGCTCACCGGAATCCCGATAGCCTGAAGCGCGGGTGTGAGGTACACGAGCGCGAAGAACCCGTACACGACCGTTGGAATCCCCGCGAGTACTTCGAGTGCGGGTTTGAGTATCGACCGCACGCGGTCGCTCGCGTACTCGCTCAGGTACGCCGCGGAGGCCGTCCCAATCGGGACCGCTATCAACGCCGACAGCGCGGTCACAGCCAGCGTGTTCGTCACGAGCGGAAGGACCCCGAACTCGTCTTTGATCGCTGGACTCCAGTTCGTTCCGGTGAAGAACGCCACGGGCGACACCCGCGTGAAGAAGTCGAGGGCGTCGAACAGCAGCGTCCCGACGATGGCGACGGTGACGACCACCGACAGCGCCGCGCACGCGAACAGGACCCACTCGATGACGCGCTCCTTGACCGTCCGGGCGCGGTTCTCGCCCGCGAACTCCGGCCGGTCGGTGCTCTCGCTCGGCGATGCGTTGCTCATAGTTCTCGGTTCTCGTTGGTAGCGTGGGTGACGTTCCGCTGGGTCATCGTTCACCGTTCGTGAGGTCGTTCATTCGCCGATCACGTCCTCTAGTTTGCTCAGGTTCTCCTCGCGGAGTTCCTCGCTGGTAGGAACGTAGCCGATCTGTTTGACGAGGTCGGTCTCCGACTGGTTCAGGTAGAATCGGACGAACTCGCGCACCTGCTCTTTCTCCCGGATCGACTCCGCGTCGGGGTAGATGAACAGGGGACGGGCCATCGGATAGTCGCCCGCCTTGGCGTTGTCGAGGCTCGGAGGCGTGCAGTTGGCCTTGTCCTCCTCGGCGATCTCGACCGCCTTGATGCGGTCGTGGTTCTCCTCGTAGTGGGCGTAGCCGAGATATCCCATCGCGAACTTCGAGCCCTCGATCCCTTGGACGACGATGTTGTCGTCCTCGGTGGCCTCGTAGTCGCCGCGGTGGTCGTCGGCCTCGCCCACGACGTTCTCGGTGAACCAGTCGAAGGTGCCCGAGGTCGAGGCGGGACCGTACAGCTCGAAGGGTTCGTCGGGCCAGTCGTCGCGCACGTCCGACCACTGCTGCGCGCCATCGGAGCCCCAGATCTGGGACAGTTCGTCGAACGTCACGCAATCGACCCAGTCGGCGTCGTTGTTGACGGCCACGGTGAGCGCGTCGCCCGCGACCTGGAACTCGACCGGTTCGACGCCGTTGTCGGCGCAGTGGTCCTTCTCGCCGTCCTTGATGGGCCGGGACGCACCGTTGACGTCGGAGTTCCCGGGACAGAAGTGGTTCTTGAATCCGCCGCCGGTCCCGGTGGAGTCCACTCTGACGTCGACGTCGGTGTACTTCTGCTGGAACTCCTCGGCCATGGCGACCGAAACGGGATACACCGTGCTACTTCCCGTGATCGTGATGCCCCCTGATAACGACTCCTCGTCCGAGGGATACCGCGCGCCCTCGTGGCTCCGACCGATACAGCCAGCGACGGCCGCGAGACCGACCGTACCTGCTCCGGCGAGGAACCCTCGACGGGAATCCGACTCCGGCCGCTCCGTTTCTGGCATCGTGTCGTTGTTGGCCGTAGCCGATGTAAATACCCTACTATGAAGTCTATATAGTTCTCGATTGGGGCACTCTAACAGGGGTTCTTTCACGCCTTCGAATCCCGGAATTACTCGGCGACTGGCGCGTCTTCGGGGACGGAAACCCATCCAATTTCGCCTGAAGGGCCTCCCGAGGACGAAGTGATCGTTTCACGTCCGAAAGATGAACCGAATATATAGAGATAGGTGGATTTATACCATATCGCCGACTCGATACTGATATGGAGACCCGCAAGGTCCAGGTCACGGGTGGTTCGACGTTCACGGTCTCGATCCCGAAGGACTGGGCGACCGAGAACGACGTCGAAGCCGGTGACAGGCTGGCGTTCTACCCGCAGGAGGATTCGCTGGTCGTCTCCCCGGGCGACACCGACGAGAAGTCCGAGGGCACCATCGACATCACCGACCTCCACGGCGAGAGCCTCACGCGCACCGTGATGACGATGTACGTCAGCGGCTTCGACGTGATGGTGCTGGAGTCGAACCGCATCGACGCCGAGCAACGGCAGGCCATCAGAAGCGCCACCCAGAGCCTCGTCGGACTGGAGGTCATTGAGGAGACTGGCGACCACGTCGTCATCCAGGACTTGCTCGACTCCTCGGAACTCTCGGTCCACAACGCGGTCACGCGCATGCGACTCATCGCACTGAGCATGCTCGAAGACGCCGTGACCGCCATCTGCGAGAACGACGATTCGCTGGCCGAGGACGTCATCGAGCGCGACGACGACGTGGACCGGCTCTGGTTCATGGTCTCGCGCATCTTCCGGGCCACCCTCCGGACGCCGAAGGCCGCCGAGGAGCTCGGCATCCCGCGCGAGATCTGCTTCGACTACCACTCCAGCGCCCGCCAGCTCGAACGCATCGCCGACCACGCCGCCAAGATGGCCCAGCACGCCCGTGAACTCGGCGAGATTCCGCCGGCAGTCGCGGAGCCGCTCGCCGAACTCCACCACGACGCCGACGGCGTCGTCAACACCGCGATGGACGCCCTGCTGATGGACGAGACCGACCGCGCGATGGACCTCGCCAACGAGGCCCGCGAGCAGGTCCGCGAGATCGACCAGCACACCCGCAGGGTGGACGACCGCATCCGCGACCTCGACGCCCAGCAGGCGCAGTTGCTGGGGCTGGTCGTGGACTCGCTGTCGCGGACCGCCGACTACGGGGGTAATATCGCGGAAACTGCGCTCCAGAAGGCGGCTCCTCGTCCCGAGAAGTAGAGATCAACGGGCTTTCTCCATACACAAATCTAATTCTTCGTGGTCGAACGGGTCAGAGACCTCGCTAGTTCAGAGTTCGCCGAGTTTCCGGAGGAGTTGGCCCTCGTATTCGCGGTCGCTCTGGAGGCCCTTGACTTCGAGCACGTTGCGTTCGAGTTTGTCGCGCGCGACGCTGAACGCCTGTTCCGCGCCGTAGCCCTCGCCCGAGCCGGCGACCTGCCCGCGGTTGGTCCGGAGTCGGATGGTGCACTGCATCAGGGGCGTCCCGCGGAGCTTCTCCTTGTGCTCCTGGAACCGGACGTGGGCGTGGCGAACGCGCATCTTCTGGTACTTCTCGGATATCTCCTCGATGGACGCCCGGATGTCCTGTCTGCTGATGGTGTCGAGCAGGCTGACGTTCGTCACCTGCACGTCCATCACGTCCTCCTCAGTGTACGACAGCGCCCGGAGCACGTCGGTCTTGGTGAGGACGCCCTCGACGGTCTGGTCGTCGTCGGTGGGGGTGACGATCAGCCCGGCGTAGTCGTTGTCGAGCATGCGCTCGACGGCCTCGCGGACCGTCTCGTCGGTTGACGTGGTCTCGACGGGGCTGGACATCACGTCGTAGACGGGCAGGTCGAGCATCCGGTCGAGGTCGCCCGCGCGGTCGCCCTTGCCGGTGATGCGCTGTTCGTTCCGGGTGACGAAGTCCACCACGTCGTGGGTCGTGACCACGCCGGAGAGGTAACCCTCGTCGTCCACGACGGGAAGCCGGGAGATGCCGTGTTCCCGCAGGCGGTTGATGACCTGTCCGAGGGTGGCGTCCTCGCTGACAGTGATGGGGTCCTCGGTGTAGATTTGCTCGACCGTCAGCGAGTCGAGGTTCTCGAGCACGGCGTCGAGGATGAGGTCCTCGTCGATGACGCCCCAGAGTTCGCCCGACTCGAAGACGGGCGCGACCTTGGTGCCGCCTTCCACGAGCGAGCGCGCGACGTCGCGGATGTTGTCGGTTCGCTCGATCTTGGGCGCGGCCTTCGTCAGCGTATCAACCTTGGTGTGGTCCTCGATGTGCGACTGGAGCAGCTGTTTCTGGGTGATGACCCCGGCGTAGTCGCCCGCGCGGGTCACGATGATGCCCTTGGGATTCTCCTGCTCGAAGATCGACCGGGCCTTCCCGAGTTCAGACTCGGCCTCTAGCTCGATGTAATCCATCGTGGCGATATCAGCTATGTCCATCGTGTAGGGAGATACTCGGCCAACGTTCTTGAAAGTTATCGCACGGTGTAGCAACCCGCGACGAGGGGATTTTTGGTCGTTCCGGCCGAACCATCGAGAGTGATACCGGACATCGGCGCGGCGTTCGGCGAGTACACGTACCTCGTAACCGAGATTGCGTGGGGTCTCGTCGCAGTAGGGCTTCTTTATCGGGCCGACGCGCTGTTTCAAGCCGCCCGGACCATCGTCGTTCTCTACCCTATCGCGTACGTGTGGGACTGGTACACGCTGCATATCGGCGTGTTCGAAATCCGGCTCAGGACGGGCGTCGACCTCCTCGGCATCCCGATAGAGGAGCATCTGTTCATGATAGTCGTTCCCGCACTCGTCATCGGCTTCCACGAGAACCTGTCCGATAAGTGGTAACCGCGTTATCGGCTGAAACCGGTGAAAATACGCGGTAAGAGGTGGTTACCGGAAGACGGCGAAACGATTGGAACACAATGCAACCGTTCGTAAGCAAACATTGTGGATAGGTAAATGGTGAATAACAAAGGCTAATCCGTCCGATGTGTTCTATCCATGCTGGGTTACGAGCAAGGGGTGGCATAGTAATGAGCACCATTGGTGACTCATCCGGAACCGGAAGTACCGAACCGGAGGAGACTCCGGACCAGCAGGACGCGACTGTGGCGGACGCGCAGGTCTCCGACATCGTCGACTCCGAGGACGAGCCCGACGAGACGGAGCAGCTCTCTCGCGACCTCGTCTTCGACGTCCTCAAGAACCGACGACGGCGGTACGCTCTCCACTACATGCGGCACGCGGACGGCTCGGTGCAACTGTCCGAGCTGGCCGAGCAGGTGGCGGCGTGGGAGAACGACATCACCGTCGATGCGATCACGGCGGCCGAGCGCAAGCGGGTCTACACCGCACTTTATCAGTCGCACCTGCCGAAATTGGACGACGCAGGCATCGTCGATTACAACCAGAACCGCGGTATCGTCGAGCTATCGGACGCAGCCGAGCAACTCGACGTGTATCTGGACCTCGACGCCCAACCCGACATCCCGTGGGCCAACTGGTATCTTGGCCTCGCGGTGGCGGGTATCGGTCTGGTGAGCGCGGCGTGG
>PXSM01000154.1 GCA_003023465.1 Halobacteriales archaeon SW_6_65_15 | reverse complement strand
CGGGGGCTGACGCCCCCTCCGGGCCTCTTCCCGCCGCATTTTTTGTTTGGTCGAAGCTCGTTCCTGATTGGGGGCATATTTTTCTCGTGGTGGAGTTGTGACTCTGCCCTGAGAAACACCCCCGATGGACGGAAGAAGGAAATATAATTATTCCTCAAAAACGCCAATACATTTCTTAGAACAATTTATAGTTACTCTAGCCGTTCCGCGGCACCGCGCTCCAGAAGGGGTTCGGCGTTCGCCTCGGGCAGCGTCACCACGTCCTCGCTGGCGAGTTCGTAGGTGCGCTCGTCCACGCCGAAGATTTCGCCGACGTCGTCGGTGAGCCGGACGGTCGTGCGCTCGTCCAGTCCCGCCATCGGGTCGTCCGAGTCGGCGTCGGTGGCGGCGTCGGAATCGGCGTCACTGTCGGGAGCGCTTGCCGAGTCCGCGGACGCGTCGGCGACCGCGGCCGCCTCCGCACCGGCCGGGCGCGATTCTTCGGCGTCGCTCTCCGAGGAGGTGGCCGTCGGGTCGGTTCCAGCGGCGGCCGCGGAGCCACCGGCGGACTCCCCGCCCATCACGTCCGCGGCGCTCACGTCCGCGGTTCCCTCGTCGGTCGGGGAGTCGCCGCCCGCCCCGCCAGTCGTGGGCGCGTCGCCGGGGTCAGGCGCGGCGGTGGTCTCGCTGGTCGCGGGCGACGTGCCGCCGGACATGTCTAGACCTGCTTCAGTCCCGGCGAGCACGTCCAGCACGGCCTCCTTGTTGGTCTCGATGGTCTCGACCAGTTCGCCGAACAGCTCCTGCTCCTCGCTGGTCAGGCCCTCCTCGTCGGCGGGCATCCCCGCGGCCGCGAGGCTGGCGCGCTTGACGACCTTGCCGACCCGGCGCTCGTAGATGGCCTCGACGACCTCGTCGCGGCGCTCGCGCAGGTCGGCCACGTAGTCGGCCACGTCGGCGTAGAAGGACTCCCGCAGGTGCTGGAGGCTGTCCTTCGAGCGCTCCTTGCTCTGTACCGTGCGGAGTTCGTCCAGATTCATTGTCGTCCTGTCATTCGCGTGCCTTCCGTCGCGTTCGTTCGCTCGCGTGCCGCGTTCGCGGCCCGTCGTTCCGTCGTCCGCGCGTCATCGGTTCCGTGCCTGCATCCGGTTTCCGTCACTCCTTGCCCTTCTCGGCCCGGCCCCGGGCCATCAGGAACACGGCAACGTATTCGGGAACCGATACATCACCGTCCGGGAGGGTAAAGCTTTCGTCCCGAAGCTCGACCGGCCCCGGCTCGTTCACTTCGACCGTCACGTCGTGGCCCTCGAAGGTCTCCGGTACCGGGTCCGAGAGGGGGTCGAAGGCGTCGATCTCGTCGCGCGGGATGCGCGTGACTTCGAGGCCGGTTCCGCCGTGAAGGCTCCCCGGCAGGCGGATGAGTCGTCGCAGGTCGGTGGTGACGGGTTCGTCGATGGCGGCCGACTCCTCGGCGACCACTTTCTGGGTCATCACCTTCGTCAGTTCGCGGATACCCTGACCGCCGCGTTCGATGTTGCCACTCTCCAGTTTCTCGTAATCCTCCGAGACCGCCCCGAGGATGGTCTTCGCCCGGCCGTCGCCGATGCCGTCGAACTCCTTCAGCCGGTCGAGGGCGTCGTCCTCCGGGAGTTCGAGTAGTTGGTCGGCCAGCGCGAGGAGTTCTCGGTGGACGCGCTGGCCCCAGCCCCCCTCGGTTTCGAGGACCCGCCGGGTAGCGGTGCCACCCATCTCGGTGCGCTGGATGGCGTCGCGGTCGATCCCCTCACCCCGGATGTAATCGACTATCTCCCGGCGTTCGTCTCGGTCCAACTCGCGGACGCCCTCGTCGCGGACGTGGACGTGGTACCCCCGGCCGCCGGAGAAGACGACCGTCAGTTCCTCGAAGCCGAAGTCGCCTTCGAGGAGGTCGAGCAGGTTCCGGACTTCGTCCTTGCCGGCCGCGAGCATCTCGGCATAGGAGTCCCGCTGGGGGTCCACGCCCGAGAGGTGGTCGGCGTCGATGTCGAAGACGAGGTCGGAGTCACGCCAGCCCTTCGCGTCCATGTCGTCTGCGCCGGGGTCGTCGTAGCGCCCGGCCGAGAAGTAGACGTGGCGCGGGCGCTCGCGCCGGAGGAAGTCGCCGAGTTCGCCCAGTTCCAGTAGCGACTGGTGGCGGACCATCGTCGTCGGCCCCGCCGTCCACGGGATGTAGCCCCACTCGCGGGCCTCGTGGTCCGGCGGCGGGGTCAACTCCGTCCGGCGTCCTCGGGCCTCGCCCGAGGGCTCGGAAGACCACGTCTTCCGGCGATAGTGGTCCCGGAACCGGCCCCGGAGGTACGCTCGGGTGCGCTCTTCCATCGTCAGGGCTATGCTCGGCCCTCGGTTTTAACCGTTGCCTTCGGGTCGTGGCGTGTCGTTCCGACAGCACGAACCGACGCTTGCTCAAACCGGCAGCGCAGGTCCAACGACCGCGAGGAGGACGAGCACCAGCGCGAGGAGCGTGGCCCCGTTGACCACCGCCGATTCCACGACCGGAGAGACCGTGACGCCCACCCTGTCGGCCGACTCGCGGAGGCAGATGGACAGCACCCGACCCCCGTCGAAGATCGAGACCGGGAGCGCGTTCAGCACGGCGAAGTTGGCGTTCAGCAGCGCCAGCCAGAAGCAGAGGTTCGTCAGGACTCCGAGCGAGGCGACCATCCCCGCGGTCGGGGGCGTCCCGCCGACCAGCGCCCAGCCGAAGTAGGTCACGTACGGGTCGAGCGGTGCGGCCGTGAGCGACGAGAAGAGCACGCCGGTCGCCGCGACAGCGACGACGAGATTGTGGAAGACGCCGACGGAGTACATCCGCAGGTTCGCGCGCACCGAGGCGTCGTCGATGGCGTCGTCCGGGAGGACGTACGCCGCGACCGGGACGACCCCGAACAGGAGGGCGACGCCCCCCTCCTCGACGCCGACGTTCGCCCGGTGGCACGCGAGGGCGTGCCCGGCCTCGTGGACCACGGTCGCCACGACCAGCCCGGCGACGACGTACGGCGCGGCCGCGACCGGCATGAAGTCGTTGACGCCCGGCACCGCCACGGCGTTCACCGGGTCGTTCAGCGCGGTGGCTTGCGTCCGGGTCACGCCCCACCACGCCGCGGTCGAGACGAGCGCCATCCCGCCGAGTTGTAGCCCGACCAGTGCGACAACGCCCGCATCTGTCCACCGGTCCCACGCGGGGTGGTCCGCCACCGCGTCGAGTCGGTCCGACCCCGCGGTCGAGAACAGGTAGAGGGTCAGGAAGCCGACCTTCGCGGGGCCGGGAAGCGCATCGTTCAGTCGCGCCTCGAACGCGTCGAGACGAGCGCGCAAGCCGAGTGACACGACTCAGTAGGCTCACCGTCGGTAGAAAATGCTTCCGGAGCAGGGGTCGGAGTCCTGTCCCGCAGTCACCCGCGAACGAACTCCGAGAGCTTCTTCGTGATGCCGCCGCCCTCTCGAAGCCGAGGTGTTCGTAGAAGCCCAGTGCCTGTTCGTTGCTCGCGCGGGCGTGGCAGGTGACTGTGTCGTGGTTGTCCGCGACCTCGCCTACGAGCCGTTTGCCGATCCCCTCCCCGCGGAACTCCCGTGCGACCGCGAGAAAGAGGATGTAGCCGTCGCGTCGAACAGCCGCGAAACCCATCAGTTGGTCGTCGTCACCCGTCAGAAAGACGTAGACGGTCGAACGGCGGTAGGCGTCGGTGAAGAACCCTTTTCGCTGTTTCAGGACGTTCTCCTCGCGCCGGATGCGCTCTTTGAGTTGCCACGCCTCCTCGACGTAGCTTTCGTCGCCCGGTCGGGCGATCTCGGTATCGACGTTGACGCTCACTAGGTTTGCGTAAGCCCGTGGTCAATATAATTCCACCGGGCGAGGACGCTCGAACCGTCGGCGGACTCACCTTCGAGGAGCACAGTCCATCAGAACGCGCTCGGTGACACGAACCACGGGGAGGCGCTCGGTGACGAAATCCACCGGAAAACGCCCGGTGGCATGAACCACGGTGGGTGGGATAAAGGGGCCGGCCGGTCGCGGTCACGCGAGCGCAGCGAGGGTGACCTCGGGAGAGCGTGCCTCTCCCGGCGAACCGGAGGTGAGCCGAGGATACGTCGCTGAGCGACCGCGACCGGGCGGAGGCTTTCGATGGCTTCTCGGACACGATTTCTACAACGATTACTCCTGATAGACGAGATGGCGAAACCTTTCCCGCCCGGTTCCGTTTGCACGAGCATGAGCTTCGAACTCCGCGACCACACCGCCGACGTGGCGGTCGAGGCGACGGGGCCGACCCTCTCGGCAGCGTTCGCCGCCGCGGCCGACGGGCTGGCGGCCGCGATGTGCGACGAGATTCCCGACTCCGGCGAGCGATTCGACCTCGAGGTCCGGGCCGAGAGCCGGGAAGCCTTGCTGTTCGACTATCTGGACGAACTCATCTACCAGCGAGACGTGCGCGGAGTCCTCCCGGTCGATAACGAGGTGGAGATTCGGGAGGGCGCAAGCGACGACGGAGACCGCGCACGAGGTTCGGAGTGGGTCGCCACGGGGAGCGCGAGAGGCGTCCCGCTGGCCGGGCTGGGCGCGCGCGAGGTCAAGGCCGTCACCTACTCCGAGATGGCCCTGGAGGAGACCGACGACGGCTGGCGAGCCTACGTCGTCTTCGACGTTTAGAATTGTATTTGTTTGTTTAACCCATCCTCTCATTTTCTATAATATCCTATAGTTGTGTCTTTGGCGATTCGAGTTTGCTATCTACTCCTTGAGCCTAGGAGAGACCGTACCACACAGCACCGCAACAGCCTCGAACCTCCCCAGCCTCCTGCGTTTCTCGTCGTCACTTCGCTCCTCCTGCGATACTCGTCCACCGGAAGACGGTCCTGCTTGGCCTTCGACCTGCGCGGGCTGCGACTTCCGAGCCTTCGGCTTGCGCCGAAGACCTCGCGCGCGTCAGTCGCGCGCGCCAAGATGACAGATTGGTTCGGCTCTGCCGACTCGTACTCTCCAACGGTCAAATATCGATTTCGCCGTCATCTTCCGCAGGTGAAATTTTACGGCGCGCGAGGTCGTCGAGACGGACATGAACAGGCGATGGCTCGCCGCGGCGATCTGCGTCGGGACGCTTCTGGGGGTCTCCGGGACCGCCAGCGCGCACGTCAAATACGTCGTCGACGGCCCGACCGACGTAGTCAATGCGATTAGCTTCCTCCTGGAAGTTCTCTCGGACCCGCTCAATGCCGCGCTGGTCGGCGGCGGGGCCGTCGCGGTCGTCGTCGCCGTGCTCGGATACCTCTGGGTCCGGCCGTTCGCCCGCGACCGCGCGGTCCTGCGGCGGACGCTCGCGGACTACGACGACCTCGTGCCGTGGATGCTCCGGCTCTCGGTGGGGCTCCCGCTCGTCGGCGCGGGGTTCGCAGGCTACTTCTTCAGCCCGGTCGTCCACGTCGAGGGGCGACTCCTGCAGGTCGCGGTCGGTTTCCTCCTGCTGTTCGGACTGGCGACGCGGGTCGTCGCGGTGGTCGGCTTGCTCGCGTACCTCGGTGGACTGTTCGCCGACCCGGCCCTGTTGCTCGCCAGCGAGTACGTCGGCGGGTTCCTCGCCATCGCCCTGCTCGGCGGCGGGCGGCCCAGCGCCGACCAGATGCTCCAGCAGGTCGCCGACGCCGAGGGCACGGCGTACGGGCGGATCGATCCCATCCACAGCGTCGCGTCGTGGCTGAACCGCGTGACGACGCCGTACGAACGATACGCGCCCACGCTCGTCCGACTGGCGCTCGGGTTCAACTTCTTCTATCTCGGCTTCGTCGAGAAAATGGTCGCGCCGGGGCAGGCGCTCGCCGTGGTGGAGAAGTACGACCTGACTGGGGTCGTCCCGGTGGACCCCGGCCTCTGGGTCGTCGGGGCCGGACTGACCGAGATGGCGGTCGGGTTCGCGCTGTTCGTCGGCCTGTTCACCCGCGCGACCGCGACTGTCGCGTTCCTGATGCTGACGCTCACGCTGTTCGGCCTGCCCGACGACCCGGTGCTGGCCCACGTCACCCTCTTCGGGATGGTGTCGATGCTGTTCATCACGGGAGCCGGTCCCTTCGCGGTGGACGGCTGGCTCCGAGAGCGTCGGACTGGTGACCTCTCACGAACGGAGACGAATGGCGAAACGTATTCCGGACGGACGACCAACGAACGAGTATGACCACGAACGACGCAGAGACCTACGAGGCGGGCGACGTGACGCTCCGGAAGGTCCGCGAGTACGTCTGGGAGGTTCCGAAGGAGGGCGACATGCGCGTCCCGGCGCGCGTGCTGGCCAGCGAAACCCTGCTGGACCAGATCGCCGACGACAAGACCCTCGAACAGTTGAGGAACTCGACCCACCTGCCGGGCGTCCGGAAGTACAACCTCTGCATGCCCGACGGCCATCAGGGGTACGGCTTCCCCGTCGGTGGCGTGGCCGGGATCGACGCCGAGGAGGGCTGTATCTCCCCGGGAGCGGTGGGATACGACATCAACTGCGGCGTCAGGATGATGAAGACGAACCTCTCGTACGACGACGTTCAGGGCCGCGAGGAGGAACTCGTTGACGCTCTCTTCGCCAACATCCCGTCCGGACTCGGCGGGGGCGGCGTCGTCGAGGGTGACATCGACACCGTCGAGGCCATCCTCGACCGCGGGATGGAGTGGGCGCTGGAGGAGGGCTGGGCCGTCGAGGAGGACCTGGCCCACTGCGAGGACGAGGGCGTGCGCCACGACAGCGACCCCGCGAAGGTGTCCCAGAAGGCCAAGGACCGCGGCAAGAACCAGATTGGGAGCCTCGGATCGGGCAACCACTTCCTCGAAGTCCAGCGCGTGACCGACACGTATCTGGACGTCGTGGCCGACGCCTACGGACTGGAGGAGGACCAGATCGTCGTCCTCATCCACTGCGGGAGTCGGGGGCTCGGCCATCAGGTGTGTACGGACTACCTCCGGGACGTCGAGAAGGCCCACGCGGGACTCCTCTCGCAGCTTCCGGACAAGGAACTCGCGGCCGCGCCCGCCGGGAGCCAGCTCGCCGAGGACTACTACGACGCGATGTGCGCGTCCATCAACTTCGCGTGGGTGAATCGCCAGCTCATCATGCACCGCACCCGGCAGGTGTTCGAGAAGGTGTTCGGCTCCGACTGGGAGTCGCTCGGCATGGACCTGCTGTACGACGTGGCCCACAACATCGCCAAGAAGGAGACTCACACGGTCGGGGTCGGGCCGGAGGGCCGACCGGCAGGAGGCGGCAAAGCCGCCGACACCGAAGAGCGCGAACTCTACGTCCACCGGAAGGGCGCGACCCGGGCCTTCCCCGCGGGCCACCCGGAGGTCCCCGGCGCGTACCTCGACATGGGCCAGCCCATCATCATCCCCGGGAGCATGGGCGCGGGAAGCTACGTCCTCCGAGGCGGCGAGGAATCGATGGCGGAGACGTTCGGCTCCACCGCCCACGGCGCGGGCCGGACCATGAGCCGAACGCAGGCCAAGAAGGACTACTGGGGCGGCGACGTGCAGGACGAACTCGAACAGGAGCACATCTACGTGAAGGCCCAGAGCGGGGCCACGGTCGCCGAGGAGGCCCCGGGCGTCTACAAGGACGTGGACGAGGTGGTCCGCGTCTCGGACGCCCTCGGCATCGGCGACAAAGTCGCCCGAACCTACCCGGTCTGCAACATCAAGGGGTAGCGAGCAAATCCGCGGTCTCCTCGTCGCGCGCTCGGTGAGTCAGTCCACGAGGAAACGCCCGGTGACACAACCACCACAGCACACGCTCGGCGAATCAGACCGCCGTCTGGCGGGGGCTTTCTACTCGTTCACGGCCTCGATTCCTCCGTCAGGTCCATCGTAGAATCGTAGCGACCGGGCAGGAATGCACCAAAATACCGCTTCGTCACTCCGAGACGTTCATGAACGTCGCGTGCCCGTCCTGCGTGAGCGTGATCCGGTAGCCCTCGTAGGTGAATTCGAACCTGCACTGGGCTTCGAGCGGCGGCGGCGTCGAGAACAGGTGTTCGACGAGGTGGTCTACGGTGTCGTACAGTGCAGAGATGTCGGTCGCGTCCTCGTCTTCGAGGTCGGCGACGATTTCCGCGATGTGGACCGACGGGGTGTCGTCGTCGGACGGTTGCTCGCCCTCGAACAGTTCGCGGTGAACGATTACGTCTTCGGAGGTTGGTGGCGTGGTCCCGCCTCCGTCTTGATACGGTCGCTCTCTATGGTCCATAGAGGACCTGCGGCGGTTTCCTTAATAATTCTTTGTTTTATTTATCAGGGAGTGGCCGTTCTCTACGAGCCGCCGACTTGATACGTCCTACCGTCGATTCGTCTGGTATGAGCCTCTTGCAAGCGGTCGTCGCGTTCGTCGTCGGGCTCCTCGCCGGCACGGTGACGCGGATGGTCGCCGGACTGGCGGCCGTCGTCGCGCTCGTACTCGTCGTCCTCGGGGTCGCGCTCCCGGAGATCGGCCTCGTCACCTACGTCGTGGAACGGTACTACCTCGGGAACGAACTGCTGTTCATCGCGGGCTTTCTGTTCGGCATCGACGCCCAGCGCACGCGTGAGGTCGTGGTCGAGCGACGAAGCGACTGAGTGGCGAGCTGTCAAGTGGTCAGCCTCGGAATCGGAAGAGCAATCTCTAGGAACTCTATAACCACCTATCCATTCACCAACAATACTTCTCTCGTACTCTTCTCCATCAACAGAGTCCGAGAGGCGCGGATTCGACACCTGCACAGCTATAAGTTATAGATATTATTTCCGAATCCGCGGCGTTTCCAACCCTATGGATTTATATGCTTAGTGTGCCTAGTAGATAACACACATGAATTACTACGACCTAATCCTCGGCCTGATCCCGCTCGCACTCCTCGGTCTCACTGCCTTCCTCACCGTCGCCGGACTCCAGCTTACGACCGCTGTCCCGCTCGCTGGCGGGGTCTCGGCCGGACTGATCGGCCACGCGATGTTCGTCCGGACCCCCACGGACGCACCCGCCGAGACTCCCGTCGCTCCCGCTATCTCAGAGTAAATTCGTTCTCTCACTCCGACTTCTCTCGATTTTCTCCTCTCGGCTCTCGACTTTTCCAGCGTCGCACCCCCGAATCACGAGGGACCATCGTCCCCGGAATCTCCGAGGTTGAACGTCTCCCTTCCGAGGAGGTACGCCGCCAAAATCACTGCGGGAACGAAGAGAACCGCCGCGAGTACCAGCGTCACGGGTCGCTCTCCGCCTTCGAGGTCCGCGAGTAACGAGAAAACGTACGCGAGAAACCCGAAGAGCAGCATCCATCGCCACGCAGACTCGTATGTCTCGCTCCTCCAGACGTAGAGAATCAACACTGAGAACGCGGCAACGAGAACGATAGCAGTACCCTCGGAAACCATATCTCGACTTCGGCGTAAACCGATTAAAAGGTAAACCTGCGTACAATCCCAGCTACGGCTCGAAGTCGAACCGCGGCCCGTCGTCGTCATCCTCGTCTGCGTCGCGTCTCGCCCCAGCGACGGTCGGGCGACTCGGAAGCACGTCTGCGAGGTGGCGAGGTTCGACCTCCTCGCCGTCCTCGAACTTGACGAAGCTCAGGTAGTACACCTCGCCACAGCCCTCGCCGTCGGTCTCGTCGGCTCCACAGACTATCTCGACGCCGTCGGTCCCCTCGAAGTTCTCGTAGGTGGCGGCGTACTCCCAGCCGTCGAGCGGGTACGGCGTCACGCACTTGTCGGCGAGGTAGCCCTCGCGCTCCAGCGAGGCGATGGCCTCGCACCGCGGGCAGTAGTATCGCACCTCGGTCATCGTTCACGGGTTAGATAGGGGCGTACTTTCGACTGTCGTCTAGCAACCTTTTCCGGTACGGTTGGGATGGCGGCTCGTAGGAACGTGGTTTCTGGAAAGGTTTGTACTGCTGAAGCTGGTGGCGACGAGACGCTAGCTGTTCCCGAATCCTAGGAGGACCGCAACCGCACCGCGAGGGCCTCGTGCCTCCCCAGCCTCCTGCGCTTCTCGCTCCGCTGTGATGCTCGTCCCTCGCGCGTGCTCGTCGCGGCACGAGAGCACCGGAAGAGGGTCCTGCTCGTCACTTCGTTCCTGCGCGGGCGTGCGACTTCCGAGCCTGCATTCGCGTCGCTCACGCAGACCGCTCCTGCGCGCGCCGGAGGGGAAGGGTCACGGAGCGAAACCGGACGAAGGAGTGGTCGGTCGCCTCGTCACTGGGTCCCACACGTCCCGAACGCCCGGTTCGCGCCCGGAGAAGTAAGACATTTGGCGCGTCGCGGTAACGATTCGGGTATGATAGACGAGACGGTCGAGGAGATCGAGGAGATGCAGACCCACAGCTCCTCCGTCGTCGCCGTGAAGGCCGCCCGGGCGCTGGAAGACCTGCTCGAACGCGAGTTCGCCACGGTCGAGGACTTCGAGCGCGACCTCGAACGCAACTCGTCGGCGCTCCGGCGGGCCAACCCCTCCCACGCCTCGCTGGTGACGACCCAGCGCGCCATCGTCTCGATGGTCACCGACGGAAGCCACGAGACGGTCTCGGACGCCAAGGACGCGCTCCGGTCGGCCATCGGCGACATGGTCGCGCAGGTCGAGACCGCGAAGCGCGGGGCCGCCGAGAACGCGTTGCAGTTCGTCGAGGACGGCGCGACCATCCTGACCCACGACTACTCCTCGACCGTGCTGGAGACCATCGAGCAGGCGGTCGCCGACGGGCGCTACCTGACCGTCTACGTCACGGAGGCCCGACCGCGCTACCTCGGGCGCAAGACGGCCCGCGTCCTCGCCCGGATGGATCGCGTGGACGCCCACCTCGTCGTGGACGGAGCCTGCGGCCACTACCTCCCCGAGTGCGACCGAGTACTCCTCGGGATGGACTGCATCGTCGAGGACACCCTCTACAACCGCGTCGGGACGTTCCCGCTGGCCGCGACCGCCGACGAAGTAGGGGTTCCGGTCACGGTGGTCGGCTCGTCGGCCAAGTTGGTCGGCGAGGGGTTCCGCTTCGAGAACGACTTCCGGTCGCCCAGCGAGGTGCTGCTGGAACCCGCCGAGGGCTTCTCCGTCGAAAATCCGGCCTACGACGCCACGCCGACCGACCTGCTCGACACCGTGGTTACGGACGAAGGCGTTCGGGAGTTCTGAAGTCGGTCATCCCGAATCGCTCGGTGACCCATCCACCGTAGCACACGCTCACGAGAGAATCCACCGTCCGGATGGATGAAAGGGGCCGCCCGGTCGCGTTTACCGTGGTCGGTTCAGCGACCGCTATCCGAGGCCGGTGCTGTGCGGTGCGGTTGAGGCCGAGGAGATGTCGCTGAACCGATACGACCGGGTGGAGGCTTCCGAAGTGTTCTCGGTTCTGATGGTGTCTCTGTCAAACCTTCCGACGACTGCTAACGACCAGACGACAATCTTCCAAGACGAAAGAACGAAAACGACGAACTACTCGACCCCGACCCACTCCCCGCGCTCGTCGCTCTCTGCGATAGCTGATAGGACGCGCTGGACCGCGAGGCCGTCCGCGAAGTCGGGGTGATACTCCCCTCCGGAATCGACTGCAGAGAGGAACTCGTAGTTCTCGTGGACGAAGGTGTGTTCCCACCCGATGACGTGGCCCGGCGGCCACCAGTGCTCGACGTAGGGATCGTCCTCGTCGGTCACGAGCACCGTCTCGTAGCCGCGGTTTCCGTCGGAGCATCGCTCCGACGACTCTCC
>PXSM01000153.1:11940-26377 GCA_003023465.1 Halobacteriales archaeon SW_6_65_15 | reverse complement strand
AAGTAGATGACCGGACTGATGATGAGGGTATTCCACGGGAACGAGATGGCGGCCTCGGGTACGGACGGTCAGTCGAAAGCGTCCTCGACCACCCGGAGCGCCCCGCCGAACAGCATGTACGGGAACAGGGCGTAGAACAGTCCGCGGTCCCGTCCGACGTCGAGTCGTCGGAGGAGGAACACGAGGCCGACGAGCGCGAGCAGCATCGTGACCGCGTAGCCGACCTCCGAGACCAGCGTGTAGCCGGGATATGCAACGGGTTCGGACGCTGCGCTGCAGGCCGCCGCGTCGTAGTGGTACGTTACCGACCCGTCGGCGTAGGCGGCGCACTGGGCACCCTTGGCGTCGGCTTCCACCGGTCCCCAGAAGTACTGCCAGACGAACCCGTAGTAGACACGCTCCGGGAAGGCGAGCACGCCCGCGACTAACGCCGCCAGTAACGCCGCGACCGTCCCGCCCCAGAGGCGCTCGGGGTCGATGTCCTCGGTTGCGGTGTCCATGTATGGACAAGGCGCAGGCGCACGGTTTTACGGTTCCGGTCTCGGGCCGGTGGACGGATCAGGTATCCCGGCGCGCGACTACTCGGGTTCGATGGGGAGCTCCTCGGTCTCGTAGGGCGTTCCGAGGATGAGCATCGTCTGCGAGCGCGCGAACCCTTCCATCTGGGCGATGTTCTCGAACATGAGTTCGCGGAGCCTGTCGGCGTCCTCGGCGTAGACTCTCATTAGCACGTCCCACGAGCCGGTCGTGAGGTGGACCTCCTGGACGCCCGGGATGTCTTCGAGGCGTCCGAGGGTGTCCTGCTCCTGTCCCTGTTCGACCTGCAGGCCGACGACGGCCGAGATGCCGTAGTCGAGCGCCTTCGGATCGACCTTCGCGTGGTAGCCTTCGATCACGCCCGCCTCCTCCATCCGGTTGACGCGGTCGTGGACCGTCGCGCTCGACATGTCGATTTGGCGCGCAATCTCGCTGAACGGCGTTCTCGCATCTTCTTGCAGCGCTTTTAAGATCTCACGGTCGGTATCATCGAGTTCCATATCCTACATCAGATTCTTTCAGACTATATATCCTTACAATTCATCTCGTCAGAACTGGTTGATTCTGTTCTTACCGAAGCGACAATTCCGTATTCAGTCGAGGTTCTGGACCGCGGCCAGCACCTCGTCGTGGGCCGTGCCGTTCGAGGCGACCAGTCCAGTGCTGTCGTGTCGCCACGGCTCGCCGTGAACGTCCGTCACGGTCCCGCCCGCCTGCCGGACCATGTGGACGCCCGCCACGGTGTCCCACGGGTTCGCGTCCACGTTCGTCACGGTCCCCTCCAGCGACCCGGCGGCCACCATGCCGAGGGTCACCTGCGCGGAGCCGAACCGGCGCACGTCGGCGAATCGTTCGAGGAGTTCCCGGCAGATGGCGGCGTACTCGTCCCGGCGGTCGAACCCCCACCAGATGGTCGGCGCGACCGCGAACGTCTCGGGGTCGGTCCGGTCGCTGACCGACACCTCGACGCCGTTGCGCCGGGTACCGTCGGACCCGGCGACGAACGTCTCGCCCAGCGCGGGACAGGCGTTGACTGCCGCGACCGGTTCGCCGTCCCTGACCGCGGCGACGCTGGTGGTCCAGACCGGCAGGTCCCGGACGTAGTTGTTGGTGCCGTCGATGGGGTCGATCACCCACGAGTCGCCCTCGTCCGGAACTTCCTTGAGTTCGTCCTCCTCTTCGCCGACGATGGCGTAATCGAACTCGTTTCGATTGCTCGTCGAGCTATGCTCGACGGCGTCCTCGGGGTACGAGTCGCGGATGATCTCGATGATCCGCCGCTGGGTCTCGCGGTCGGCCTCGGTCACCACGTCGGTCTTGTCGGACTTGGTCTCGACGTCCAACCCCTGACGGAATTCTCGCATCGCGACTTGGCTTCCCGCGGTCGCGGCGCGCTCGGCGACCCCGAGGCGCTCGGCTGCGTCGTCAGTCATATCCCGGTACGTCGCTCCTCCGGGGAAAAGAACTGTCGATTTGCGAACCGGGGCGAACCGAGCGTTGGCTCCGAGTATTCGCGGCCCCAGTCGCCCGGAAGACGGGCAGGTGACACCGTAGGAGGTTTATATACCCCGAATCGTAGCAAGGAACGCCGGGTACAGACCCCGAGACGAACGGCGACGACGTGCGAGGGTAGCCAAGCCTGGCCAACGGCGGCGGACTCAAGATCCGCTCCCGTAGGGGTCCAAGGGTTCGAATCCCTTCCCTCGCACTCGATAGCGTGGCTCTGCCACGTAGCGTGGGTTCCCCACGTCGCGTGGCACCGCCGCGCTCGAAAGTGCAAGCAAGACCGCTTCGGAGCGTCTTGCCCTCGCAACAACTGACGGCCCACGCGGGCCCTCGCAACACTCTTCGGACGTTACTTTCCGAGCGACTGCTCTCGGCGACGGATTCAGGGTACGTTCGACAGTAAGAAACGTACACATTTCTTTGAGGATTATTTTATGTCTTAGAGAAATATCCTCATATACCTCTAGCGCTCTCATCGTTGTACGATGTCGTCAAACCCCTCTGCGATGCCGTCGAACCTCTCACCGAGAGGTTTGACTGAGGGTCAGAGAGTGCAGAACGGGAAGAGGCCCGAAGGCGGCTTTAGCCGCCGGAGTGGCTCGCGCAGTAAAAGGTTCTTAGTCGTCCGCGGGCATCCCGACCTCGTCCTCGGTCAGGTCCACTCCGCGCCACGTTCCGCGGCGGAACCAAAGGAAGGCGGCGACTGCGCCCACGACGTTCGAGACGAGGAACGCGATCCAGATGCCGTCCGAGCCGATGTTGATCGCGCCGACCCACGCGACCGGCAGGCGGACGACCCCGAGCATGAAGATGGAGATGGCCGCCGCGGTGAGGGTCTTACCCGCGCCGCGGAACCCGCCGGTGTAGGCTCTCATTACGCCGATGAAGCCGAACGAGGGTGCGACGTACCGGAGGAAGGTCGTACCGACCTCGACCACCTCGGGGTCGTCGGTGAACACCCCGACGATGGGGGCCGCGGTGAGCCAGATGACCACGCCCATGACGGCCAACACGAAGAACATCACCTTCGCGCCGAAGTGGTTGGCCGCCTCGGCGCGGTCGGGTTTGCCCGCGCCGATGTTCTGACCCGACATGGTCTCGACGCCGCGGGCGACCGCGATGGCGGGCAGGAAGATGACCGAGAACACGCGGGTGCCGACGCCGTAGGCGGCGACCACGGTGGTCGGGAAGAGGGCGACCACGTACAGCAGGAGGTTGACCGACAGCGCGCGGCCGGTCCCTTCGATGGACGCCGGAATCCCGATCCGCAGAATCTTCTTGAGATACTGGAGGTCGGGCTTCATGTACTCGGGGCGGATGCGCACGCCGCGGGTGCCCCGGAGCATGATGACGATGCCGACCGACATCGCCAGCGCCCGCGAGAAGATGGTGGCGATGGCCGCGCCCTCGATGCCCCGCGGGGCGAACGGTCCCCAGCCGAAGATGAGGAACGGGTCGAGCGCGACGTTGACGGCCACCGTCCCGGCCATCACCAGCATGGGGGTCACGGTGTCGCCGTAGCCACGCATCAGCGCGATGAACACGAAGAAGCCGAACATGAAGACGATGCCCAGCGAGATGACCTGCATGTACGCCTCCGCGCCGGGGAGCACCTCCGGCGAGGCCCCGAGGAGTTCGAGGAAGTCGCCGACCGCGAAGTAGCCGAGGCCGCCGAGTACGAGCGACGCCAGCACCGAGAACGTCACCGTCTGAGAGGCGGCGTACTCGGCCTCGTCCTCCTCGCCCGCGCCGACGTGCTGGGCGACGAGGATGGACCCGGCCACGGACAGTCCCATCCCGAGCGCGATGAGCAGGAACACCATCGGGAACGCGAAGCTGATGGCCGCCAGCGCCTCCGTGCTGTACTGGCCGAGCCAGAAGGTGTCCGCGAGGTTGTAGGCGGTCTGGAGCAGGTTCGTCACCACGATGGGCAGCGAGAGGTAGAACAGCGGCCACCCGATGGACCCCTCGGTCAGGTCCAGTTCCGACTGGTCCTTGAACAGTCCACCCAGTCGCTCGCGGAGGGCCGCGAGCCCGGTGCGTCCGCTCACGAGAACTCGACCTCCCGGTCGGCGTCGGCCAGCAGGTCGCGCTCGACGTACTCGGCGAGGTGTTCGCGGGTCGCCGACAGCAGTCGCCCGGTCGAGATCGACCGGACGTGCGCCCCGTCGAAGACGGTCACGACGAACTCCGCGAGGGCCTCGGGGTCGGTGTCGTCCCGGAAGACGCCCGCCTCGACGCCGTCGGCGACGATCTCCCGCACTTCGGCGGCGATGTACTCGTCGAACTTGTCGAGGTGGTCGCGGAACGCGTCGTCGTACGGGGCCTGCGCGCGAATCTCCAGCATCGCGGTCCTGAGGTCGCGTCGCTCCTCGTCGTCGGCCTCGTCCAGCGCCTCCGCGACGACCGCCGCGAGTCGGTCGAGCGGGTCGGCGTCCGGGTCGGTCGCGAATCGCTCCTCGAACGAGTCGTAGAGGTGGTCGAGAAACGCCAACAGCAGGTCGTGCTTGGTGTCGTAGTGGTAGTGGAGCGCAGACTTGCTAGTCTCCGACCGGTCGGCGATGTCCTGCATCGTGAGACCGGCGTACCCGCACTCGCAGAGGGCGCAGTAGGTCGCTTCGACGATGTCGTCGGTAGTTTCGTCGTTCTCAGTCACTACTAGAACTAACTGACCAGTCAGTCAAAAGCCTTGGGAAGTCGGAAGGAACCTCGGACGGACAGCAGGTCAGTCGAACAGTCGGAGCGGTTCCACACCGGCTTGCTCGAAGTGGTCGTCCAGCGTCTCCTTGCGACTTCCCACCTCGTCCGGCGCGTGGGAGTCCGACCCCGCGACGAACGCGACGCCGCGCTCCCGGAGGGCCGCCCGGAAGTCGGCCGCGGGATGGAACTCGCCGTAGTCGCGCTCGACCCGCCCGGCGTTGAGTTCGGGGACGGTCCGCGACCGACGGAAGGCGTCGGCGACCATCGCGTGGTGGTCGGCGGTGGTGTACCCTCGGAGTTCGGGCGTGCGCTCCACGAGGTCGACGTGGGCAGCGATCTCGAACAGCTCCGACTCCACGAGTTCCGCGAGGGTCTCGTAGTAGTCGTCCACCACTTCCCGAAGCTCGGCCTCGGAGGCGTTCGCGAACGGGGCACTGCTCTGGACGTTCCGCCCGTTCACGCGGTGGACGCTCCCGATGGCGTAGTCGAAGTCGGCCTCGTCGAGGAACCCGGCGATGGCGGACTGGTCGCGGGGCGCGTAGTCGAGTTCCACCGCGTCGAAGATGCGGAGGTCGGACTCCTCGCGCAGGGACTCGATGGCCTTCCGCCGGAGCGGATACGTTTGGTCGAGGTTGATGCCGTACTCGCGCTTCTCTCGCATCAACTCCTCGCGCTCGGCGACGTTGCAGTGGTCGGCGAACCCGATACCCTGCAGGCCCGCGTCGGCTGCGGCGGCGACCATCCGCGGCATCATCGTTCCGTCCGAGTAGTTCGAGTGGACGTGGTAGTCGTGGACGACGGACACGCGAGGAGCTTCGCGTCCCTGCGGCGTAGCTGTTGGGGTCGAAGGATTATGATGCTCAGTGTAGACCTCAGAATGTGGAAGGAGATTTTCGGAGTTTTCACCTCGGCGCGCGCAGGAGCGGCTCTCGTGCCGCGACGAGCCGCGCGAGGGACGAGGACCGCAACGAAGTGAGGACCGCAGGAGGCTGGGGAGGTTCGAGGTGCGGTCTTGATTTGCTCAAGCAGTAGCTAGCGCCTCTGGTTTTCCGTATTCGTTTCTGGGTTCAGCTAGTCTCCACGTTTGTCATCGAAAATAGAAGGAAGAAGTGAGCTAACTACTTCCGAAGCCTAGGGGAGTCCGCAACCGCACCGCGACGGCACCGCGAGGTCCTCACGCCTCCCCAGCCGATTGCGGTTCTCGCTCCCTGCGGTCGCTCCGATGCTCATCCCTCACGCGAATGAAGGCTCGCCACGAGGGCTCGCCAGCGCACGCCGAGGTGGGACGTGAAGCCAGCTCTAACTACGTGGATTCGGCGAGCCGAGCATCAAAGCTCGATGGTGCGAAGGTCGTCGGCGAATCCCACGTCGCCGTCGTACACCGACGGGTGGTTGTCCACGTCCACCTCGTCGGGGAACGAGCAATCGTGGGCCAGCACCTCGCAGCCGTCGGCGAAGTTGGCGAGACCCTCGAACGCCTCGCTGTCGCCGCTGAATGTGAACTGGTCGCCGAAGCGATAGGCCAGACACGGCATCGAGTGGCGGGTCTCGAACCCCTCCACGTCGAACCCCGACACCTCGAACTCGTGGGCTCCGACCTCTCGGACCCGCAGGTCCACGCGGTCCTGCAGGTAGTCGTGCACGTCGAGCAGGTCGTCCAGCAGGGCCTTCGTGCCGGAGGGGCCGACAACCTCCAGATGCTCCTCGCCCGCCAGCCAGCGGGCCTTGAGCAGGGGCAGGAGGTCGGCGACGTGGTCGAGGTGGTGGTGGGTCACCAGCACGGTCGAAACGTTCTCGTAGCCCACGCCCGACTGCGGGAGTCGCTGGAGGACGCCACTGCCACAGTCCACGAGGAGGCGTCGGTCCGACGTCTCGTCTTCGACGACGATGCCCGCCTGATAGCGCTCGCCGGTCGGCATCGCGCTGCCCGTGCCGAGGAACGTGACTCGCATACTGAATGACCCGGCACGCGCGGTGTTAATGGCTTCGGGAGACGCTCGAATCGTCCGGTTCGGAAGCGAGAACAATCGTTTGAGCAGTATATAGGAAGGGAAAGAATATGAAAAAGTTTCTCAAATGATTCGAGCGCGAGTGGCGCGGTGACGTCCGAGCCTTATGACGGGTGGTTGTTTCCGACTCCCCGATGATCAGTTGAATCGAACTTCTTCTCTGTTGATTATACTTTCACCGTGTGGCGAGCAGTTAAACCTAGAGCCTCGGCGTCGGAGTTTTGGTGGTGGCCCATGACGATGCCCGCATGGTCACGACGAATCTCGGTCGGACGGCCGACGGCCACCGCCTCGAAGTCGCCGCCGAGATCGACGCGCCCGCCGAGCGCCTCTGGGACCTGCTCACCCACACGTCCCGGTGGCCCGAGTGGGGACCGCTCCTCTCGGACGTCACCTGCGACGTCGATGAGATCGGTACGGGCACCACCGGGACGCTTGAGACGACGTTCGGTCTCGACGTGCCGTTCCGGGTCACCTCGTGTCTCGACTTCCGCTGGACGTGGGACCTCTTCGGAATCACCGCCACGGGCCACCGCGTCGAACCGCTGAACGGCCACTGTCGCGTCGTCTTCGAGGTCCCGGTGCTCGCCGCGGGCTACTCGCCGATCTGTGCAGTGGCCCTGCAGGAACTCGACGAAATCGCGTAACTCAGAGGGTCTGTCTGGTCGAACTCCTTCGATCTGATGCGGCTGGTTTCGATGTCGCTGAATCCGATGGAGTGATTCTGAAACTCCTGCTTTTTGCGGTCGCCGTACGGTCTCATAGGCTCAACGGTCGCCGCCGTAGTTGATGGAGAATTTGTTAGAGGAGTCGTAGCCGAGAAGTTCCCGAAAGCCCCCGCCGGGTCGCGGTCGCTCAGCGACATATCGCGGGCCTCACCGCCCCGCACAGCATCGGCCCGCGATAGGGGGTCGCTGAGGTGACTAAAGTGGACGCGACCGGGCGGCCCCTTTCATCCACCCAGACGGTGGACGAGTCACCGAGCGCGCTCTCGTGGCCAATGTCACCGGGGGCGATCTGACGGCTGTGTCCCCGAGTGCGTTCTGGTGGTCTGCGTCCCCGAGCGCCTCCCGCCGCCGGATTTCACTTTCACTCCGCGGGCCAAACCGTCTTAAGTACCTGACCCCAACAGACCGCCAAGATGGGAGCGCGCGAGCTGCTGGCGCGCGGGGACCTGGACTTCGACGCCGAGGCCGTCGACGTAGACGACGCCGCGGTGCTGGAGTCGCTGGAACCCGAGGTCAGGGAATGGTGGGTCGAACAGTTCGGTGAATACGTGCCGGAGAACGGCGGCTTCTTCACGCCGCCCCAGAAGGAGGCCATCCCGCTGGTCCGGGAGCGCGAGAACGCCCTCATCGCCTCGCCGACCGGGAGCGGGAAGACGCTGGCGTCGTTTACCGCGATCCTCAACGAACTGTTCCGGCGAGAGCGCGAGCAGGAGGAGGGACTGGACAACTCCGTCTACTGCCTGTACGTCTCACCCCTGAAATCGCTGGCCAACGACATCCACCGGAATCTGGAGGTCCCGCTGGCGGGCATCCGCGAGAAGGCCGAGAAGCGCGGCGCGGAGGTCGGCGAGGTCCGCCACGCCATCCGCCACGGCGACACCGACAGCAGCGAGCGCCAGAAGATGCTGGAGGAGACGCCCCACATCCTCAACACGACGCCCGAGACCCTCTCGATTCTGCTCAATTCCCCCAAGTTCAAGCAGAAGCTGGAGACCGTCGAGTACGTCGTCGTGGACGAGATTCACAGCCTCGCCGACGGCAAGCGGGGCACCCACCTCGCGGTGAGTCTGGAGCGACTGGAGAACATGGTCGAGTCGTCGCCGACCCGCATCGGCTGTTCGGCGACCGTCGAACCGCTCGAAGACATCGCGGATTTCCTGGTGGGCTGTGAAACCGGTGCGCCCGGCGGTGAATCGGAGTCGGCCGACCTCGCGACCGACGAAACCGGCACGACGTCCCGCGACTGCGAAATCGTGGACACCCGGTTCGTCCGGGAGTTCGACATCGAGTTGCAGTGTCCCACGGACGACCTCATCGACACGCCCAGAGAGATCGTCAACGGGCGATTCTACGACCAGCTCCACGACCTGATTCAGGACCACACCAACACCCTCGTCTTCACGAACACCCGGTCCGGGGCCGAGCGGGTCCTCCACAACCTCCGGGAACGATTCGAGGAGTACGACGAGGGCAACTCCGGCTGTCACCACGGTAGCCTCTCGAAGGACGCCCGCCAGTCCATCGAGCAGGACCTCAAGGACGGCACCCTCGACGTGGTGACGACCTCGACCAGCCTCGAACTCGGCATCGACATGCCCCACATCGACCTCGTGGTGCAGGTCGGCTCGCCCAAGTCCGTCGCCTCCCTCCTCCAGCGCGTCGGTCGGGCGGGTCACCAGCTCGGCCAGACCGTGACGGGCCGAGTCGTCGCCCTCGACCGCGACGAACTCGTCGAGTGCGCGGTGATGCTGAAGAAGGCCGAGGAGGGCTTCGTGGACCGGGTGTTCGTCCCCGAGGAAGCCTACGACGTGGCGGCCCAGCACGTCTACGGCATGGCGATAAACGACGTGCGACCCGAGAGTGAGGTCCGCGAGACCCTCCGGCGGGCCTACCCCTACCGCAACTTCTCGGACGACCAGTTCGAGACCCTCTTCCGGTACCTCACCGCCGACTACGAGGGGCTGGAGGACAAGAACGTCTACGCCAAGATATGGCGCGACGAGAACGACCCGCAGGACGGCGAGTACCACTATCCCGACTTCGAGGTCGGCGAGCCCCTGATCGGCAAGCGCGGACGGCTCGCCCGAGTCATCTACATGACCAACATCGGGACCATTCCGGACTCGTTCACCTGCGACGTGTACACCCGTGCGGACAGCGAGTGGGTCGGCAATCTGGACGAGTCGTACCTCGACACCCTCGAGAAGGGCGACGTGTTCGTCCTCGGCGGCCAGAACTTCGAGTTCCAGTACCGCCGGGGGTCGAAGGTGTACGCCGACCGGACGAACGCCCGGCCCACCGTCCCCTCGTGGTTCTCCGAGCGCCTGCCCCTCTCGTACGACCTCGGGAGGAGCATCCTCGAATTCCAGGGCGAACTCCTCCGGAAGTCCGGGAAGCGCGGCAAGCCCGCGGTCAGGGTGTGGCTCCGGGAGTTCCCGCTGGACGAGAACAGCGTCCGGGCCATCGCGCGGATGTTCGACGAGCAGGTTCGGTACGCCGGCCCCCAGAGCGTCAGTACCGACTCGCGGCTCGCGGTCGAGATCGAGTTGGACCGCGACGAGTACGAGCGCCACTACTACGTCCACTCGAACTACGGCCGGAAGTTCAACGACGGCCTCTCGCGGGTGGTCGCCTATCGCTGCGCCAACGCCGCCAGCACCAACGTCTCGGTGGCGGTCGCCGACCACGGCTTCACGGTCTCGATGCCCCTGAACCGGAAGGTGGACGTGGCCGAGATTCTGCGTGACATCGACCCCGAGGACGTGCGGAGCGACCTGCGGGCCGCCCTCGGAGGTACCGAACTCCTCCAGCGGTACTTCCGCATCAACGCCACTCGGTCGCTGATGATCCTCAAGCGCTACAAGGGCTACGAGAAGTCCGCCAGCGAACAGCAGGTCTCCAGCGAGATGCTGCTGGGCTTCGCCGAGGACTTGGAGGACTTCGCGGTCATCGAGGAGACCTACCGCGAGATCATCGAGGACAAACTCGCCGTCTCGGCCATCGAGGACGTGCTGGCCGACGTACAGGACGGCGAGGTCGAGGTGGTCCAGAACCGCGTGGACACCCCGACGCCGAAGGCCTTCGGACTCGCCACGCTGATGGCCAGCGACGTGGTGCTGGCCGAGGACGAGAGCGCGGTCCTCCAGGAGTTCCACGAGCGCGTGCTGGACGAGATCGGTGACGAGTACGACTCGCCGACCGGCGGGGCGTCGGCGGCCAGATAGACAACATTTTCATTTCTAAAAGAAATATTATGCCCCAGAAAGAACGGTTAATCGTTTCTCCCGGTCGCTTTCCCTCCGGTCGCTTCTGTTCGACTACTGAGAATCCCCCAGCGCGTACACCTTCCCGTCCGAGCAGTTGACGAACACCCGACCGTCGGCCACCGCGGGCGAGGAGTCGACGTAGCTCCCGAACTCGACTCGCCACGCCTCTCGGCCGTCGGCGGCCCGGACCGCCGACGCGCCGCCCGCACAGCCGAGATAGACGATTCCGTCGGCGACCGCCGGGGACGAGCGCACGTCGCGTTCGACGTCGTAGCGCCACTCCTCCGCACCGAGGTCGGCGTCGACGGCGTGGAGCGACCCGGTCTCGTCGGGTGCGTCGCAGGTCTCGTCGTCGGGGACCAACCGACAGCCCCCACCGCCGTGACAGCCGACGAAGACGGTCCCGCCGGCGACCGCGGGCGAGGACTTCACGGTCGGCCAGCGCAGGTCGAACGTCCAGTGAGGGTCACCCGTCCGGGCGTCGAGGGCGTAGAGTCGTCCGTTCGCGCCGAAATAGAGGGTACCGTCCGTGAGAGCAGGCGACGAGAGTACCTTCGATCCCACGTCGAACGACCAGACCTCCTCGCCCGTGCTGGCGTCGAGCGCGCGGACCCGGCCGGTGGCGTCGCCGAAGTACACCCGGCCCTCGGCGACCGCGGGCGTGGTGGATATCCAGTCGCTCACCTCGAACGACCAGCGCGTCCCGCCGGTGTCGGCGTCGAGCGCGACCACCATTCCAGCCCTGTTCACTTCGTCCTCGTCCTCATCTCCTGAGACGGTCGCCGGAGAGTCGCCCGCGGTGCCGACGAAGACAGTGCCATCGACCACGGTGGGCGAGGAGTCGTGGAGGTCGCGCCCGAGGTCCACCGACCACCGTTCGTCGCCCGACCGGGCGTCCACCGCGTGGACCGTCTGGCCGTCGGTGCCGACGAAGACGGTCCCGTCGGCGACCGCGGGGGCGTGGTTCACCCAGCCGTCGGTCTCGAACTCCCAGTACCGGTCGCCGGATTCGGCGTCGAGCGCCCAGAGGTTCCCCCCCGTGCCCGAGCTTCCGGTGTAGACCGCATCGCCGACGACAACCGGCGGGGTGTTGGCGGTCGGACTTCCCGCGTCGAACTCCCAGACGATGCTCGCGTCGTCGGTCGGCCCCGAGGCGTCGGGGTCGTGCCCGGTGTTGGCGGCGTCGGAACCGAACGTCGGCCACGCAGGTCCTTCCGAGAGGTCGGGTCGGTCGATCATCCCCGGTGCGTCGAGCCGCCCGTCGCCGAGACAGCCCGCGAGCGACCCCCACGCAAGCGCTCCGCTCGCCAGTCCGGCGAAGCGGAGAAACCGTCGTCTGTTCATGTTGGCCGAAATACATTGCGGTGTCAAAACCGTACCGGTCGGTGAAACTCCTCTTTCAGTATCGTCCGAGGCGAAATCGACGCCTTTCGTCGCGGTCCACGACGGGTTCGCGTCGCGAATCCAGTAATACTCGCGAGCCGAAAGGTTTCGGGGGAGGAGGTCGTATTCGGGTGCATGCCGAAGAACCCCTTGAAGCTCAAACGGTGGCTGATCCACGGGGTCGTGCTCTCGATCCCGTTGGTCGTCACGCTGGTCGTTCTCGTCGTCGTCCTCGAGTTCATCCTCGGCATGCTCTCCCCGGTCGTCGCCGCCGTGGAGTACCTCTGGACCGACGAGTTACCGACCGCGCTCGTCGAGGTGACGACGCTCCTGTCGCTCGTGGCGTTCTTCCTGGTGGTCGGCCTCGTGGCGGACCTCACTCCGGGCGGATACGTCACCCGCGTGGTCGACAGAACGATGGCGACGATTCCGGTGGTGAGTACGGTGTACACCGCCATGCGTCGGGCCACCGACATCCTCGTCTCCGACGACGCCCACCAGTTCCAGGACGTCAAGCTCATCGAGTTCCCCCATCAGGACGCCTACATGCTCAGCTTCCTCATCGAGGAGACGCCGCCGGTAATATCCGAGGGGCTCGACGCGGACGAGATGCTGACGCTGATGATGCCGCTCGGACCGAATCCGACCACCAACGGGTTCATCGTCCACATGCCCACGGAGCACGTCCACGACGTCGATCTGACCGTGGAGGAGGCCGTCCAGTCCATCGCTACGCTCGGCGTCGCCGAAGAGGGGATGGACGACGAATCCGCTTCCACCGAGGACGCGGCGCGGGCCCGATAGACTCACCCTGCCTACCCAGCCACGAGCAGGGTGTCGAGGGCGTCGGGGACGACCAGCACGTCGCTTCCGGGTTCGATGGCGTCTTCGACCGACTCGCGGGCGTGCATCAGGCAGTCCTCGACGACCGCTGAGCTCTCGCTGTTGGTGACGTACACGTCGTAGTTCCGGAGGACGCGAGCCACGACGAAAGCTCGCTGGGCACCCGCCTCGTAACCCCGCCGCATCTCGTCGTAGAGGGCGTCGGCGTTCTCGGCCTCGCTGAGCCACTCGTAGAAGCGCTGTTCTCCCGTTCCCTCGCCCGCGCCCTCGGGGAGGCGCGCGGACAAGACGATACGTCCACCTTTGCTGAGGGGATTGTAGTCACCTAGCGCAACGTAGGTCGCGGCCCGCGTGGCCTGATAGAGGTTGGCGTCCTTGGGCGCGCCGACGCCCGCGACGACCGCGTCGTAGCTTCCCTCCACCTCGACCGAGAGGGAGTCTCTGGCGGTGTCGGCGAGGTCGCGGACCACGGCCCGGTGGTCGCCCGCGCTGGCTCCGAGGACACCGGAAGACTCGCTCCGCTCGCCTTCCGAGGTCTCGTTCGCGTCGCTCGCGAGACCCCCGGAGGGGCCGTGGGTGACGTTCAGGCAGAAGTCGAGACCGATCAGGTCGCCAGCCCGGTCGAGCGTCTCCCGGAAGGGGTTGCCCTCCGCCCGGCCGAGGCGGACGCCCTCCCGCGCGAGCATCGCCGGGCCGTGGGTGTAGCCGATGAGCGACTCGCCGCCAGCGCCGATGGCGGCCGTCTTCGCGCCGCCGGAGAAGCCCGCGTACTGGTGGGGTTCGACCATCCCGGTCGAGACCACGGCGTCGGCGTCGGCCACTGTCGGATTCAGCTGAATCTGGACCTCCTCACCGTCCGTTCCATCGCTCTCGCCGTCCGATCCCTCGCCGCCAGACCCATCGACCGTACCAACCTCGCGGACGGCCTCGGCGTCGTGGTTCTCCGCGAGGTCGGCGTACTCGCCCAGTCCCTCGCGGAGTTCCGCGTCGGTCATCGGCCGGTGGAGTCCGAGCCCCACGACGATGGAAATCTGATCGCGGTCGATTCCGGCCTCGGCGAGTTCCGAGACCAGCATGTCCACGAGCGCGTCGTCGGGGGTCGCCCGGGTCACGTCCGTCACGACGATAGCGACTTCGTCGTCGGCCTCGACGCGTTCGCGGAGTGGCGGGCCGTGAGGGTCTGCGATAGCCTCCTCGGCGGCCTCGCGGGGGTCTACCGGCTCTCCGCCCGGCGGCTCGGCGACCGTGACGTCGCACTCGGGAAGGGACACGTCGATGGTGGTGTCCCCGTACGGGATTCTCATTGATCGGAACTACGGGGTGCTGTGGTGTGAAAGTCCCGGTGACCTGCGAACAGGGTCGGAGCAAGTTAGAAAAATAATCTGTGATGTTAGAGATTTAATTTTGTTTCTTTTAGCAATTGGGATATCCGTCTATGGAGGAGCTATCTCTCACGGGCTCGTCG
>PXSM01000153.1:4003-11831 GCA_003023465.1 Halobacteriales archaeon SW_6_65_15 | reverse complement strand
CGCGCAGCAAAAGGTTGTAGTAAAAGGTTGTGTTAGTCCTTCCGCTTGACCACGTCGCCGAGCGTGTACTCGCCCGTCGAACTGCCGCCGCTCCACTCCTCGTCCTCGTCGCCGGACGCACCTGCGGTCAGACTGATGTCGAGCTTGCGTTCGAGCTTGCGCCGGACCTCGTCGCTCGGGAGCACGTCGCCGCGCTCCAGCTTGCGGATGAGGCTGGCCTTCTCGTTGAGTTCGTCGGCGAGGTCCTCCTGACTCATGTCGGTGCTCTCGCGGGCGTTCCGGATGCGGTCGTCGTAGTCCTGGGCGATCTCGTCCATGTCGTCGAACATGTCCGAGCGCCGCGACCGCGAGGAGGTCGAGGACGCGCCAGACGACGAAGACGATGAGGAGGACGAACTCCCCGACGAGGACGTCGAGTACTTGGTGGAGGTCGAGCTGGAGTCCTGCGTCTTGACTTCGGTCCCGAAGTCCGAACAGTTGTCGCAGACGTCCAACTCGGCACCTTCGACCTTGATGGTCTTGGGGGACCCGGTCTCGGCACCGCACATCTCACACTGAACCATACCCGAAGGTAGTTCCGCTGCGCTCTTAAATTACACGCCGAGGCGATTCCCGCCGGAAGGTCCGGACGACGCGCTCGCGGTGGTATCTGCGCAGGCCGAGAACCCCCGGCGGAACTCCGATCACCAGCTACGGAATGCGGTCGTCGTCCTGCGCGTCCCGAAGGAATCCGAACCCCTGTTTCACCTCGTCGTTGCGCTCGAAGTACTTCAGTACCCGCCGACACTTCTCGCGGGAGAGTCTGGTCTCTCGGCTCAACTCGAACAGCGAGTCCACGTTCTCGGCCACTTCGAGGAACTCCTCCATGGTGATGTGGGTGTTCGCTGGCAGTATCTCCTCCAAGTCGACGTTGATGCCCGACTCACCCGGTCGCTCGTTTGCCATGTCCACGTCTCGATTCATTTCGAGACCACGGGAGTTGAAAAACTTAACTAAGTTACAATCTACGACAGGGCCGTCCACGCGTAGTAAAATCGCTGCACGGCGGCGACGACGCCCGCCACGCCGACGAGCGCGAGTCGGTCGGCCCGACCGAGCAGACCGCCGTACACCCGGTCCAGTCCGACCGCCTGCGCCTGCGTGCCGAGATAGGAGGTCATCAGCACGCCCGTCACGGCCGCGAGGCCGAGCGCGTACCGGTCCACGCCCGCCGCGACGCCCGCGATGATGACGATGTCGGCGTACCGGTCGAGCACGTGGTCGAGCAGGTCGCCCGCCTTCGAGTCGGTGCCGAGTTCTCGGGCCAGCGCGCCGTCCAGCAGGTCGAGCCACCCGTTCAGGAACACGAGGACCGCCCCGGCGAAGTACCAAATGGGGTCGGCCCCGCCGAGGTAGAAGGCCGCGCTCGCGCCGCCGGCCAACGCGAAGGCGATGACGCTCACCGCGTCGGGGGTCACCCCGAGGCGAGTCGAGAGCGAGACGAAGGGCCGGAGCATCCGGTTGGCGCGTGATCCTCGTCGGGGGTCCGGTCGGTCGTCTCGACCTCGTAGACGTTCTCGACGCCGTGCTCGTTCGCGGCCTCCGAGAGGATCACGTCGAGAGCCTCGCTCTCCGCATTTTCCTCGGCCTTCGCTTCGGTCTCGCCGCGCTCGCCGAGGCGTCGTTCGAGTTCCTCGGGGTGACACCTGAGGACGACCACCCTGTCCGCTTCGAGGTGGTGGGCGAGGTGGGACTCTATCAGGAGGTCGTCGCGGCCGTCGAGTCGCTCTCGGACCGCGTCGAGGTCGGCGACGAGGCTGTCGCGTTCGTCGTCGCGCTCGGTCCAGAGGTCCTCCTCGCGGATCAGGTCGTTGAGGTGGACGACTTCGAGGTCGAAGTCGGCGAACTCGGGGGCGGAGTCCGGGTCGCGTTCGAAGGCCTCCACCGCGGAGGTCTTTCCCGTGCCGGGCGTGCCCGTGACGACGACCCTCACGACGCCAACACCTCGTTGAGTTCGGCCACCGCCCGCTTCGTCTCCGCCTCCGTCCCGCAGGTGATGCGGACGCACTCGGGCAGGCCGAAGCTGGTGCAGTCGCGGACGATGACGCCCCGGCGCTGGAGTTCGTCGGCCACCTCGCTGGCGTCTCCGACTTCTGCGAGGACGAAGTTGCCGTGGCTCTCCCACGTCGGGGCGTCGAGGTTCTCGTACAGGTACTCGCGCGCCCACTCGGCGGTCTCGACCGTCTTCCTGGCGTGGTCGTCGTCGTCCAGCGCGGCGAGCCCGGCCCGGCAGGCGATCTCGCTCGCGGCGAAGGGCGTGCTGACGCGAGTGTAGGCGTCGGCCCACGCCTCCGGGACGATGCCGTACCCCAGTCGGACGCCCGCCAGCCCGTACACCTTCGAGAAGGTCCGAAGGACGGCCACGTCGTCGCGCTCGCCGACCAACTCCACTGCGCTCGGCCCGTCGGCGAACTCGCCGTAGGCCTCGTCCACGACGACGAGGGTCTCCTCGCCGGTTCGGTCGGCGATCTCCGCGACCGCGTCGAGGTCGAATCGCTTGCCGGTCGGGTTGTGCGGACTCGTGAGGTAGACGATTCGTTCGCCACCGTCTGACTTGCCTGAAGTCCGACGAGGTCGAGAATCACCCGATTCTCGACCCTCGTAATCGTCGAGAACCGTCTCGGCCGCGAGTGCGAAGTCGTCGGCCTTCGAAATCTGGTACTCTTGGACCTCGCCGTGGTGATACCGGGCGCTCATCCCGTAGTAGGCGAAGCCGGGGTCAGGGACGAGGACCGCCTCGCCGGGTTCGAGCATCGCCCGGGCGAGATAGTCGAGGACGCCGTCGCCGCCGTTGGCGAGCCAGACCTGCTCCGGGGCGACGCTCCACCGGTCGGCCAGCTTCTCGGTGAGGTCGGCGTGGGAGGCCTTCGGGTAGGAGTTGGCGGACCCGGCCGCCTCCCGGATGGCTTCGACCGCCGCCGGGCTCGGACCGAAGGGGTTCTCGTTCGAGGCGAGTTTCACGAGGTCGTCGGGGTCCAGCCCGAGGTCCCGGGCGACCTCCTCGATCCCTCGCCCGGCCTGATATACTGTGTGCGACGAGAGGTCCCGTGGTTCCATGTGAGAGACGTGTCGGTGCCCCGCCTTAAGCGTGCTTACCTCTGACCGAACGGGCCGCGTTCGCGACTCGGCCGGTTTTCGTGTCAGACTCCGCCCAGTACACATAAGGAAAATACAAGAGAAAATCCACCGGGGACTTGATTATGGCACGAGATAATCGCGACCGTTGGGGGAGCAACCAGCAAGAGGACCGTCGCCACGAGCGCGGTTCGCAAGGCGAAGGACAGACGCAGGGACGATACTCCTCGGGTGGCCGAGACCGAGGACGACGGTCTGGCCAGCACGAACAGATGGGCCAGCAGGGGCACCAGACTGGCCAGCAGGGTCAGCGCAGCCAGATGGGCCAGCACGGCCAGATGGGTCAGCAGGGCCAACACGGCCAGCATGGTGGTAGCCAGCACGGTCAGTGGGGCCAGCAGGGCCAGTCCGGTCGGCATCAGCAAGGTCAGCACGGCCAGCAGAGCCAGCACGGCCAGATGGGTCAACAGGGTCGCCACGGTCAGCAGGGCCAGCACCAGACCGGCCAGCACCAGATGGGCGGCCGCGATATCCAAGAGCAGGGCCGCCATCAGAAAACTGGCCAGCACCAGACCGACCAGTGGGGCCAGCAGGGCCAGCAAGGTCCCCACGAGCAGACGAGCCAGCGCCACGAGGTCGGCCAGAATCAGGGCCGCGGCCAGCAGGGCCACAACGACCGCGACATCCACAGTATGAGCCAGCACGGCGGTCGCGGCGGCCAGTACACCGGCCACGAACAGGGTGACCAGCAGGGCCAGCGTGGCGGTGGCCGGAGTGGCCACCAGAGCACGTCGGGACGCGGTCAGAGTGGCCAGCACAGTAACCGCGAGCAGATGGGCCAGCGCGGCCAACAGGGTCGGCGTAGCCAGCAGGGCCGACGTAGCCAGCAGAGTCAGACTGGTCAGCACGGCCAGCATCAGGGCGGCCAGTGGAGTCAGCAGGGCCAGTCCGGTCGGCATCAGCAGGGTGGCCAACACGGCCAGCAGGGCCAACACGGTGGCAGCCAGCAGGGTCGGCACGGCCAGCAGGAGCAGAACCAGTACGGCGGTAGCTCCGAAAGTGGCTACAGCGCGATCCAGCAGACCCAGATGCGCGGCGAGGGCGAAGGCCACCGGGGCGGTTCGAGCAGTCGCCACGGCTCCGACCGCCACGGCGACCGCGACGAGCGCCAGCGGTAGCGAGACCGAGTCGCAGGAACCAGTAACTTTTTTCAGCGACGTCGGCGCTTCGCGAAGCCGTTAGTCCTATTGTCGTCCGACCCCGATTCGTGATACAATGGGGATGGGACCGTTCGGTACGACTGTAGACAGTGGGACCGACCGTCGTGGTGATGCTCGATGAGCGACGCGCGCGAACCCGATTCCGAGCTGGAGGTGCCCGAGACGCGCGAGACCGTCGACTACGACGAACTGGCTGACCTGCTCGGCGACCGGGTGATCCGTCGAGAGGACCACCTCAACGCCGGCGGGTTCGTCATCCACCCGGGCGACGTGCAGACGGTCCTCCGGACGCTCCGCGACGAGGCCGGATTCGACCACCTGTCGTGTCTGACCGCGCAGGAGTACGAGGACCGCTACGAGAGCATCTACCACCTGTCGAAGTACGCCGACCGGACGCAGGAGGTCAACGTCATCGTGCCGACCGACAAGGAGGACCCGTGGAACGAGTCGGCCGCGCCGATATACAAGACCGCCGAGTGGCACGAGCGGGAGGCCTCAGGACAAGCCACAGGTCGTCGCGCTGAAAGAACACGTCAATCCGCTCACGGCGACCCAGCGGAAGACGGAGTCACAGGAGGGCGAGGACTCGAGCACGGACTCGGAGTCCCAGTCTGACACGATGTTCCTGAACATCGGTCCGCACCACCCGGCGACCCACGGGGTCTTGCACCTCAAGACGGTGCTGGACGGCGAGCAAGTGGCTGACGTGGAACCCGACATCGGCTACCTCCACCGCTGCGAGGAGCAGATGTGCCAGAACAACAACTATCGCCACCAGATCATGCCGTACCCCGACCGGTGGGACTACACGGCCAACCTGCCCAACGAGTGGGCGTACGCCCGGGTCGCGGAGGACCTCAACGACATCGAGGTGCCCGAGTACGCCCAGATTCTCCGGACGATGTCCGTAGAGTTCGCTCGGATAATGGGCCACATGCTCGCCGTGGGGACGTTCGCCCTCGACGTGTACGGCGACTTCACGGCCACGTTCATGTACGCCATCCGCGACCGGGAACTGGTCCAGAACATCCTCGAAGACCTGACGGGCCAGCGCATGATGTTCAACTACTTCCGGCTCGGCGGCGTCGTCTGGGACCTGCCCGAACCCCGCGAGGAGTTCTTCGAGAAGGTCCGGGACTTCATCGACGACCTGCCGGAGGCGCTGGAGGAGTACCACGACCTCATCACGACCAACGAAATCTTCCAGAAGCGGACCATCGGTACCGGCGTCATCGACGCCGAGACGGCCAAGCAGTACGGCTGTACCGGCCCGGTCGCCCGCGCGTCGGGCATCGACTACGACCTCCGCCGCGACGACCCCTACGGCTACTACGACGAACTCGACTGGGACGTCGTCACCGAAGACGGCTGTGACAACTTCGCCCGCCTCCTCGTCCGGATGCGCGAGGTCGAGGAGTCGGCGAAGCTCATCAGCCAGTGCGTGGACCTGCTCGAAGACTGGCCGGAAGACGAGCGGGACATCCAGAGCAACGTCCCCCGGACGCTCAAGCCGGACGCGGACACCGAGGTGTACCGGGCGGTCGAGGGCGCAAAGGGCGAACTCGGCATCTACGTCCGGTCGGACGGGACGGACAAGCCCGCGCGGTTCAAGATTCGGAGTCCGTGCTTCAACAACCTCCACTCGCTGGAGGCGATGGCGCAGGGCGAGTACGTCCCCGACCTCATCGCGGCACTGGGTAGCCTCGACGTGATCCTCGGGGAGGTGGACCGCTGATGTCGCTCGCGCCACTGCAGGCCGACCCCGTCCTCCTGCCCGAGACAATCGCCCGCGCGCTGTTCGGCGGCGGCGATCTGGCCATCTGGCAGGAGGCGCTCGCGGCGTTCCTCGGCGCGTTCGTCGTCGGCAACATCATGCTGGCGATGACCGGCGTCGCGGGACCGTGGGCCAAGCGGAAGATCACCGCGGCGTTCACCGACCGCATCGCGGTCAACCGGGTCGGTCCCGCGGGCCTGCTCATCATCGTGGCCGACGCGGTCCGCCTGCTCGGCAAGGAGCTCATCATCCCCGAGGGCGCGGACCGCCCGGCGTACGACCTCGCGCCCCTCGTCGTGGCGTCCTCGGCCCTGCTCGGTTTCGCGGTCATCCCGATGGGCCAGATATTCGGCGTCAACCTGATGCTGGCCGACCCCGAAATCGGGCTGGCCTTCGTGTTCGCGGCGGCCTCCATCGCCACGCTCGGACTGGCGATGGCGGGCTACGCCTCGAACAACAAGTACTCGCTGATGGGCGGCCTGCGCGCCATCGCGCAGAACATCGCCTACGAGATTCCGCTCATCCTGACCGCGGCGTCGGTCGTGCTGTTCACCGACACGCTCCAGATGAGCGGCATCGTCGCGGCCCAGCAGGAGCCACTGTTCACGGTCGCGGGGATCACGATTCCGTCGTGGTTCGCGTTCGTGAACCCGTTCGCGTTCGTGCTGTTCGTGGTGGCGAACCTCGCGGAGGTCGGACGCAACCCGTTCGACGTCCCCGAGGCTCCGACCGAGATCATCGCCGGATACCAGACGGAGTACTCGTCGGTGTACTTCGTGCTGTTCTACCTCGGCGAGTTCCTGCACATCTTCCTCGGCGGGGCCATCATCGCCACCGTGTTCCTCGGCGGTCCGGCCGGTCCGTTCCTGCCGGAGTCGCTGAACTTCGTCTGGTTCGTGATCAAGATCTGGGCCGTCTTCCTGTTCACCCAGTGGGCGCGGTCGGCGGTGCCGCGCGTCCGCATCGACCAACTCATCGAGATCGGCTGGAAGGGCATGCTCGTGATGAGCCTCGCTAACCTCGTCCTGACGGCCGTCATCGTCGGGGTGATGCTCTAATGATCGGAGTCCTCAAGTCAATGGCAACCACGCTGAAGCACGCACTGGACGGGTCCACGTTCACGGTCGAGTACCCCGACGTGGCACCCGAAGTAAGCCCGCGATTCCGCGGGGTCCACAAGTTCAGTCAGGAGCGGTGCATCTGGTGTCGCCAGTGCGAGAACGTCTGTCCGAACGACACGATCCAGATCGTGCAGGACGACCAGCGCAACGGCGAGCAGTACAACCTCCACATCGGACAGTGCGTCTACTGTCGGCTGTGCGAGGAAGTCTGCCCGGTGGACGCCATCCTGCTGACCGAGAACTTCGAGTTCACCGCGGACACGAAGGACGAGTTCATCTACAACAAAGAGCAGTTGAAGAACGTCCCGTGGTACAAGGACATCGACCCCCTCGAATCCCGCGAACCCGACCGGGGCGCGTGGATCGGCGAGGGCGAAGGCGAGGTGGACTACCAGTAGCCCCGTCTCGAAACGTTAAAAGGACGATTACCAGAACTTCAAGGTGACAGAAATGGCATACGAGATGATCGCGTTCGGGCTGTTCGCGCTCGTGACCGTAGCGAGCAGCTTGGGCGTCGTCCTGGTGCGGGACGTGTGGCACTCCGCGTTGCTGCTGGGTGTCGCGCTACTCTCCGTCGCGGTGCACTACGTGATGCTGCA